>SBGO01000486.1 GCA_006226565.1 Deltaproteobacteria bacterium | reverse complement strand
GGTCGCTCCCCGCGGCGGGCGCGGCGGGCGGCGTCGACGGGCACGCGGGGGTCGCCGTCGGTCACGAGCCAGGCCTCGACCGGCGAGCGGCTGTGCTCGACCTCGACGCGCCCCGCGACGGCCGGGTGCGCGCGGCCGTGGGCGGCGGCGAGGAGGGCCTGGTCGAGGGCGTCGACCTGACGCGTGTGGAGGACGATGGCGGTGGCGCCCCCGACCACCACCAGGGTGGCGACCAGGATCGCGGCCCCGCTGGCGGCGACGCGGCGCGCGACGGAGGCGCTCACCGGGGGCGGTCCTCGAGCACGTAGCCCGCGCCCCGCACGGTGTGGATCAGCGGGCGCTCGAACCCCTTGTCCACCTTGGCGCGCAGGTAGCTGATGTAGACGTCGACGACGTTCGTCCGCGGATCGTGGGTGACCCCCCAGACCGCGTCGAGGATACGGGTGCGCGACAGCACCCGGCCGGCGTTCTCCGCGAGGTAGCGCAGGAGCGAGAACTCCTGCGCGGTCAGCTGGAGCTCCTGGTCGGCGCGGCGGACCCGGTGGGCCGCGACGTCGATCACGAGGTCGCCGACCTCGAGCTGCTCGGCCGCGGGGGCGCGGCGCGTGACGGCGGCCATGCGCGCGAGCAGCTCGTCGAGCTCGAAGGGCTTGACCAGGTAGTCGTCGGCGCCGCCGTAGAGGCCCTCGACGCGCTCCTCCACGCGGTCGCGCGCGGTGAGGCAGATGGCCGGCGTGCGGTCGCGCGCGCGGCGCAGCTCGCGGACGACCGAGAGCCCGTCGCCGTCGGGGAGCATGCGGTCGACGAGGAGCAGATCGTAGCGCTCGGCCCGGACGGCGAGGCGGGCGCCGTCGAGGTCCCCGACGACGTCGACCTGGTGGCCCTCCTCGGTCAGGCCCCGGTGCAGAAAGCCCGCGATCTTCGGCTCGTCCTCGATGATCAGCACGCGCATGGCCGACCCCGCTCTCCGTCGCTTGTGGGCGCCCTGCACGGAAGGTAGCACAGCGGTCGAGCGCCGGCGGTCGGCGAATGCGTCGGCGGGTCGGCGGGTCGGCTGGTCGGGGCTGGGCGGGGGCGCTAGCATCGCCGCGCCAGCTCGGAGGTGTGACGTGGCGATGGGCCCGATCGGCGTGCGCGCGGTGGTGGAGGCGTTCGGCGAGACCCCGCTCGACGCGGTCGAGCACCAGCTCCGGCTCGAGCCGCAGCCCCCGCCCGATCCGGCGGAGCTCGGCCCGAGCGACGTGATCGTCGCCGTGCGGGCCGCCCAGGTCGGCTGGGTCGATCTCCTGATGGCGAGCGGCCAGTACCAGCACATGGCCTCGCCCCCCTACACCCCTGGGCTCGAGCTCGCCGGCGACGTGGTCTGGCGCGGCCCCGAAGCCCCCCTCGAGGTCGGCGCGCGCGTCATCGCCGACGGCCTCCGCACCGGTCCCCGCTCGCTCGGCGCCTATCAGCGCTGGGGCGGCTTCGCCTCCTACGCCGTCGCGCCGGCGGACGCGCTCCGACCGCTGCCCGTCGGCTGGAGCCACGATCAGGGCGCGTGCTTCCTCGGGAGCTACGAGACCGCCTACCACTGCCTCGTCGCGCGCGGCCGCCTCGCCGCGGGCGAGACCGTCCTCATCCACGGCGCCTCCGGGGCGACCGGACTGGCGGCGGTCCACCTCGCCAAGCGCCTCGGCGCCACCGTGATCGCGACCGGCCGATCGCCCGACAAGCTCGCCGAGGTCGCAGCCCAGGGCGCCGATCACACGCTCCGGACCCACGCCGATCCCGAGGGGCGGATCTCCTGCGGCGACGACGGCGAGAGCCTGCGCGACGCCCTCAAGCGCCTGACCGGCGGCCGCGGCGTCGACGTCGTCTACGACGGCGTGGGCGGGCCGATCTCCGCCGCGAGCCTCCGCGGCGTCCGCTTCGGCGCCCGCTACCTGATCGTCGGCTGGGCGGCGACCCCCTTCGTTGCCAAGGGGCGCGGCGGCCGCGGCGCGCCGAACGCGAACGTGCTCCCGACGAACCTCATCATGATGAAGGGGCTCGACGTGCTCGGCTGCCCGACGGCCATCTCGACCCACCGCGATCCGACGATCCGCGGCGAGCGCCTCGCCGCCCTCGATCGCTGGGTCGCCGAGGGCCTCGTCCCCCACGTCGGCGCCACCTACCCGCTGTCGGAGCTGAAGGAGGCCCTGCGCGCCAAGTGGGCGAGCCGCGTCGTCGGCGGGGTCGTGGTCCGCCCCTGACCGCTCCCGGGGCGAAAACACAAAAAGCCGGCGACCGCGGGGAACCCACCGCGGTCGTCGGCCATATTCTGCAAGCAACCGCGGGCTCGCCCGCGGCGTCAGCTACATACGCTTCGAGTAGTACTCGACGACGAGCTGGATATCGATCTGGAACGGGACCGAGTCGGCCATCGGCGTGTCGCGCATCTGCACGTGGCGCTTGTCGGCCTTGACGTCGAGCCACTCGGGCTTGAGCGGCGAGTGCGACTCGAGGGCCTCGACCACGATCGCCAGGTTCTGGCTGCGCTCGCGCATCGTGATCTCGTCGCCCACGCGGAGGCGGAACGACGGGATGTCGACGCGGCGGCCGTTGACCTTGAAGTGGCCGTGGTTCACGAGCTGGCGGGCCGCCGGGATCGTCGGCGCGAGGCCGGCGCGGAAGACCACGTTGTCGAGACGGCGCTCGAGCAGCTCGAGGAGCTTCTGGCCGGTGGCCAGCTTCGAGCGGCGGGCCTCCTTCATGAGGCGGCGCAGCTGCGTCTCGCTCAGGCCGTAGTTCAGGCGGATCTTCTGCTTCTCCATGAGCTGGCGCGCGAAGTCCGAGAGCTTACGGCGGGTCGCCTTGGGGCCGTGCTGGCCGGGCGGGTAGGGGCGGCGCTCGATCGACTTCCGCGAGAGGCCGGGGAGGTCGACGCCGAGGGCGCGCATCTTCTTGATTCGGGGGCCGGTGTAACGCGACATAGAAGGTTCCTGACGCTCGGGTTCCTTGAAGCGGGCGGTCTTATAACGGGTGGCTCGCGCCGTGTCACGTTGAAATCCGAGGAGTGCGCGCGCGGCCAACGGCGGCCGCCCGCGAGGACCCTCGGACCCGCTTGTTACATGGTCGTGAAGTCGACGTAGACCTTCGCCTCTTGGCCTGGCTTGACCATGACGTTTTGGGTCTTCGTCTTGCTTCCCTGCTTGAGGGTGATCCGGTGACGCCCCGCAGAGACGCCCGGGATCGTGACCGGGGTGGTGCCGTAGGGGCGGCCGTCCATGGTGACCTGCGCCCACGGGCGCGCGCCGACCTTGATGCTGCCCTTGCCCGGCGCGGCCTTCTCGAGCTCGAGCTTGAGCGTCTCGGTGGCCTGCGCGATCCCGACGGTGCGCTTCTCGCGCTTGTACCCCGTCGCCGAGATCGTGACGTCCACCGAGCTCCCGAGCTCGAGGTTGTTGACCGCGAAGAGGCCGGTCTCCTTGGCCTCGACCGTGCCCGCCGAGGCCTCGACCGTCGCCTCCGCCGGCAGCACCGAGATCAGCAGCGTCGCCGCCGAGCGGACCGAGATCTTCACGATCGGGACGTCCTCGGCGAGGACCACCGTCTGGGTCACCGGCTGGCCGCCGCCGACCGGCTCGACCCGGAAGAGCACGCTGTCGCCGACCTTGCCGCGGTAGGACTGCGGCCCGGCGCCGAGGCGCTCGCTGTTCGCGTAGACGATCGCGGTGTCGTCGCTCGGCTGCACCACGACGTTGACGTACTTGGCTTCCTTCTCGAGCTGGATCTTGAGGAACTGATCCTTCTCCTCGATCTTGATGACCTTGCTGTAGCTCTCGAAGCCGGGGGCGTCCGCCGTCACGCGCACCGCCTGACCGAGCTCGAGGCCCTCCTTCTCGAAGGCGACCTCACCGTCGATCTTGACCTTCGCCTCCTTCGGATCGACGAGGATCCGAAGCATCGCGTCGCCCCTGGGGGCCTCGGTCGTGGCGTTGCCGTTGTTGCCGTTGTTGCCGCTGTTGCCGTTGTCGTTGCCCTGGGTCGCGAAGAAGACGGCGGCGCCGCCTCCGCCCACGAGCAGCAGCACCAGGAAGAGGATGAGCGGCAGGCGTGAGCCGCGCCGCTGCTGCTGCGGCGGTGGCATCGGCTGCGCGCGCTGGTTGTAGCCGCGCGGCGGCGGCTGTTGCGGGGCCGGCGGCTCCATCGCGGCCGGCATCGCGCGCGTGCGGGCCTCGGCGTCCGGCGGCGCCGGGCCCCCGAAGTCCATGGCCGAGGCGTCGATGCGCGTCCGCTGATCGCCGTCGCCGCCCCCGCTGGTGATGTCCGCCGCCGCCGGCATCATCGCCGTCGCGTCGGCCGCGCCGCTCGCCGTCCCGCCCATCAGGTCGACGCGCTCTTCCTCGTTGTAGCGCTCGACCTCGTCGATCTCGCTCTTGAAGAGGCGGCTCATCAGCGGCCGCAGCTTCTCCTTCTCGAGGTCGATGACGTTCGAGTAGTACCAGCGCGTCAGCTCGCGGTTGAAGGCCTCGACGTTCGGGTAGCGGTCCTCGCGCTTCTTCTCGATGCACTTGAGGACGATCGGGTCGAGGTCGGCCGGGACCGCCGGGTTGATGCTCGACGGCGGCGGCGCCTCGGCCTTCAGCACGTTGGTGAGCGTCTCGAAGTCGCTCTCGGCGAGGAAGAGCCGCTTCCCGGTGAGCATCTCCCACAGCATGATGCCGAGGGCGAAGAGGTCGGAGCGCCCGTCGAGCGGCTTGCCGCGCGCCTGCTCGGGGCTCATGTAGGCGACCTTGCCCTTGACCGCGCCGGCCATGGTCTTGGTCGAGCGCTGGGCGGCCTTCGCGATGCCGAAGTCCATCAGCTTCACTTCGCCGTTGAACGCGACCATGACGTTCGACGGCGAGATGTCGCGGTGCACGATGTTCAGCGGCTTGCCGCGGTACTCCTTGGTGTGCGCGTAGTGGAGGCCCTTCGAGGTCTCCATGAGGATCCACACGCACTGGGCGACCGACAGCGGCTCCCCGAGCTTGATGCTGCGCTCGAGCACATCCTTGAGGTCGCGGCCCTCGATGTACTCCATCGCGATGTAGTAGGTGCCCTCCGCGACATCGAAATCGAAGATCTGCACGATGTTCGGGTGCTGAAGCTTCGCGGTGATCGAAGCCTCATCGATGAACATCTTCACGAAGGCCTCATCCTCCGTGAAGTGCGGCAGAATACGCTTGATGACGAGGTCCTTCTCGAACCCCTCGGTGCCGGTGACCTTCGCTTTGAAGATCTCCGCCATGCCGCCCATGGCGATCTTCCGCATCAGGATGTACTTGCCGAAATGCTGCGGCAGGACTTTCGACATCGCGCGGCCACCTCTAAGAATACAGGCGTCGCGGCGGCGGGAGGACCCGTTCGCCGGCGTGCAGTGGTCCGTTTATCATGCGACCGGCGCGCTGACCAGAAGGCTCGGTCCCGTCAGGCGGCGCCGCGCCGCGTTCAGTCGGCCTCGTCGCCGAGCCCGGCCCAGCGCTTGATGGTCTGTACGACGGCCGGCTTGAGCACGTGGTAACCGGGGGGATCGGCCCAGCGGGTCGCGGTGTGGGCGTGGACCTCGCGGTCGCTGATGGCCAGGACCCAGCCCCCCTCGGCCTCGCGCAGCGCGGCGCTGGTCTCGAGGGTGACGGTGAAGGCCAGCCCCACGTCGTCGTGGGCGGCGAAGCTGTAGAGCACCGCCGGGTCGCCCTCGGGGAGCAGGCTCTCGACGGCGACCACGCGCAGGGGGCCGACGCGGAACTGATCGAGGACGTAGGAGCGGAGCCCGCGGACGGCCGGATCCTCGCTGGTCGCCCACACCTGCCGGAGGCGCTGGTGGGTGAGCTGCGCGGTGCCGAGGTGGTCGAGGCCCAGCAGGCACTGCAGCAGCTTCTTGAGGGTCGGGAAGTCGTCGGGGCGCAGCTCGAGCGCGCGCTTGAGGTGCTCGAGCGCCGCCACGTAGTCGCCGCGCTGGTAGTAGATGACCGCGGCGTCGTAGCGCGCGTCGAAGAGGTCGGGATCGACGTTGAGGGCGTGGAGGATCTTGGTGAGCGCGCGGCTGCGATCGCCCAGGAGCCAGTGGGCGACCCCCTCGTAGTAGTGGGCGAGGGCGTGGCCGGGATCGAGCTCGCAGGCCACGCGGAGCGCGCCCATCGCGAGCTGTGGCTGGCTCATCACGAGCAGGATGCGGCCGGCGGCGTAGTGGCAGTTGGCGTGATCGGGGCGGCTCTGCGAGAGCTTGTCCAGGGCGATGAGGGCCGTCGCCAGCGCGGCGGGCTCGTCACGCCGCGCCAGCGCCATCTCGAGGAGATCGATGGCGAGGTCCTTCTTCTTCATGCCCGGCACCAGGTCATGATGGCTTCGGCCTCCGTGAGCGCGACCGAGAAGGCGCCGAGGTCGCTCGGCAGCGCGAGGGTCTCACCCGCGCGGGCCGCCGTCGAGCCGTCCTCGGTCGTCACGGTCACCTGGCCGCGCACGACGACCAGGGCGGCGAGCGCGCCGAGGGGCGCCACGAGCAGCGTCCCGGCGCCGCGGAGGCGCTCGACCTGCATGCGCCCGAGGGTGCAGAGCAGGTCCCGGGCGGCGCCGTCGGCGGCGT
>SBGO01000301.1 GCA_006226565.1 Deltaproteobacteria bacterium | reverse complement strand
TCGTCCACAGCGTCGCCCCCGCCGCCGGGAGCTCGTGGTCGAGCTGCTCGCGGAGGCGGGCGCCCGGGGTGTAGCCGATCACGCGCAGGGGGCGCCCCGACGCGGCGAGGGCCGCCGGAGGGCGGGGCCTGCGGGGCGTGCGGGGGACCCCGGCCGGCAGGTCGGCCGGCAGGTCGAAGGTGAAGACGCTGCCGCGATCCACCTCGCTCTCCACCGTGATCTCGCCCTCCATGAGGTCGGTGAGGCGCCGGCTGATCGCGAGCCCGAGGCCGGTCCCGCCGAAGCGTCGCGTCGTCAGCGGGTCCCCCTGCTCGAAGGGCGCGAAGAGCTTCGGCAGGACCGCCGGCGCGATGCCGATGCCCGTGTCCGCGACCGCGAAGCGCAGCACCTGCTTGTCGGCGGCGGCGTGGAGCACGTCCACGCGGACGGCGACGCTGCCCGCCAGGGTGAACTTGATGGCGTTGCCGACCAGGTTGAGCAGCACCTGCGCGACCCGGTTGGCGTCCCCGACGACCGTGGCGGGGACGTCGTGGGCGATGCGCGCGCCGAGCTCGAGGCCGCGGCCGTGGGCGCGCTCGGCGAGCAGCGTCATCACGCCCTCCACCACGTCGCGCGGGGAGAAGGCCGTGGGCTCGAGGCGCAGGTGGCCGGCCTCGATCTTGGTGAAATCGAGCACGTCGTTGATGACGTTCAGGAGCGCCCGGCCGGCGCTGTGGAGCATCGCGACGTAGCCCTCCTGCTCCTCGTCGAGGGGCGTGTCGCTCAGGAGGTCGGCCATCCCGAGGATGCCGTTGATCGGCGTCCGGACCTCGTGGCTGACCGCCGCGAGGAAGCGCGTCCGCGTCAGGGCGGCCTCGCGGGCCTCCTCGACCGCGCGCTGCATCGCCTCCTCGGAGGCCTTGCGCGTCGTGATGTCGGTCACGTAGCTGAAGACGTCGTCGTCGCCGGCCAGCAGCATGTGGCACTGGTACCAGCGCTCGGCGCCGTCGACCTCGGCGGGGTAGTCGAAGCGGAGCGGCGCGCCGCCCGCGATCGCGTCGTTCAGGGCGGCGCGAGCGGTCTCGGCGAGCGCCGGCGGCAGCACGTCTTCCAGGCGGCGGCCGAGGAAGACCTCGGGCGGCGCGAGGAGCTTCATGCCGCTCGGGACGTGGACGTCGCGGAAGACGCCGGTCGCGTCGAGCCGAAACCAGAGCAGCGGCATGTGGGCGAGCATCGCGGCGAAGCGCCGCTCGCCGCCGTCGCGGGAGGCGTCGGCGGTGGGGCCCGTGCGCGGGGGGCAGAGGCTCACGAGGAGCTCGTCGTCGGGGCCGTCGAGGCGACAGACGGTGATCTCCCGGTCCATCGGCGGAGCGCCCGGAGGGAGGCCGGCGTCGAGGGCGTCGTCGAGCCCCGGTAGGAACGCGCTCGCCGGGCGGTCGACGAGCGCGTGCAGGGACAGCTGCAGCGTCTCGCGTGCGGCGGCGTTCGCGGCCACGACGCGGCCGTGCCGGAGCAGCAGCTGGGGCACCGGGCTCCGCTCGAAGGCGCGCTCGAAGGGGCCGACCGGGGCGGCCACGAGCGGGCTGTCGGCGCGTCCGTCGTCGTGCAAGGGCGTCTCCCGGCGCCCGCACGGCGCCGTGCTCGGAGGGGAGGAGCGGGGTCTTCGTCGCCGATCTTGATCGAAGGGTCAGTCCATGGCCAGAGCGAGCCGCCCGAAAACGCGAAAAGGGCGGCGCCCACTGGGTGAGCGCCGCCCCTTCGGAGTGCCGCGGGGTCCCCGGCGGCGGTCGCCTCACCCGCGTCGGAGCGGGCCGGGCGACCGCGCGCGAGGGCCTAGAGCGGGCGGTAGACCTGGCCGCCGTCGATCATCCAGCAGCCGGTGCCGTTGTCGCACGTGACGCGCGAGCCCTTCGTGGAGAAGGCGTCGATGATCGTCCAGTCGTCCTTGCCCGCGACCACGTAGAAGCGGTCGCGCACGTAGGTCGAGGCGTGGTCGACCAGGCGGAGGCCCGAGCCGTCGCCGACCTCGACGCTGCCCGCCCAGTAGTCGTCCCCGGAGCTCGTCCAGGTGGCGCCGAAGTCCTTCGAGCTGCGGTCGCGGTAGAGGAGCGTGCCCGAGGCGAGCTCGAAGCGGTCGACCGAGCCGGAGTGGCTGATCTCGCGCAGCACGTAGAAGTGCCGCCCGTCGTCGTCGGAGCGCAGCATGAGGTTGCCGCCCTTGCGCCCGGCGTAGGTCACCGCCAGGACCGTCGAGCCCTCGCCGGTCATCGCCTGGATGGGGTCGCTGACGCCGGTGGCGATCTGGAACCAGACCGCCCCGCCGGCCTCGGCGCGGAAGAGCTCGCCGCGCTGGCCGCTGGCGTAGAGCACGCCGCCGACCGAGAAGAGCCCGACGTAGCGCGTGCGGTTCTTCTCGCCGGTGTTCATCAGCTCCCAGGTCTGGAGGTCGCCGGTCGAGCGCAGGATGGTGCCGCCGTCGCCCGCGGCGAAGACGGTGCCGTCGCTGATGTAGGTGGCGAAGACGCGGCCGGCCTTCTTCGGGAGCTGCGCCTCGCGGAAGCTCTTGCCGCCGTTGGTCGACACGATGACCGACTTGCCGCCGACCGCGACCACCACCTGGCCCTTGGCGTCGAAGGAGTTCAGGTCGCGGAGCGTGAAGCCGCTGTGCCACTTCCAGCTCGCGCCGCCATCGGCGGTCACGGCCACGAGGCCGGCGTCGCCCATCGCGAGCCCGGCGTCGCCGATGAAGTCGATCGACTTGACGTTGGGGATGCCGAGCGGGGTCGTGACCGAGCGCTGCACGGTGCAGATCTCGCTCTGGGACGGCATGCGGCCCTCGCACTTGCCCGGGCGGCCGGGCTTGGCGATGGCCTCGAGGACGGTCGGGTCGACCAGCTCGATCCAGGTGACGCCGTCGGGGCTCTCGATGCCGCCCTTGCCGAGGGGCACGATGTAGCGGCCGTCGACCTTGGCGACCTGCTTGAGGGCCTTGTTGACCGGGCTCGGGACGACGCTCCAGGTCTCGCCGCCGTCCTTGCTCTGCACGATGGTGCCGCCGTCGCCCACGATGAGGACCATCGACCCGTCGACGAGGCCGGCGCGGAGCGTCTTCTGCGCGTTGATGGCGACCTCGGACCACGACTTGCCGTCGCGGCTCATCGCCATCGCGCCCTTGGCGCCGTAGACGAACATCGGGCCGCCGGGGTTGCCGACGACGCCCTCGATGCCGCTGAAGGGCGCGGGCTGGATGGCCCAGGTCGAGCCGCCGTCCTGGGTGAAGGCCAGGGTCTTCTTGTCGTAGACGAGCGTCTCGGAGCTCGACAGGCCCCAGGCGACGCCCTTGACGTCGCAGGAGACGCCCGAGCCCTTGCCGACCCGCGTCACGGAGCACAGGCCGCGCCGCGTCGTCGCCTTCTTGTTGTTGTTGAGCTCCGGCGCCGCGTCGAGGGCGGTCCAGCGCTGGCCGTCGGCCGCCGCGTAGGCCTTGCGGCCGTTGATGGCGACGAAGCGCCCGCTGAGGGCGACGACCGTGCGGGCCTTGAACTTGTCGGGGAGGATCCCGACGCTGCCGGTGCGGCCTTCGGCGTCGAAGCGGACCCACTGGCCCTTCTTGCCGACCGCGACGATGCCGCCCGAGCCGACGGCGACGTCGACCAGCTCGTCCTCGGTGAAGCGGGGCAGGTCGCTCCAGCTCTTGCCGTCGCGCGAGATCGCCATGTAGCCGTACTTGCCGACGGTCACGTAGGGGCCGCCCGGGGCGCCGCCGACCGCGCGCACGTCGCCGCTGGTGTGGCGCGTGAAGCCCCAGCTCGCGCCGCCGTCGGTGGTGATCCCGACGTGGTTGTCCTTGGTGAAGGCGATGGCCTCCGAGTTGCTGATGGCGCGGCCGCCGACGACCGGCTGGCCGAGGAAGGCGTGGACGACGCCCCAGGCCTTGAACTTCTCCGCCGCGGCGGCGCTGCTGCCGCCCTGGTGCGCCGCGACCGTCACTTCGTCGCGCGGCGTCACCTCGGGCGTCGGCGCCGGCGCGGGCGTCGCCTCCGCGACCCGCTCCGCCACTGGCGCGGGCGCCACCGGCGCCTGCGATGCCTGTTGACAACCCCCGGCCAGGAGCGCCGCAACGGCGCCGCCGATCATCCAATGCTTGCGCATGGTCCCTCCGATTCCGCGCGCCCGGAGCCCTCCCGGAGCGTCCCCGCGCGAGTCAACGCCACCGCCAACCCAACGCGGCGGCAGCGGTGACACTGGACCGGGAGAGCCGGGATCGTAAACCCGACCCCTCCGATTTTTATCGCTTTGACCGCTCGGTCTCGGATGGGCGCGGCTCAGCGGGTCGTCCGACGGCGCGTCAGGCGGGCGCCGCCGCCGCCGTGGGCGTCGTCGGCCGCCTTCGACCGATCAGCGCGGCGCCGGCACGCGCGCGATGATCTGGTCGAGGACCCCCTTCGCCGTGACGCCCTCGACCTCGGCGCCGGGGGCCAGGATCACGCGGTGCTGCATCGCCGGCAGGAAGAGCTCCTTGACGTCGTCGGGGACGACGTAGGGCCGACCGCGCAGCGCCGCCCGGGCCCGCGAGGCGGTGGCGAGCATGCTCGCGGCGCGCGGCGAGGCCCCGTGGAGCAGCGACGAGTGGTCGCGGGTGGCGCGCACGAGGTCGACGATGTAGTCCGCGACCTCGTCGGAGAGGGCGAGCTGCGCGACCTGATCGCGGATCTCGGCGAGCGCGCCCAGGTCGGCGACGGGCTCGAGGCCGAAGCGCTCGAGGCGCGGCATCGCCGTGCGGTTGCCGTGGAGGCGCACGATGGCGCGCTCCTCGCCGCGGCTCGGGAAGGGCACGACCACCTTGAGGAGGAAGCGGTCGAGCTGCGCCTCGGGCAGCGGGTAGGTCCCCTCCTGCTCGATCGGGTTCTGGGTCGCCACGACCATGAAGCCCGACGACAGCGGGTAGGTCTTGCCGTCGATGGTGACGGTCCGCTCCTGCATCGCCTGGAGCAGCGCCGACTGCGTCTTCGGCGGCGTCCGGTTGATCTCGTCGGCGAGCAGGAAGTCCGTGAAGATCGGCCCCTTCGTGAGCGTGAACTGGCTCGTCTGGAAGTTGAAGAGGTTGGTCCCGATGACGTCCCCGGGCATCAGGTCGGGGGTGAACTGGATGCGGTTGAACGACAGCCCCAGGGTCGCGGCGAAGGCGCGCGCGAGCAGGGTCTTCGCGGTCCCCGGCGGCCCCTCGAGGAGGATGTGGCCCTCGCTCAGGAGCGCCACGAGGAGCGCCTCGACGACCCCGTCCTGGCCGACGACGACGCGCCCGATCTGGGCCTTCATCGCGGTGGCGAGGGCGCTGATCGAGGAGAGCGGGCCCGGCGCGGTGGCCGCCGTGGGCGCTTCAGTCCCGGTGGTGTCCATTCGTCATCTCCATGCGGAAGCGATAGATGCGGCGCGCCAGCGCCAGCGCTCGCCGGCCCTCGCGCTTGGTGTCGGCGACCTGGGCGACCCGGCGCGCCAGCGCGACGGGGTCCTCGGAGACGCCACGGTCGGCCGCCAGCCGCGCCAGCGTCTCGAGCCGCTCGTCGTCGTCGAGGCGGGCCGGCAGGGCGCACTCCCGCGCGACGGCGCGCAGCGTGCTCTTGAAGTACTCGCGGAGGCCGTAGCCGACGTGGCCGCCGACTGCCAGGAGCGTCGCGGTGTTGCTGATGAGCGCCGCCTTGCCGGGGGCGATCCGCGGCGGCAGCCGGTCGGGCTTGCCGAAGCGGGCGCCCGCGGCCCAGAGCCCGAGCGCCAGGAGCCCGATGAGGTGGAAGGTCAGGACGACCAGCGGGAAGTCGAAGAGGTCGCTCCAGATGGACGGCGGCTTCTTGAAGCCGTGGACGACCTCGTCGAAGACCAGCCCGTGCGCGCCCAACTCGTCCACGAAGAAGCGGTAGGCCAGGACGGCGTTGTCCCCGCGCCCGAGGCCCATCGTGTCGAAGAGCTCGGGGTCGCTGACGACGTAGATGGCCGCCTCGCGTCCGGGCCACGCGCCGATGAGGATCGAGCCCGGGCCGTCGGGGCCCGCCGCGGCGACCTCCGGGACGAGGGTCAGGTCGATACCCTGAAAGCGCGACAGCGTCGGGGTCGCGAAGCGGGTGAGCGGCCCTTCCCAGCGCGTGACCGGCTCGTCGCGCATCACGACGTCGGGGTTCCACGCCTCCGGCGCGGCGGTCCCCGCGTGGCGCGCGACCGCGCGGTTGATGAGGTTGAGGGGGCGCGCGACCTCCTCGAGCGGGAGCAGCTTCGGCACGCGCTCCTTCGGGTCGGCGGCGCGCTCGAGCGGGAGCGGCCCGTCGTCGGCCTCCGCGTCGGCCGGCGGCGGGTCCCAGTCGTAGGGGTCCCACTTCGGCAGCACCACGACCACCGGCGCGCCGTTGCCGAGCGCCTCGGTGATCATCTCGATGAGCTCGTCGTCCTCGTGGGCGGTGGGCTCGGCGATGACGAGGGGCTGGTCGGGGCGCGCGCGCGACGCGGAGCGGTAGCGGCTGACCAGGACCGGCAGCCCCAGCTCGCGCAGCACCGTCACGAGCGCGTGGTGGGGCTGACCAGGACCGGCAGCCCCAGCTCGCGCAGCACCGTCACGAGCGCGTGGTGG
>SBGO01000303.1 GCA_006226565.1 Deltaproteobacteria bacterium | reverse complement strand
GGCGGTCGTGGTGCCCGCGAGGACGCAGACGTCGCCAGCGGCGAGGCGCTCGCTGCCGGTCGGCAGGACCGCCCCGTGCCCGTGGTGGTCGATCGCCACGATGGTCGCGCCCGTCGCCGAGCGGAGCCCGAGCTCGCGGAGCGACTTGCCCACGAGCGCCGAGTCCGCGTCGACCACCACCTCGGCCGCGCCGTCGAGGCCCGGGATGAGCGCCTCGTGCACCTCACTCTCGGCCGCGCCGGCCGTCTCCGGCCCCGCGACCCGCGCGCGCTTCGCGATCCGCTCCGCCAGCTCGCGCGCCCCCGAGCGGAACACGTCGTCGACCCGCCCCGCGCGGCGCCACAAGATGACCGACAGCACCACGACGACGCCGCCCAGGATCGGGATGGCGTAGTAGCCGTCCATCAGCGGCCGGAGCGCCGCCACGGCCGGGAAGCCGAGCCCGACCACGATCGCCAGGTAGAGGAGCGCGCGGAGCCCGTGGAGCGCGATGCGCGTCGAGGTCGCCTCCTCGTCGCTCGTCGCCGACGCCACGATCACGTCGCCGATGGTCCGCGCGATGATCGCCGCGTTCCGCACCACCCCGCGGAGAAAGGGCAGCGACGCCAGGATGACCGCGCCGGCCACCAGCAGCCGCGCCGTCCCGGGGAACACGCTCAGCGCGTCCACGAGCAGCGCCGTCAGCTCCGGAAGCCACGCGATCGCCACGCCCAGCGCCGCGATGATGGCGAGCGCGTCCACCACCAGGAAGACGAAGGCCCGCCGCAGCGGCGACCGCGCCCCGGGCTTGGCCTCGCGCACGCGCTCGACCCACGACTCGTAGAGCCCCAGGAGGTGCTGGAGCCGCGCCGGCGTCAGCCGGTCCACCACCCCCACCACCCGGTCGGCGTGGCGCAGCGCGATCGGCGTCGTCAGCGACGTGATGACCGCGACCGTCACGAGGATGGGCTGGAGCGCGCCGTCCACCACGCCGCTCGCGGCGCCGATCGCGGCCAGGATGAAGCCGAACTCGCCGATCTGCCCCAGCGCCAGCCCGGCCATGAGCGCCCGCCGCGCGCCGAGCCCCGTCAACACCCCCGCCGACCCCACCGCCACGAGCTGGGCCACGATCACCGCCAGCGCCACCGCGAGCGACGCCGGGAGGTGCGCCCAGACCGCCGTCGGGTCCACCGTCATCCCGATCGACACGAAGAAGATGGCCGCGAACACGTCCCGGAGCGGCGCCACCACGTGCTCGACCTCGCGCCCGCACCCCGACTCCGCCACGACCACGCCCGCGATGAACGCGCCCAGCGCCACCGAGTAGCCGAGCTGCTGCGCCAGCACCGCGTAGGCGAAGCAGAGCCCCACCGAGAAGACCGTCAGGATCTCGGTGCTCGCGATCCGCGCCACCACCCGGAGGAGCGGCGGCACCAGCAGGAGCCCGCCGACCGCCATCGCCACCAGCACCCCGCCGAGCCGCAAGAGCAGGAGCGCCAGGTCGGCCGGCGCCAGCCCGCCGCCCTGGGCGACGCCCGTCATCGCGGCGATCAGGATGATGGCGACGACGTCCTGCAGCACCAGCACCGAGATCACGTGGTCCGCGACGTCGCTCGGAGGCCGCCGCTCCGCGAAGACCCGCGTCACGACCATCGTCGACGAGATGGCGATCGCCGTCCCAAGAAAGAGCGACGAGACGGTCGTCCAGCCGAAGGCCGAGCCCAGCACGAAGCCGACGTAGACGAGCGAGCCGACCTGGACGAGCCCCGTCAGCCCGGTCGCCGGCAGCGAGCGGATGAACTGCCCGAGGCGCAGCTCCAGCCCCACCGCGAACATGACCAGCACGACGCCGAGCTCCGCCAGCGCCTCGACCCGGTGGTGGTCGGCGAACAGCGGGAAGGCGAGGTGCGGCCCGACGAGCAGCCCCGCGAGCAGGTACCCGACGATGGTCGGTTGCCGCGCCGCGCGCGCGACCACGCTGGTGACGGCCGCCACCCCGAGCACCATCCCCACATCCGTGACGACGTTCGCTTCCAAGCCCACTCCCGGCCGCGGTTCGAACCCCGAAGGTGAGCGCAGGCGCGGCGGGCGACAAGTCGCCGCGCGCATTTCGTCGCGTCACGGCGCGCCGTTCGCGCGGAGCACGTCCGGGCCCCACGCCACCTCCGCGCGCGCTCGATGACCGGGCCGTCACGAGCTCGAGGTCGGCGAGCGGGACCTGCGCGACGGCGAAGGGGCTCGCGGCGGCCTCCGAGACGCGCCGGGGGCCGGCGCACGACCGCGAAGGGCCGCGGTCGGCTCAAAGACCCGATCTGCGGGGTCTCGTCCCGCCATCGCCAGGGGGGGCGGGGCCGCGCCCCTCGGCGTCCGGCTTGACACGAGACGCCCCGCGTGGCTGAATCCCGCGTCCTGTTGCTCACGTGGAGAGGATCACATGGCGCGCGTTACGATCGAGGATTGCCTGGACCAGGTGGACAACCGTTTTGCGCTCGTCATGCTCGCGGCCAAGCGCGCGCGGCAGATCCTCAACCGCAACGGCGACGCGATGATCGACGCGCCGAAGAACAAGGAGGCCGTCAAGGCCCTCCGCGAGATCGCCGCCGGCAAGGTCGCCTTCCGCGACGACATCGCCGAGCTCCTCTCCGAGTGGAACCCGCGCGGCCAGAACGACTAGCAGCGTGGGCGGTTCCCTCGGCCGCACGTTCCGTCGCCTCCTGATCGCCGCGCTCGCGCCGGCGCTCCTGTCCAGTGCCGGCTGTCCGCACGTCTACGATCCGCCCGAAGACGTCCTGACCGAGCCCGCCGCGGTCATCGCCCTCGTGTCCCGCGAGGCCGGGCCGAAGACCGCCGCCATCGCGGCGCGCGCGACCCAGTACAGCGACCAGGGCGTCATCAAGGGCAAGCTCGAGATCCTCCTCGCGCGGCCCGACTCCGTCTACTTCGCCGGGCTGTCGCCGACCGACGACGTGGTCAGCGTGCTCGCGACCGACGGCGAGCGCTTCACCACCTTCGAGCGCGGCGCCAAGGCCTGCTACACCGGCCTCGCGTGTCCGGAGAACGTCGGCCGGCTGGTGCCGATCGCGCTCCGGCCGGACCAGCTCCTCGGCGTCCTCGTCGGCGCCCCGCCGCTCATCGCCCACGGGGTCGAGCGGGCGAGCTGGGACAAGAAGGTCGGCGCCTACCGCCTCGAGCTCGAGGGGCAGGGCGGCCTCGTCCAGCGCCTGTGGGTCGCCCACGGGACCGGCGACGTGCGCCGCGCCCAGCTCCTCGAGCAGGGCAAGGTCACCGTCGACCTCACCTACGAGGACTGGTCCAAGGAAGGCGCCTACCGCCTGCCGCACCAGCTCGACGTGAAGATGAAGCGCGGCGACGTCGATCTCCGCCTCATCTACCGCACCATCGACGTCGACCTCGCGCTCGAGCCGGCCGCCTTCCAGGTGCAGTGCCCGGCCGGGACCGACGTGCGCGTGCTACCCTGCGACGACAGCGGGTCGCCGTTCGAGGAGGCGGCCCCGCCCGTGGAGGAGGTCTCGCCGTGAGCAAGGGCAAGAAGAGCCGCGGTCGCTTCATCGTCCTCGAGGGCATCGACGGGGCCGGCACGACCACCCAGCAGGCGCGCATCGTCGACTGGCTGCGGGACCGCGGGATGCTCGCCCAGGGGACGCGCGAGCCGTCCGAGGGCCCGATCGGGAGCCTCATCCGCCAGATCCTGCGCGGCCGGCTGGTCACCGCGCCGCCCTCGGGCAAGGTCGCCCCCGTCGACCCCGCGGCGGTGGCGCTGCTCTTCGCCGCCGATCGCGTCGACCACCTCACCAACGAGATCGTTCCGCTGCTCGAGAGCGGCTGGCACGTGGTCTGCGACCGCTACGTCGTGTCGAGCCTGGCCTACCAGAGCCTCGAGACCGACCTGCGCTTCGTGCGCCAGATCAACGAGAAGGCGATCGCCCCGGACCTGACGATCTACCTGAAGGTGCGGCCCGAGGTCGCGATGGCGCGCATCGAGTCGAGCCGCGCCGGGCGCGAGAGCTTCGAGAAGCTGGCGATCCAGAAGAAGGTCGCCGCGGCCTACGACGACATCCTCGGGAGCTACCGGGGCGGCCGGGTGGTCACCATCGACGGCGAGCAGGTCGTCAGCACGGTGACCCAGGCCGTCCGCAGCGCCATCGAGGACCTGCTGGCCTGATCCGCTAGCCCTCGGCCTCGTCGTCGAGCGCGCCCCCGCTCGCGTCGGGCGCGTCCTCGTCTTCCGGCGCCTCCTCCGCGTCCGGGAAGAGCTCGACCCCGGGGTCGTCCCACCGCGGGTCGACGCCCTCGACGCGCAGGAAGCGGGTCGCCGCCTCGCCGTCGTCGAGGATCACCGCGCCGTCGTCGCCGTCGCGCCGCAGGTGGGCGGTCGTGTCCTCGCCCACGACGCGGAGCCAGGCGTCGTCGAAGGGGCGGTCCTCGAGGGAGATCGCGGTCTTGGGGCCGACCGCGCCGTCGGACAGCCGCACCGGGCGCGTCTCGCAGTCGCGGAAGGCGAGGGCCACGGTCGCCATCTCCGCGAGGTCCTCGCGGTCCCGCATGTGCCCGGCGAGGCCCGGCTGCCGGATCTTCAGCGTCCCCTCGACGTCCACGCGCCAGGCGCCGAGCACGTAGCGGGACATCGGGACGCGGGCGGGCTCGTCCGCGGTCGTGACGCGGGCGGCCTCGGCGGGGGACGGCGGAACCGGCGCCGTCGTTCCGCCGCACGCGGTCGCGAGGAGGAGGGGCAGGGCGATCGTCAGTCGGGCGAGCGGTCTCATGCTGGGAGAGACCGCGAGCGGCGTCGAGGTCAACCTGCGTTGCTACTCGCGGTCGGCGGGCTCCCAGTCGCGGGTGTACTCCGGCAGCATCCAGACGCGCTGGCGCGGCCCGATGCGCACCTGGACGGCCGCCGCCCGCGGGACCTGCTCTCCGGAGACGAAGCAGGTGACGAGATCCTCGTCCTCTCCCTCGTCCCGCCGGGGCGTCCGGTCTCGACTCTCTCGCGCTGCCTTCGCTACCGACATGACGCCTCCTTGGGGATCCCGCATCTCCCTCGGGTTGAGCAAGGGCCGTGCCACGGGCGGAGCGCGGCGCGAGGGGCCTGGAATCGTTGGGGAGCGCGGGCCGAGAGCGCTCACCGCCGCGACCGACGCGGGCGCGCCAGGCATGACACGGGTGTCATGCCCTGGTGAGTCATTTCGCGGGGGTGACTTCAGACTCGACGCGGGCGCACCCCATGCAATAGGTTCCGACGCCATGAGCTACGCGCCCCCTCCGCTGAGGCCCGACATCGCCGCCGCCACCGACGCCTTCCGCCACGGCCAGGTCGTCGTGGTGCGCGACTCCCAGCGCCCCGAGCGGGGCGGCGTGGTGGTCGCCGCGGCCGCCCAGACCAGCGACGACATCGTGGCCTTCATGGCGACCCACGCCTGCGGGCTCGTCTGCGTCGCGCTCCCGCACGATCGCATCGAGCGCCTCGGGCTCGTCGCCACCGGCGCGCCCTTCGACCTCGCCCGCGAGCGCCTGACCGCCTCGGTCGAGGCGAAGTCCGGCGTGTCCACCGGCATCAGCGCCGCCGATCGCGCGCGGACCATCCACGTCCTCGCCGACGTCGGGAGCCGCCCCGAGGAGCTCGTCAGCCCCGGCCACGTCTTCCCCGCCGTCGCCGATCCGGGCGGCGTCGTCGTCCACCCCGGCTGGGCCGAGGTCGGCGTGGACCTGTCGCGCGTCGCCGGCGTGCAGCCGCTCGCGGCGACCTTCTGCCGCATCCTGGGCGAGGACGGCGAGGTCCTCCAGGGCGACGCGCTGGTCGCCTTCGCCGAGGATCACGGGCTGCCGCACATCACCATCGCGGACCTGGTCGCGCACCGCATGGCCAGCGAGTCCTTCGTCGTCCAGCTGGGGCAGTCGACGCTGCCCACGGCGTGCGGCGAGTTCATGGTGCGCGCCTTCCAGAACCGCCTCACCGGGCAGCAGCACCTGGCGCTCTCGGTGGGCGACCTCCGGAGCCCCGAGCCGGCGCTCGTGCGCCTCCACTCGGAGTGCCTCACCGGCGACGTCTTCACGTCACAGCGCTGCGACTGCGGCAACCAGCTCCACGAGGCGCTCCGCCGCATCCAGGCCGAGGGCCGCGGCGCGGTGCTCTACCTCCGCCAGGAGGGGCGCGGCATCGGCCTCGCCAACAAGGTGCGCGCCTACGCCCTCCAGGACGCCGGCCGCGACACCGTCGAGGCCAACGTCGAGCTCGGCTTCTCCGCCGACCTGCGCGACTACAGCATCGCCGGGCAGATGCTGCTCGCCCTCGGCGTGCGCAAGGTGCGGATGATGACCAACAACCCGCGCAAGGTCGCGGGGGTCGAGGCCCAGGGCATCGAGGTCGTCGAGCGCGTCAACATCGAGATCAGCCCCTCGGCCGAGAACCACCACTACCTCGCGACCAAGAAGGTCAAGCTCGGCCACCTGCTCGAGCAGGTCTAGCGCCGATACCGGTCACTTAGGGACAACCCTCTGAGATCGAAGACATTTTTCCACCACGGAGGCCACGGAGGGCACGGAGGATGTGTGGCCGCTCGAGCCGAAACTCCGGGCGCGACCCGCTCCCCCCTCCGTGAGCTCCGTGC
>SBGO01000649.1 GCA_006226565.1 Deltaproteobacteria bacterium | reverse complement strand
GCTCATCGGCGGACCGTGATGGTCTCGATGGCGCGCAGCAGGACGTCGCGCGCGGCGCTCTCGTCGCGCCAGGTGGCGACGGCGACGACGGTCCGGCGGTCCTTCTGGGCGGCGACCACCCGGGCCCGCCACGGGGCGCCGGCGATCGCGTAGCGCAGGTCGCGCGCCGTGACGGCGTGCCCGAGGAAGCGCTGCTTCACCTCGTTCGGCGTCTCGGCCTGGAGGCGCGCCTTGAGCTCGTCGGAGTGCACGGTGAGCGCCGACCAGCGGTTCGGCGGGCGCGTCCCGCCATACACCGTCACGACCAGCGCGCCCTCCTTGCCGCGGAGCGTCACCAGCGAGCGATCCTCGCCGAGCGGCACCTCCTCGACGGTGTACCCCTCGGGCACGGTGACGACGACGCGGCCTTCGACGACCACCTTGTCGACGGCGCCCTTGTCGGCGGGGGCCTCGGCGGCGGTGAGCAGGAGCGCGACGGTCACGAGGGTCAGCATGGGCACCACTGTAGCCGGTGGACGGCGCGAGGCCAGAAACCGCCCCTCGAACGCCCGGGGGCGCCGCGGGATTCCATCGCGCCGCCGACCGTCAGCGCACGCGCTGCTCGAGGCCGCGCCCGATGAACCCCTGGGTGAAGATCAGGTGGCGGCGGAAGCCGAGCTTCTCGTAGACCCGGATGGCCGAGCGGTTGTGGCGCTCGACGTTCAGCGCGATCAGGTCGTGGCCGCTCTCGGCGAGGCGCCGGCAGAGGATCCCCGTGCACGCGGTCGAGAGGCCGTGGCCGCGGTGCTCCGGGTGGGTCACGACGTTGCCGAGGACGGCGAGGCGGTCGGTGGCGCTGACGATGTGGACCCCGGCCATGCTCACCAGCTCGCCCGCCACCCGGATGCCGACGTAGTAGCCGGTCGAGAGCTGGCTCGGCTCGAAGAAGCTGTCCGGGTAGTGCGCCGAGAGCGCCATGATGTCGCCCGTGTCCCGGTGGCCGAGGGAGATCACCGGGTCGGCGCGCTGCTCCCAGGCGGCGTCGAAGGCGAGCTCGGCGGCGCGCACGCCCATCCGCGCCATCGGCAGCTCGCGGTCCATCGTGTAGCGGTCGAGGAACGGCGCGCGGTGCCCCTCCGCGAGGTGCGCGTGGGCGTGCTCGGGGAGCACGTCGATGAAGCGCTCGAGGAGGGCGGTGATGCCGTCGACGCTGCCCATGGTGAGGAGCGCCGGCGCGCTGAGCCCGTTGTAGACGGTGATGATGGCGTCGTCGTGGCCGTCGGCGTCGGCGCTGACGTACCAGTCGCAGAAGTCCGCGTAGCGTGGGTCGAGGTCGCCCAGCATGTAGGCGCCCGCGAGGGGGTCCACCGTGAGGATCCGGCGGAGGGCGGCGTGGTCGGTGGTCTGCCGTACAGTTCGCGCGCTCATCGTGCTCCGTCGCGGCGGAGCGCAGGGGGCACCCGTCGCCGCGCGGTGCGTATACCCCGGCCCGCGCCGCGGCGCCAACCTCGATGCACCCCGAGCTTGCGACGGCGCGTCCGACCGTTGCAGGATGCGCGCCCGCGCGGCCGGAGTCGCCGCCGCGCGAGGTGGAGGCAGGTCTTGCGCGTCGCGGTGCTGGTTTCGGGCGGGGTCGACAGCACGCTGGCGCTCGCGCGCCTCGCGGCGACCGGCGAGCACGAGCTGACCGCCTTCTACCTGAAGATCTGGCTCGAGGACGAGCTCGCCCAGCTCGGCGGCCAGTGCCCGTGGGACGAGGATCTGCGCTACGTCCGCGCGGTCTGCGAGCCCCTCGGGGTGCCGGTCGAGGTCGTGCCGCTCCAGCGCGCCTACCACGAGCGCGTCGTCCAGCGCGCGATCGACGAGCTCGAGGCCGGCCGGACGCCGAGCCCCGACGTCTACTGCAACCTCGAGATCAAGTTCGGCGCCTTCTTCGACGCCGTCGGGGACGGCTTCGACCGCGTCGCGTCGGGGCACTACGCGCAGGTGGTCCGCCGCGACGGCATGTCGCACCTCTACTGCGCGCCGGACCCGGTCAAGGACCAGACCTACTTCCTGTCGCGGCTCCGCCAGGATCAGGTCGCGCGCCTGCTCTTCCCCATCGGCGACCTCGCCAAACAAGAGGTCCGCGCCCGCGCCGCGGCGCTCGGCCTCGCGACCCGGGATCGCCCCGACAGCCAGGGGATCTGCTTCCTCGGCCGCATCCCCTACCCCGAGTTCGTCCGCTCCTACCTCGGCGACCGCCCCGGCGACATCGTCGACATCGACAGCGGCCGCGTGCTCGGGCGCCACCGCGGGCTCTGGTTCCACACCATCGGCCAGCGCAAGGGCCTGGGGCTCGGGGGCGGACCGTGGTTCGTCGTCGACAAGGAGCTCGAGACGCGCCGCCTCCTCGTCGCCCACGCCGACCGCGTGGCCCCGTGGCGCCGGTCGGGCTTCGAGGTCGAGCGCGTCCACTGGATCGCCTCCCCACCGCGGCCGGGGGAGGCCCTGACGGCCAAGCTCCGCCACGGCCCCGCGCGGACGCCCTGCGCCCTGGCCCCCGCGGCGGACGGACGCCTCGCGGTCACGCTCGAGCGGCCCGACCAGGGGGTCGCGCCCGGGCAGGTCGCGGTCTTCTACCGGGGCGACGAGTGCCTCGGCTCGGGGCTCATCGCCTGAGCCGCCGCCTTGCTGGCGCGCGGCGGCCGGGCTATCACCTCGGCATGACCGATACGACGCCGCCAGCCCCGCGTTACCGCTCGATCTTTCGCCCCGACCTCTTCGCCGGCGAGGTCGCCCTCGTCACCGGCGGAGGCACCGGCATCGGCCGCTGCATCGCCCACGAGCTCGCCTCCCTCGGGGCGACCGTGGTCGTGGTCGGCCGCCGTGAGGAGCCCCTCGCCGCCACCGTCGCCGAGATCGCCGACGCCGGCGGCCGCGCCGAGGCCGTGACCCTCAACATCCGCGACGAGGACGACGTCGACCGCGTCGTCGCCGAGCTCGTCGCCCGCCACGGCCGCCTCGACCACCTCGTCAACAACGCCGGCGGCCAGTTCGCCTCGCCCGCGGCGCTCATCAAGCCGAAGGGCTGGCGCGCCGTCATCGACACCAACCTGAACGGGACCTGGCTCGTCACCCAGGCCTGCTTCAAGCACGCCTTCTCGAAGCGCGGCGGGGCCATCGTCAGCATCGTCGCCGACATGTGGAACGGCTTCCCCGGGATGGCGCACACGGGCGCGGCCCGCGCCGCGGTCGTGAACCTCACGATGAGCCTCGCGGTCGAGTGGGCCGCCGCCGGCGTCCGCGTCAACGCCGTCGCCCCCGGCTTCATCCTGTCGAGCGGGCTCAAGAGCTACCCGCCCGCGGTCGCCAAGATGGCGCACCGGCTCTTCGTCTCGAACCCGGCGGCCCGCCCCGGCACCGAGGCCGAGGTCTCCGCGGCGGTCGCGTTCCTGCTGAGCCCCGCCGCGGCCTTCATCACCGGCGAGACCCTCAAGGTCGACGGCGCGGCCTCGCTCCACAAGGCGCCGCTCCTGCCCCTGCCCCGCCACAGCAAGCTCCCGGGCTGGGACGGCTTCCACCTCGAGGCCGATCTGCCGGAGATCTTCGCCGACCTCGCCCCGAAGAAGAGCGAGTAGACGCCGTCGCAAGAGCCCACCGGCGGCGCCGCCACAGGCCGACCGCGCTCGGGACGAGCGCAGGCCACCGGGACGACGGACGTCTAGTCCGCTGTGGACTCGTTCAACGCGACAGCCTCGAGTAGGGCGCGCTCAGCGCTTGCCGAGGCTGAGCGAGCCGAGCGCGGTGAGGCCCGACGGCAGCTCGCTCGGGGCGCCGGCGCCACACGCGTCGTCGCCGTCGAGGCCGCCGAGGCTCTCGTCGGTCCCGCCGGGCGCCTCGAAGCCGAGGCGGTCCCACAGGCCGCGGTCGAGGAGGTGGCTCGGCACCACGTTCCCGAGGGCGGCGAGCAGGTTCCCCTTCACCTTGGGGTTCTCGGCCGAGAGCGTCTCGAGCAGCGCCTTCACCTTCTTCCGCTGCAGGTTCTCCTGCGAGCCGCAGAGGTCGCACGGGATGATGGGGAAGCGCTGCATCGCCGCGTACTCGGCGATCTCGTCCTCGCTGCAGTAGGCGAGCGGCCGGATGACCGTGTTGCGCCCGTCGTCCGAGCGCAGGATCGGCGGCATCGCCTTGAGCTGCCCCGAGTAGAGGAGGTTCAGGAGCAGCGTCTCGATGATGTCGTCGCGGTGGTGACCGAGGGCGATCTTCGTCGCGCCCAGCTCGACCGCCACGTCGTAGAGGATGCCGCGGCGTAGCCGCGAGCACAGCGAGCAGTAGGTCTTCCCCTCGGCGATCTTGTCGATGACGACCGAGTAGGTGTCGCGCTCGACGACCCGGTACTCGTAGCCGTTCTCCTCCATGTAGGCGGGGATGACGTGCTCGGGGAAGCCGGGCTGCTTCTGGTCGAGGTTGACGGCGACGATGCTGAACTCGAAGGGCACCCGGCGCTGGAGCTCGCGCAGCAGGTGCAGCATCGCGAAGGAGTCCTTGCCGCCCGAGATGCACGCCATGATGCGGTCGCCCGGGGCGATCATCCCGAAGTCCTTGCTGGCCTTCGAGATGCGCTTGAGGAGGCGCCGCTCGAGGCGCGCGCGCTCCCCCGACGGCCCGTCCGGGAACTCGCCCGGCCCCGGCAGCTCGTCCTGGAAGCGCCCACCGGCGCCGTCCACGTTGCCCTCGAGCTTCTCTTCGACGGTCTCCATCATCCCTCTCCTCGCGCCGGCCTACGCCTCGACCGGCACCGCCAGGCGCACCGTGACGTGCGGCTGGATCTTCAACGTCCCGAACACCGCGGTGAAGGGCTTGATCCCGAAGTCCGGCTGGTGGAGCCGCACCTCGGCGACGAGCCGCCCGCCCTCGCGCACGGCGCGCGCCGTGAGCGCCCGCGTCCGACCGACCAGGGTGAGCTCCCCGGCGATCTCGTAGCCGTCGCCGCTCGCCTCGACCCGCGTCGAGCGGAAGCGAATCTCGCGGTGCCGCTTGGTCGCGAGCACGTCGCTCTGGATGCTGCCCTCGATCTTCTTCACGTCGCGCGCCGGGATGGCGCCCGGCGCGTCGCTCCCGTTCCTCATGGCGCAGACCACCGAGAGCGAGGTCGGATCGAAGGTCGCGTCGATCGCGCCCCCGTCGTAGCTGAGCTCCCAGCGGCCGACCTTGACCTTGAGGTCGTGCGCGACGGCGGACAGGAGCCCCTCTTTGTAGGTGAACACGAGACACTCGCCGCTGCTCTGATCGTAGCGCGCCATGTTCCGTCCCCCTCCTCCAGGTGTTATGACCGGCCCCCCTTAGCAGGAACCACGCCCGAAGACACGAGAATCGCTTGCGCCCCCGCCTGGAAGCCATCTTCGACGCCATCCCCCCCGACGCCGGGGCGGTGGCCGACATCGGCTACGACCTCGGAAACCTCCTGGTCGCGCTGCTGTCGCGGCGCCGCACTGTGAACGTGGTGGGCGTCGAGGTCCAGCCCGGGGCACGCGAGCGCTTCCTCGACACCCACGCCGCCGTCGTCGCCGAGGCCGGCCCCCGCCTGACGCTGCGGACCGGCGACGGCCTGACCGCGCTGTCGCCCGGCGACGTCGAGGGCGTCGCCATCGCCGGCATCGGCGCCCACAACATCGCCGCGATGCTCCGCGCGGCCCCCGAGGTGGTGGCGGCCCTCGACTGGCTGGTCCTGTGCCCGCCGCGCTTCGACGGGGTGATCCGGCCAGCCCTCTACGAGCTCGGCTTCCACCCGAGCGACGAGCGGCTCGTCCGCGACCGCGGCCACACCTACGAGGTCATCGTCGCCCGCCCCGGCCCCGAGCCGACGACCGACCCGGTCGCCCGCGCCTTCGGGCCACGCCTCTTCGAGCGGCGCGACCCGGCGCTCGTCGGCTACCTCGAGGAGCTCGCGGCCAGCTTCGCCGGCGCCTACGACCACGCGCTCGCGGACTACCGCCCCGGCTCGCGCAAGGCCGCCCTCGGCGCGAAGCTCCGGTCTCTCCCCGACGCCCTCGCCCGCGCCCGCGCCTTCACCGACGGCTGACCGCGGACCTCTACGGCCCGAGGAGGTCGACCTTCGGCTTCTTCTTGCCGTCGTCGCCGTCGAGGAGCTCGACCGTCGGCTTCTTCTTCGGCGCCGGCTCGAGCTCGTCGAGGAGGTCGATGCGGGGCTTGCGCTGCTCGTCGTCGGCCTTCGGCGTGGTGTCGACCGTCGTGGTCTTCGGCGTCGTCGTCGTGGTCTTCGGCGTCGTCTTGGTCGTGTCCCGCGGCGGGGTCTTGCGCTCGTCCTCGTCCTCCGACCGCGGCGTCCACTTGCGGGTCGGCGGCGCGGCCTTGCGCGACAGGTAGACGGTCCGCCGCAGGCTCGCCGCCCGGGCCCCGTCGCGGATCTGCACGATGACCGCCTCGGGCTCGTAGCCCTCGAGGTTGAGCGTCAGCGTGTGCTGCCCCGCGGGCAGCGCCAGGATCGACGGCGTCTCGCCGAAGGAGCGGCCGCCGACGCGCACCGCCGCGCCGCGCGGCACGCTGTCCACGTGGAGCTCGTAGAGCGCGACCTCGGGCTTCACCGGCGCGTCGAGCGCGCCGAGCGCTGCGCCCGTGACCTTGCCCGCGTCCGCCCCCTGCGGCGCCGCGTCGTG
>SBGO01000600.1 GCA_006226565.1 Deltaproteobacteria bacterium | reverse complement strand
GGGGGGGCCCGCGGCCCACGCGTCGCCGAGCGAGATTGCGAGGAGGAGGACGGTCCACCCGAACAGGGCGCGATGTGATAGGAGGTGACCCATGACGCACAAGGGAACGTGGGCCCGCCGGAGATGTCAACGCGCAGCTTGGCTGGCGACGATCTCCGCCGCCGTCCTCCTGGCGCTCGGCGCCGGGCGCCAGGCCCACGCCGCCGCCGACGAGGACGACGCGTCCCTCTACTTCGGGGCGTTCTGGGGCGTCGCGGTGCACACCGGGCTCGTCCTGCGCGCCGACGGCGGCCCGGACGAGGCCCCGGGGCCGCTCCTCGGCGTCTCCGCGCGGCTCGCGACGCTGCTCTCCCTCCTCGACGCCGAGCTGTCGCTGCGGACCGCCCGCTACGGCGCCCGCGATCGCGCCGGGAGCGAGGTCGACGTCGCCCGCTACTCGGTCGCGCTCGACGTGCACCTGCACCCGCTCTTCATGGCGCACCTCCAGAACGACAACTTCGCCTTCTGGCGCGGCGCGCTCTACGTCTCGATCGGAGCGGGGCTCGAGGTCCTCTCCTCGGACGCCCCGGGGATCGACGAGCTGCACGCGGCCTTCGGCTGGCACCTCGGCGCCGGCACCGACATCCCGCTCGGCGACGTGACCCACGGCTGGGGCCTCTGGCTCGGCCTCTCCTATCGCTACGGCTTCCTCGGCGCCGACAGCGGCGTCCCCGGGCTCGGCGACTTCGACGAGCACACCGTCCTCGTCAGCCTCGGCTACCGGAACAACGACATCCGCTTCGCCCGTTTCCCGCGCCCGTGACCGCGGGCCGTTCGGTGCCTACTTGTCACCACTCGCCCGCGCCACTACACATGGTGAGCCCAAGCTTCGAGGTGAACGCTCCATGATCCTGACCTCCCTGTCCCTCCGCGTCGCGGCCGTGCTCGCGACGGTCGGCGCCCTCGCTGCCTGCGCCAGCGGGCCGGCCCTCGCCGCCCAGAGCCGCGAAGGCAAGACCAAGGGCGATCAGGTCGTCATCAGCGATCGGATCATCGATCTCAACGACGCCATCAGCCTCGGCCTGGTCAAGAAGGCCCAGGAGAAGCTGCTCGAGTACGACGCGCAGGGCCACGATCCCATCTGGATCCGCATCAACAGCCCGGGCGGCTCGGTGGACGCGGGGCTCATCCTCATCGACACGATGAAGGCCGTCGAGTCGCCCATCCACTGCATCGTCGAGAGCAAGGCCTACTCGATGGCCGCCATCATCCTGACCTACTGCGACGGCCGCTACGGCTTCCCGCACTCGACCTACATGCTCCACGAGGCCTCCTACGGGACGGTCGGCGACGATCCCTCGAACCGCTCGAAGCTCGACTTCCTGACGAAGTACCTCGACGGCGTGCACGTCGAGATCGCCAAGAACATCGGCATGGACCCGAAGGTCTACCGCGCGCGCATCCGCGACGCCTGGTGGCTCCTGAGCGACGAGGCGCTCAAGATCGGCCTCATCCAGAAGGTCATCACGAACCTCGCCCAGATGGAGTTCACGGTGGAGAAGACCGAGGTCAAGCGCACCGTGACCGCCGAGAGCGATCCCGACACCGTCGCGGACCCGCCGAAGATCCCGAAGCGGCGCGACTAGCCCCACCCACGGACGAGGGTTCGAGGCCGTGAGCGAGCGCGCCATCGAGATCAAGGTCGGCATCCTCGTCACGGTCTGCGTGGCGCTGCTCGTCGTGTTCATCGTGCTGCTCGGCAACTTCGCGACCGGCAGCGGCGGCGAGATCTTCCTCGACGTGGACACCTCCGCCGCCCTCAAGGCGGGCGCGCCGATCAAGGTCGCCGGCGTCCCCTCCGGCCGGGTGACGAACGTCGACTACCGCGGCGGCGCGGTCGACCCGGCGGTCGGCCGGCCGGTCCAGGTGCGGGTCACCCTCAGCATCGCCAAGGACAAGCTCGCGACCCTGCGGCGCGACGCCCGCTTCTACATCACCACCCAGGGCGTCCTCGGCGAGAAGTACGTCGAGATCGAGCCGCGCGGCGTCGAGGCGCCGCTGCTGGCCCCGGGCGACGTGGTCGTCGGCGAGCCGCCGCTCCGCATCGAGCTGATGGCGACGAACGCCAACCGCGTGCTCTCCTCGCTCTCCGAGATCCTGCGGAAGAACGAGCGCAACCTCGACACCATCATCTCCGACGCCGCGGCGACGATGAAGAGCGTGCGCCGGGTCGCCGAGCGCGCCGACACCCTGCTCGCCGACAACTCGCCCAAGGTCGGGGAGGTCATCGACGGCCTGCTCGCGGTCGAGGCGGAGGTGAAGCAGCTCGCGGAGGCCGCCAACGCCGTCCTCGGCGACGGCAGCGAGGCCCGCGCGGCCGTGCGCAACATCGCGGCGCTGAGCGGCGACGCCCGCGAGGCCATCGGCCCCGTGGTCACCGACGTTCGGCGGACGCTGGCGAAGTACGGCGACCTCGCCGACGCCGGCCGGGAGTTCGTCGGCGAGGTGCGCGAGGTGGCCGCGCGCTCCCTCGGCAACGTCGACGCCGTGCTCGACGACGTGAAGGTCGTGACCGGCGCCCTCCGGAACGGCGAAGGCACCATCGGCGCGCTGCTGTCGGACAAGGAGATGTACGACGACATCCGCGAGATGATGAAGGATCTCAAGCGCCACCCGTGGAAGTTCATCTGGAAGGAGTAGGCGCTCCGGCGCTCGCTCAGATCTTCATCGGGCCGTCCGGGCGGCCGTGGATGAACTGCGAGACGACGGGGTCGGCGCTCCGGCGGAAGTCCTCCGGGGTGCCGTCGAGGCGGATGTGGCCCTCGTAGATCATCGCGATGCGGTCGGCGACGGTGAAGATGCTGCGGAGGTCGTGGCTGACCACGATGGCGGTCACCCCGGTGTCGTTCCGGAGCGAGCGGATGAGCTGGTCGACGTTGGCCGCGGCGACCGGGTCGAGGCCGGTCGTGGGCTCGTCGAAGATGACGAACTCGGGGTCGAGGGTGAGCGCGCGGGCGATGGCGACGCGCTTTCGGAGCCCGTCGCCGAGGTCCCCGGGGAAGCGGCGGGCGGCGTGCTCCATGTCGACGAGGGCCAGCTTCTCGAGCGCCCGGCGGCTCGCCTCGGCGCGGTCGAGGCGGTGGTGCTTGCGGTAGGGCAGCGCGACGTTGTCGAGGACCGTCATCGAGTCGAAGAGGGTCGAGTTCTGGAAGACCATCGCGCACTTCTTGCGCACCGGATAGAACTCCGCCTCGCTCAGCCAGGTGATGTCGCGGCCGTCGAGGACGATGCGCCCGGAGTCGGGGCGGAGCAGCCCCACGAGGTGCTTGACGAGGACCGACTTGCCGGCGCCGGAGCTGCCGACGAGGTAGAGCACCTGCCCCTGCTCGACGGTGAGCGACACCCCCCGCAGCACGTGCTTGGGGCCGAAGCTCTTGTGGATGTCGATGAACTCGATCACAGGTCGAAGACCGTGTAGCCGATGCCGGAGATGATGAAGTCGAGCAGGATCACCGCGAAGCTCGAGGCGACCACGGCGCGGGTCGTCGCCCAGCCCACGCCGGCCGAGCCGCCCGACGCGGAGAGCCCCGCCTGCCCGGCGACGATGGGGATCCAGAAGCCGAAGGACAGCGCCTTCACGAGCCCGAGGACGACGTCCTGGCCGGACACCATGCTCAGGGAGACGAAGGTGGACGGGCTGACGTTGAAGACCACGTCCGCGAGCACCATCCCGGCGATCGTCGCGATGAAGACCGCGTAGATGGTGAGCATCATCACCATCACCGTGCTGGCGATGGTGCGCGGGACGATGAGGTAGCGGACCGGGTCGGCGTTGCACATGCGCAGCGCGTCGACCTGCTCGGTCACGACCATGGAGCCGATCTCGGCGGCGATGCCGCTGCCGACGCGGGTGGCGATCATCAGCCCGGTGATGGTGGGGGCGAACTCGCGCCACATCAGCTGGATGAAGGCCGGCCCCATCATGGTGAAGTCCGGCAGGATGCGCTGGATCTGCGAGGCGACCTGGTAGACCGAGATGAGGCCGAGGAAGCCGAGGGTGACCGTGATGAAGAAGAGCGAGCGGTTGCCGATGAGGTAGCTCTGGCGGACCACCTCGCGCCAGCGGACGGCGCCCTTGAGGAGCGCCATCACGACCTGGGCGAAGACGCTGTAGATCCCGAAGGCGTGGCTGCCGACGGCCACGAGCGGCGCGCCCACCGCGCGGAAGCCTCGCTCGAGCGCCGCGTTCACAGGCCCACCGGGAAGATCCAGCCCATCACGAAGTCGATGAAGAAGATGGCGGCCGCGTTGGCGACGACCGAGTTGTTCACCGCGCGCCCGACGCCGGTGGCGCCGCCACGGACGCCGAGACCGTACCAGCACGAGAGCACGCTGATCGACACCCCGAAGCAGAACGCCTTGCCGAGCCCCAGGAGGTACTCGTCGAGCAGGTGGCTGTCGAGGATGTCGCCGATGAGCACGCTCGGGTCGACGCCGACGAGGGTGTCGGCGGTGAGCGCCGCGCCGATGATGGCGAAGACGTCGCCGAGCGCCATCAGCATGAGCATCATCACGATCATCGCGATGAAGCGCGGGACCACGAGGTAGCCGATGGGGTCGATGGCGAGGGCGCGGAGGGCGTCGACCTGCTCGGTCACGACCATCGTGCCGAGCTCGGCGGTGTTGTTGGCGCCCACCCGGCCGCTGAACATGAGCCCGATGAGGATGGGGCCGATCTCGGCGAAGACCGTGAAGCCGACGCCGAAGCCGAGGAGGCTGGTCGCGCCTGTCCGCTGCACGTAGAAGGCCGTCTGGATGACCATGATGGCGCCGACGAAGAGCGCCGTGACCATCACGATGGCCGAGCTCTTGACGCCCACGGCGTAGAGCTGGCGCCAGGCCTCGTCGCGGTCGAAGCGGGGCGGCAGGAGCGCGCGCAGGATGCGCCCGAGGAGCATCGTCGCCCCGCCGAGCGTGGCCATCAGCCCCATCGAGGCGCGCCCCACCACGGACACCGGGCCGACGAGGACGTTCCGCATCACCGCCCCTCGAGGTGCTTGTGGGCGGCGCCGAAGAAGAAGGCGCGCACGCTCTCGGGGGCGTCGGCGAGGGCGGCCTCGGGGCCGTCGAAGACGACGTGGCCGTGCTCGAGCATGACGTAGCGGCTGCACACGCTGCGCATCCGGTCGATGTCGTGGCTCACCACGACGGTCGCGGCGGCGGGGCGGTGCATGCGCGCGATGAGCTGGAAGATCTTCGACGAGGTGACCGGGTCGAGGCCCGCCGAGGGGTCGTCGTAGAGCAGGATGGCCGGGTCGCCGACGGTCGCGCGGGCGAGCCCCACGCGCTTCTTCATGCCGCCGGAGAGCTCGCGCGGGAGCAGGTCGAGGGCGTGGGCGAGGCCGACGTCCGCGAGGCGCGCGGCGACGCGGGCGTCGATCTCGGCCGGCGGCAGGTGGGCCTGCTGGCGGAGCGGGAAGGCGACGTTGTCGCGCACGCTCATGAAGTCGAAGAGCGCGTAGTTCTGGAAGACGTAGCCGTACTGCTCGCGGACGCGGGCGAGGCCGAGGGGGCCCAGGCGCGCGAGGTCCTCGCCGTCGACGAGGACGCGGCCGGCGTCGGGCGAGAGCAGCCCGGCGAGGCACTTCAGCAGCACGCTCTTGCCGTGGCCGCCCGGCCCGATGAGGCCGAGCACCTCGCCCCGGTACACGTCGAGGTCGACGTCGCGGAGGACCCAGGTGTCGTCGAAGCGCTTGCCGAGCCCCTCGCAGCGGATGGCGGCGCCGCTCATGGTGCGCCCTCCTCCGCCGCGACGTCGGGCGGGATGCAGCGCGGGCTCTGCGGGTCGCTTCGAGCCAGGTCGCGCCAGGCGAGGTACTTGCTCTCGGGGTACTCCTGGGCGAGGCGGTCGAAGGTCGCCTCGGCGCGGACGCCCTCCCCCGCGGCGAGCAGCGCGCAGGCCCACCAGTAGAGCGCGTCGTCGCGGAGCAGGCTGTCGCGGTAGACGTCGACGAAGCGGGCGAGGCTCTCGGCGGCCGCGCGCGGGTCGGCCAGCTCGACGCGCTCGAGGCGCGCGATGCGGAGCTGCCCGAGGCGGAAGTAGGCGTGCTGGTCGTGGCCGAAGAGGCTGACCTTCTCGAAGGTCCGCTGGAGCCGGCGGATGGCGCCGATCTCGTCGGCGTAGCGCCCCTGCTGGTGGTAGAGGAGCGAGCGCTGCCACCAGGCGTCGTTCCAGAGCCCCGAGCCCGGGTGGTCGGCGTCGATCTGGACGTAGAGGCGCTCGGCGAGCTCCGCCGCGGCCGCGTCGCCGGTCGCGAGGAAGCGGCGATGGGCGACGCGCGCGGGGTAGTATACGAGGTTGTCGCCGAGGGTCGTGTGGCGGAGGCGCGGGTAGATGGCCCGGGTCCAGGCGAGGTGCGCCGCCTGGCCGCGCTCGCCGCGGGCCTCGAAGAGGCGCTCGAGGTGGCTGAGCGCGCGCTCGCCCGGCATGAGGTCGGGATAGGTGAGGACGAGGCGGCGGTAGATGCGCACGGCGTCGAGGAGGCGGCCGGTGCGCTCGGCGAGGCGCGCGATCTCGTAGTGGGCGCGGGCGCGGTCGGCCCGTCGCGGGGCGTCCTCGCCGAGGTGGCCCCAGACGCGGACCGCCCCGAGGTCGTCGCCGGCCG
>SBGO01000106.1 GCA_006226565.1 Deltaproteobacteria bacterium | reverse complement strand
GCAACCCGCCGACGCCCCGGCCGCGAGCGTCGCGCCGGCGACGGTCGCCCACGAAGGCCCCTCGCAGGCGCCCTCCCACGGGGTCCACGAGGCCGGCCCGGGCGCCCCGGGGGTCACGCGGCTGTCCCTCCACAGCACGCCGCCCAAGGCCCACGTGGTCTATCGCGGGACGGTCCTGGGCGAGACCCCGATCGAGCTCGAGGTGCCCGAGGGGAGCCACCGCTTCGAGCTGTCGAAGCCCGGCTACCACAGCGTCTCGGTCACGGTGGAGGGGCGCGGGAGCCAGGCGCTGACCCACGAGATCCCGCTCGAGCCGCTGGCCCCGAGCCCGCCGGAGGCCGAGGCCCCCGGGACGCCTACGACGCCGGCGGAATCTGCGCCATCGCCCGCTCCGCCAGCGCCGTGATCGTCAGGGACGGGTTGACCCCCGGGTTGGCGGAGACCGCCGAGCCATCGATGACGTAGAGGCCCGGGTAGCCGAAGACCTGGTGGTCGCTGCCGATGACGCCCTCGTCGGCGTCGGCGCCCATGCAGGCGCCGCCGAGGATGTGGGCGGTCGAGGGCGTCCCGAGGACGGTCTCGGTGAAGAGGGTCCCGACCACGCCGCCGACCTTCTCGGCGAAGCGGCGCGCGAGGTCCGTGGCCTCGGCCATGAACGCCTGCGGGGCGCGCTCGGGGTCGTCGAGCGCCGTGACGAGCCCGCGCCTGAAGCCCGTGAAGGCGTTGCGCCCGAGGCGCATCCGCAGGGTCCCCTCGAGGGTCCGCATGTAGAGCAGGACCTGACTCCGCGAGGCGAAGTCCTTGACCGTCAGCGCCCGCGCCCAGCGGCCGGGGCGCCGCGCCAGCTCGCCGGCCGCCGTGCCGAGGCGGCCGAGGAACGTCCGCCCGGGCGCGTGGGGCAGCATCATCGCGCGGAAGAAACCCGACCCCGCGCCGTACCGGACCGGCTCGATGTGGCTGTGGTCGTCGGTGTGGAGGATCGAGGTGATCGCGACGCCCTTGGCGAAGGACTCCTTGCTGTCCGGGGCGATGACCCCGGTCAGCGACTCGCTGTTGGTGCGGACGAAGTCGCCGACCCGGTCGGAGAGGCGCGGCAGGCCCCGGGCGTCCTCCTTCATGGCGAGGAGGAGCGGCACCGTGCCGAGGACGCCGCCGGAGAGGACGACGCGGTCGGCGGTGTAGGCGGACTTCGCGTGGGGCGCGAGCGAGCGCCGGCAGGAGACGCTGTAGCCGCCGCCGTCGCGTGGGCGGATCGCGCGGACCTCGGTCTCGGGGACGATGGTCAGGCCGCGCTGCTCCGCGAGGTAGAGGTAGTTCCGGTCGAGGGTGTTCTTCGCGCCGACCCGGCAGCCCGTCATGCAGGCGCCGCAGTGGGTGCAGCCCGTCCGCGCCGGCCCCGCGCCGTCGAAGTAGGGGTCGGGGACCTCGACGTCGGGCTTGCCGAAGAAGACCGCCACGTCGGTGGGGTGCCAGTGCTCGCCGCGCCCCATCTCCTCGGCCATCTCCTTGAGCACGCGATCCCCGCGGGTCATCACGGCGTTCGGCGCGGCGCCCAGCATCCGGCGGGCGGTCGCGTAGTGCGGCTCGAGCTCGCCCTTCCAGTCCGCCAGGTGCGCCCAGCTCGAGGCGGCGAAGAAGTCGTCCTTCGGCTTCGGCAGGGTGTTGGCGTAGACGAGGCTGCCGCCGCCGACGCCGACCCCGTGGAGCACGGTGACGTGCTCGAAGAAGGACATCTGGAAGAAGCCCTTGAGCCCCAGGGTGGGCAGCCACATCCAGCGCGACAGGTCCCAGTTGGTCTTGGGGAAGTCGCGCTTGTCGAAGCGCCGCCCCTTCTCGACGAGCAGGACGCGGTAGCCCTTCTCGGTGAGGCGGAGGGCGGACACGCTCCCGCCGAAGCCGGAGCCGACGATGATCCAATCGAAATGTTGGGTGTTCACCCGATCGGTCTAGCTCAGTCCCGGCCGATCTGCCAGAGGAGGAACGCCCACTGATCGGCGTAGCTCTCGACCGTCTTCTGCACGAGATCGGCGCCGCCGTGGCCGGCGTTCTTCTCGACGCGCATCAGGACCGGCCGCGCGCTGGCGCTGGCCCACTGGATCGCGGCGGTGAACTTGCGGGCGTGCATCGGATCGACGCGATCGTCGCTGTCGGCGGCGGCCATGAGCAGCGCCGGGTAGCGCACGCCGCGCGAGACGTTGTGGTAGGGCGAGTAGCGCAGGAGCGTCGCGAACTCGGCCGGATCGTCGGCCGAGCCGTACTCGGGGATCCAGGTCTTGCCGCTGCCGAAGAGGTGGTAGCGCACCATGTCGAGGAGCGGGACCGCGCAGATGACGGCGCCGAAGAGGTCCGGGCGCTGGGTCATCGCCGCGCCGACGAGGAGCCCGCCGTTGGAGCCGCCGCGGATGGCGAGGCGCTCGGGGCGCGTCCAGCCCTCGGCGATCAGGTACTCGGCGGCGCCGATGAAGTCGTCGAAGACGTTCTGCTTGCTCGCGCCCATGCCGGCCTGATGCCAGGCCTCGCCGTACTCGGCGCCGCCGCGCAGGTTCGGGACCGCGTAGACGCCGCCCTGCTCGAGCCAGATGACCACCGACGAGGCGTAGCTCGGGGTGAGCGACACGTTGAAGCCGCCGTAGCCGTAGAGCAGCGTCGGGTTGTCGCCGTTTCGCGGGGTGCCCTTCTTCGACACGATGAACATCGAGATGGGCGTGCCGTCGCGGGAGGGGTACCAGACCTGCTCGACGACGAAGCCCGAGGTGTCGACCGGCATCTCGACCTTCGCCCACAGCGCGGCGCCGCCGTCGGCGATCGACGTCTGATAGATCTCCGGCGGGCGGGTGAAGGAGCTGAAGCTGAACCAGGCCGCGTCGTCGTCCTCGGTGCCGACGACGCCGTCGACGGTGCCGATGCCGGGGAGCGGGACGCGCCGCACGAAGGCGCCGTCGAGGCGGCGCACCTCGAGCTTCGACGAGGCGGCGTCGAGGTAGCGGAGCACGAGGTGTCCGCCCATCACGCGGGCGCTCTCGAGGGTGGCGTCCACCTCGGGGACGATCTCGCGCCACGCGTCGCGGGCGACGTTCGCCGGGTCGACGGCGAAGACGCGGTAGCGGGGCGCCCCGTCGTTGGTCATCAGGTAGAAGACGCCGGCGTGGAAGTCGACCTCGGCGAGGGCCTCGACCCCGACCATCAGCGGCGCGAAGCCGTGGGCGCGGGCGTTCGTCGCGATCCACTCCGCGGTGGAGAGCGTCTTCACCGCCTCCGGGTCCACGGGCGCGTCGGGCGACGCCGCGTCCGGCGCCGTCAGGTCCTTGAACCAGATGTCGGTCGCGTTCCAGCCGTGCTGGATGTAGACGGCCAGCCAGCGCCCGTCGCGGGAGACGCTCGGCCCGATGAAGGTCCGCGGGCTGCCGGTCGCGGGGAAGACGACCGGGTCGCTCGCGGCCGGCGTGCCGAGGCGGTGGAAGCGGACCTCGGCGTAGCCGGGGCGGTCGGCGACGGGGATGGCCGGGTCGGTCGGGAGCCACGTGTAGAAGAAGCCGCTGCCGTCGGCGAGCCAGCGCGCGTCGGCGTACTTGGCGCCGATGATGACGTCGACGGGGCTGTCCTCGCCGCTCGCGACGTCGCGGACGTGCATGGTCGACTCGTCGGCGTTGTTCTCCTTGAGCTTGTAGGCGACCTTCTGGCCGTCCTCGCTCGGGTACCAGCCGCCGAGGGAGACGCTGCCGTCCTCGCTGAGGGTGTTCGGGTCGATGAGCACGTGCTCGGGCCCGTCGCCCTCGCGCCAGTAGACGATGGACTTCTCCTGGCTCTTGTGGCGCCGGGTGTAGAAGTAGCGGTCGCCCCGGTGATGCGGGGCCGAGACGGCGTCGACGTAGAAGAGCTCGGCGAAGCGGCGCGCGAGCCGGTCGCGGCCCGTCAGCTCGGCCAGCGCCGCCCGAGCGCGATCGTTCTGCGCGTCGACCCACGCGCGCGTGTCGGGCGTGGTGGGGTCTTCGAGCCAGCGATACGGATCCTCGACCCGGACGCCGTGCAGGAGGTCTGCGACGGGCTGACGCGGGGTTCGGGGGATGGGGAGTGCGTCGTCGGGCATGATTCGGTCCGCCGAGGGTTCGCAACGCAGGTCCCGGCTCGCGGCGCAGCTCGCGCCAGCAACGAGCGGCAACAACGCCAACGCTGCTGGAAGGACGGGTCGCATGAGGTCCAGCGTATGCACGAGGCACCGGGGTGGGCAAGGGTGTCGGCCCCGCGGCGCCACGCAAGGGGCCGAGCGCGCTGACAGTGTCCACCTCGACGTGGCCTTCGCTTGACTCCTGCAACGTTCGTTGGTTGGCTCGTCGACGGCGGTTCCAGCCGTCGCTGCTCGATCGCAAGAGGATTCCCGAGGGTATCGCGGGCCGACGCCCGTCGGGTCTCCGGTCCCCGTCGACGTGGACGAGGTGGTGTGCATGGATGACCCCTCGATCGATTCGCCGCCCAGCGCCGCCCCCGGTGACGCGGGGATGGTCATGCTCGACCGCGAGCGCCGCGTCGTGCTCACGAGCGGCGTCGCCGTGGGCGCGGTCCTCGATCAGCGGGGCGGAACGCTCGAGAGCGTCGTCGGCGAGCGCGCGGCGGCGGCCCTCGACCCCCTCGTCGACGAGGCGCTGGCGGGGCGGAGCCGGATCGGCGAGGTCACCCTCGACGACGGCCGCGTCCTCAGCGTCTGCGGCGCGCCGTGCCACGTGGCGGGGGCGGCCTGCGTCCTCTCGGCGCGCGACGTGACCCGCGAGCGCCAGCTCGAGACGCGGCTCCGCGACGCCCATCGGCTCGAGACGGTCGGCACGCTCGCGCGGCGGATGGCGCACGACTTCAACAACATCCTGATGGGGATCCTGGGCTGCGCCGACCTCGCCCAGCGCATGATCGACGACGAGAGCCGCGCCCACCCCTTCCTCGAGGAGCTGAAGCAGGCGGCGCTCCGCGGCTCGACGCTCACGCGCCAGCTGCTGGTGGTGGCGCGCCGGAGCGAGGCCCGCCCGGCGCTGATGCGGCTCGAGCAGGCGGTCGGCGAGTGCGAGCGGCTCCTGCGCGCCATCGTCACCGACACCATCCGCCTCGAGCGGGTGGCGAGCGGCGAAGGCTGGGCCGTGCGGGCCGATCACGTCGAGCTCCAGCAGTCCCTCGTCCACCTGCTCCTGAACGCGCGCGACGCGATGCCGAGCGGCGGCACCGTGACGGTCTCGACCGACGAGGTCACCGTGTCGGACACGACGGTCGCCCCCGAGGGCCTCGCTCCGGGCGACTACTGCGTCCTGAGCGTCGAGGACGACGGCCCCGGCATGGCCCCCGAGGTGCGGGACCGCGCGCTCGAGCCGTTCTTCACCACGAGCGCCGCGACGCGGTCGGGGCTCGGGCTGACGACCGTGGCCGAGTTCGCCCGGCGGGCCGGCGGGGCCGCCCTGGTCACGAGCGCCGAGGGCCGCGGCACGCGCGTGTCCATCTTCATCCCGCGGGCGGTGCCGCTCGCGCCGCCGGGCTGAGCGGGCCCAGCGCGAGAAGAGGGGCCGGCGGGCAGGCGCCACCACACGCCTGCCGCCGGCCGGGACGATAGCGATCCGACGCCTGGGAAACGGGGGCGTCGACGCGCGCTGTGTACCCGGAGAGACCACGGCCGGCGTCGGGGTAAACCCGACCGGCGCACTTTTTTCGAGGCGACGGAAGCATGGGAAAGTGTGATGCGATGGGGTCTGACCCCACATCATCACACTTTTCCGAACCGGGTCCGGGTCCGAGTCGGAGTCCGAGGCGAGAAAGTGTGAAGTGAGGGGGTCTGACCCCACATCATCACACTTTTCCGAACCGGGTCCGGGTCCGAGTCGGAGTCCGAGGCGAGAAGAATGGGAAAGTGTGATGCGATGGGGTCTGACCCCGCATCATCACACTTTTCTTCAGTCGGTCTCGTCGACCTCGAAGTCGACCATCATGTCGTGGGCGAGCGCCTCGAGGCCGATGCGGACGTCCTCGGCGCTGACGTCGGGCGGCAGCTGCACGACGGCGCGCGCCTCGAACATGGCGTCCCCCGACATCGGCGCGAAGACGCAGGCGCTGTCGAGCTCGAGCACGTTCAGGCCGCGCCCCGCGAGGGCCCCGGCCATCGCCCGCATGATCCCCGGGCGGTCGTGGCCCACGACGCTGACGCGCAGGGTCCGCGACGGCGTGGCGGGCTCGCTGTCCTCGCCGCCGGTGATCTCGACGCGCACGCCCTGGGACGCGAGCGCGGCCAGGGCGCCGCGGAGGCCATCCACCCGCGCCTCGGCGAGGGCGACCTCCACCACCCCGGCGAACTGACCGGCGAGCTTCGCCATGCGGCTGCGCCGCCAGCTCCCGCCGTGCGCCACCACGGCGGCCGAGAGGCTGTCTACGATGCCCGGGCGGTCGGGCCCGACGACGGTGAGCACGAGCACGGTTTCCATGCCCTTCCCCTACCATGCGTTCGACTCCCCCGCCAGCGTCCCAAGCCCTACGGCGGCACCTCGGACTGGCATCCCGCGGGCGTTTCGCCGATAGTCGGGGTCATGCCCCAGGACGGCCCGAAAATCCTCAAGCGGTTCAGAAACCTGGACATCGACGGCGTCGAGCGCCCCGAGCGCCCGCGGCCCCAGAAGGCCGAGCCGCCGCCCCCG
>SBGO01000778.1 GCA_006226565.1 Deltaproteobacteria bacterium | reverse complement strand
CAGGAGGTTGAGCGCGTCGGCGTCGAGCACCAGCCGGCGCCCGTCGCGCAGGGCCTCGTCGAGCCAGCGCGCGCCGACCTCGTCGGCGCCCATCCCGGGTCCGACGACGAGCACCTCCGGCCGCGGCGGGAGCCCCACGCGGAGGTCGTGGTGCATCAGCTCGGGCGCCCGCGCCGGCGCCTCGTTCGGGGTCGCCCAGGTCGAGAGGCCGACGCCGACCCGCAGCGCGGCCCGCCCGGCGAGCTGTCCAGCGCCTTCCTTGCCGGAGAAGCCGCCGATGACGCCCACATGGCCGAAGGTCCCCTTGTGCCCATCGCGCGGCCGCTCGGGGAGCCGCGCCGCGATGCCCTCGGCGGTCGCGCGGCGGTAGCTCGCGCCGACCGCGTCCACGACGGCGCGCGGGAAGGCGATGCCGACAACGACGACCTCGCCGGCGTAGGACGCGCCGGCCCCGGTGTAGAGACCGGCCTTGGCGACCCCGAAGGTCGCGGTCAGGTCGGCCCGGAACGGCGTCCCCAGCGCCCGCCCGGTGGTCGCCTCGACGCCGCTCGGGACGTCCACGGCGACCTTGAGGCCGTGGGTGGCGTCGTTCGCCATCGCGATGAGCTCGGCGGCCGGCCCCTCGATGGCCCGACCGAGGCCGGTCCCGAAGAGCGCGTCCACTACCGCGTTGGCGTGACCGATGGCGTGGCGCATCGACGCGGTCGCCTTGTCGCGAGCCAGCCGGACCTCTCCGCCCAGGGCGACCCAGAGGTCGTGGTTGGCCTTGGCGTCCCCTTTGAGGTCCTCGCCCGCGCGGGTCGCGATGCAAACGACCTCCCACCCGCGGTCGACGAGGTGGCGCGCGACGACGTAGCCGTCACCGCCGTTGTTGCCGCCGCCGCAAAGGACGACGGCCTTGCCGGCCACGCCGCCGAGCCGTGCGACCAGCGCTTCCGCGGTCCCTGCGCCGGCGAGCTCCATCAGGACGCGACCGGGGAGCCCCAGGTCGACGATGGTCCGCCGGTCCATCTCGCGCACCTCGTCCGCGGTCGCGAGCAACTCGAAGCCACGCGCGTCGCGGAAGGGCGTCGTCATTCCCCGATCTCCCTCGCGATGGCGGCCGCGATGGCGTTCGCGTGCGCGTCGATCAGGTCGCGGTCGTCCCCCTCGATCATCACCCGGCACTTGCCCTCGGTGCCGCTGTAGCGGACGACGACCCGGCCTCGGCTGGCGAGCTCGCGCTCGGCGTTCGCGATGGCCTCGCTGGCCCCAGGGAGCGTCTCGAGCGGCGGCTTCGAGGTGACCCGCAGGCTCTTGATGGTCTGGGGGACGCGCACGAGCCCACGCGCGAGCTCGCTCAGGGGCTTCTTCTCCCCGACCATCAGGGCCAGCACCTGGAGCGCCGCGATGAGGCCGTCCCCGGTCGTCGCGAAGTCGTTCAGGATGATGTGCCCCGACTGCTCGCCGCCGAGGTTGAAGCCGCCCTCGCGCATCCGCTCGACGACGTAGCGGTCGCCGACGTTGGCGCGCTCCATCTTCACGCCGAGTGCCCCGAGGGCGCGCTCGAGCCCGAGGTTGCTCATGGTCGTCGTGACGACGGTGTCGTGGGCGAGGGTCCCGTTCGCCTTCATCGCGCGGGCGAGCATTAGGAGGATGGCGTCGCCGTCGACGATGCGCCCATTCTCGTCGCAGAGGATGCAGCGGTCGGCGTCGCCGTCGAGGGCGATGCCGATGTCGGCGCGGAGCTCCTTGACCCGCTCGGCCACGCGCTGCGGGTAGAGGGCGCCGACGCCGTCGTTGATGTTGGTGCCGTTCGGCTGCGTCCCGACCGCGAAGACCTCGGCGCCGAGCTCGTAGAGGACCTCGGGGGCGACCTTGTAGGCGGCCCCGTTGGCGCAGTCGACGACCACCCGGAGCCCGTTGAGCTCGAGCTGCTTCGGGAAGGTGCTCTTGAGGAAGACGACGTAGCGGCCGACGGCGTCCTCGATGCGGTAGGCGCGGCCGATCTCGTCGCCGCGCGCCCGGTGCGCGAGCAGCGAGTCGCCCTCCATGAGGGCCTCGATCTGGAGCTCCACCTCGTCGGGCAGCTTGTAGCCGTCGGCGGCGAAGAACTTGATGCCGTTGTCCTCGTAGGGGTTGTGGGACGCCGAGATGACCACGCCGGCGTCGGCCCGCATGCCCGTCGTCATGAACGCGATGCCCGGGGTCGGCAGCACGCCGAGCTGCACCGCGTCCACGCCCATCGAGCAGATGCCGGCCTGGAGCGCCGTCTCGAACATGTAGTTCGACAGCCGCGTGTCCTTGCCGATGACGATGCGCGGTCGCGAGTGCTCGCTCTTGAACACGTGCGCGACGGCGCGCCCGAGCTGGAGCGCCATCTCGGGCGTCATCGGGTGGTCGTTGGCCAGACCGCGGATACCATCGGTTCCGAACAGCTTTCTCGGCGCCTGGGACACGTGCTGCCTCCTTCCTCGGCGCGGGAGCCTATCAGGTCCGCTCGCCGTGGGCGATCGCATCCGCCACGATGATGGCGTCGCGGAGCCCGTCGACGTCGTGGACGCGGACGATGTGCGCCCCGAGGACGATCGACGCCGCGACCGAGCCCGCCGTCGCCATCTCGCGGGCGTCGACGGGACGCCCGGTGAGCTGACCGAGGAAGCTCTTGCGGCTCGTCCCGACGAGGACCGCGTGCCCGAGCGCGGCGAGCTCCGGGAGCCCCGCGAGGAGCGCGAGGTTGTGCGCGACGGTCTTGCCGAAGCCGATGCCCGGGTCGAGCACGATCTGGGACCGCGCGACCCCGGCCGCGACACAGCGCGCCACGCGTTCTCGGAGGTGCGCCACCACGTCCGCGACGACGTCGCCGTAGCGCGGGTCGTCCTGCATCACCGAGGGCGCGGCGAGGGTGTGCATCGCGATGGACGGCGCCCCCGTCTCGGCGAGCAGCGGAATCATCGCCTCGTCGAAGCGAAAAGCGCTGATGTCGTTGACGATGTGGGCGCCGGCGGCCAACGCGGCGCGGGCGACCACGGCCGACGTCGTGTCGATGGAGATCGGCGCGGCGGTCTCGGCGGCGAGCCGCGCGATGACCGGGACCGTGCGTCGAATCTGCTCCTCGGCCGGCACCGGCGCGCTGCCGGGGCGGGTGGACTCCCCGCCGATGTCGAGGATGTCGGCGCCCGCCGCGACGAGGGCGTGCCCCCGCGCGACCGCGGAGTCGACGTCGAAGAAGCGGCCGCCGTCGCTGAAGGAGTCCGGGGTGACGTTCAGGACGCCCATCACCCGGACCCTGGAAAAAGAAAGCTGGCCCCCCCGGGGGAGGGCCAGCGGTGCGGGGGTCACCCCCATCCCATGCGCTCCTCAGACCTCGTCGTCGTCGAGCCGGGTGCGGGCGCTGCCGAGCGGCTCCGGGAGGTCGCTGATGATGGGCTTGTTCTTCTCGGCGGACTCGACCTCGGCCGGCGGGGGCTCCACGTGGTCGCGCACGGCGGCGGCCTGGTCGCCCCGCTTGGCGCGCTCGTGGCGGAGGTCGTCGATGCTCATGCCGTCTACGACCGCGTCGATCTCCGCGCCGCCGAGGGACTCGAACTCGAGGAGCGCGTTGGCGAGCCGCTCGAGGACGTCGCGGTTGTCGACGACGGCCTGCTTGGCGACGTCGTAGCACTCGTTGAGGATCCGCTTGATCTCCTGGTCGGCCTCGGCCTGGGTCTGCTCCGAGAAGTCCGACGCGCGCGCCATCTCGCGGCCGAGGAAGACCGCGCCGTCGTTCTTGGTGAGCGCGACCGGCCCGAGGCGGCTCATGCCCCACTCGCAGACCATCTTGCGGGCCATCTTGGTGGCCTGCTCGATGTCGTTGCCGGCGCCGGTCGTCACCTTGTCGAAGATGATCTCCTCGGCGACGCGGCCGCCCATCGCCATCGCGATGCGCCCGAGCACCTGCTCCTCGTTGAGCGAGTACTGGTCGCGCTCCGGCAGGGTCCAGGTGAGGCCGAGCGCCATCCCGCGCGGGATGATGGTGACCTTGTGGACCGGGTCGTTGCCCGGGACGACGCGCGCCACCAGGGTGTGGCCCGCCTCGTGGAAGGCCGTGACCCGCTTCTCCTCGTCGCTGAGCACCGCGCTCCGCCGCTCGGCGCCCATGAGGACCTTGTCCTTGGCCGCCTCGAAGTCATCCATGTCGATGACGTCCTTGTCGTGGCGGGCGGCGAGGAGCGCGGCCTCGTTCACGAGGTTCTCGAGGTCGGCGCCGGCGAAGCCGGGGGTCCCGCGGGCGATGACCTCGAGCTCGACGTCGCGGCTCAGGCGCGCCTTGCGGGTGTGGACCTTGAGGATCTCGAGCCGGCCGTTCACGTCGGGGCGGTTCACCACCACGCGCCGGTCGAAGCGGCCGGGGCGGAGGAGCGCCGGGTCGAGGACGTCGGGGCGGTTGGTGGCGGCGATGAGGATGACGCCGTCGTTCGACTCGAAGCCGTCCATCTCGACGAGGAGCTGGTTGAGCGTCTGCTCGCGCTCGTCGTGCCCGCCGCCGAGGCCCGCGCCGCGGTGGCGACCGACGGCGTCGATCTCGTCGATGAAGATGATGCACGGGGCGTTCTTCTTGCCCTGCTCGAAGAGGTCGCGGACGCGGCTCGCGCCGACGCCGACGAACATCTCGACGAAGTCCGAGCCGGAGATGCTGAAGAACGGCACCCCCGCCTCACCCGCGACGCCCTTCGCGAGGAGCGTCTTGCCGGTGCCCGGAGGGCCCATCAGGAGCACGCCCTTGGGGATGCGGCCGCCGAGGCGCGTGAACTTCTTCGGGTCCTTGAGGAAGGCGATGATCTCCTGGAGCTCCTCCTTGGCCTCGTCGATGCCCGCGATGTCCTTGAAGGTCACCTTGTTCGTCGACTCGTTGAGGAGCTTGTGGCGGCTCTTGCCGAAGCTCATGGCCTTGCCGCCGCCCGCCTGGAGCTGCCGCATGAAGAGGAAGAAGATGAAGAAGATGAAGATCATCGGGAGCCAGGTCCCGAGGATCGACAGCCAGAAGGAGTTCTCGCCCTCGGGCTCCTCGCGGATGCGGATGCCGCGCGCCACGAGCGCCTTCCGGTACTCGCTGAGGTCGCCGATGGTCGTGAACTGCTTGGCCGGCTCGCCCTTGAGGCGGCCGGTGATCTCCTTGCCGCGGACCGTGATGCTCTCGACCTTGGTCGGGGGCGGGATCTTCTGGATCTTCGCCACGAAGGTCGAGAACGGCTCCTCACTGCCCGCCGGGACGTAGGTCCCGCTCGCCGGCGCCTTCTTGAAGGTGACCTCGACGCCGCGCTCCTGGAGCGCGCCGTAGATCGTCTGGCTCCCTTCGGCCCCGCCCAGCGGCATCGAGATGTTGCCGCGGGTGTGGAAGGTGATGCCGCTCTTGGAGCTGTCGACGTTCGGCAAGGTGTACTCGATGGTCGAGTCGTCCTTGTCGCCGATGACCACCACCTCGAGCTGCCCGCCCTCGCGGTCGCTCACGGCGTACGCCGGGGGCAGCGCCTTCTCGATGAACTGCGAGAAGGTGAACGGCTCCCCTCCGCCGGTCCGCGAGACCGTCTGGTAGATCAAGAAGAAGATCACGATCAGGAAGACCCAGAGCGCGACCGTCTTGAATGACTTGTTCCCTTTCAAATCGACCTTCCGGCTGTTGGCGGAACCTTGTCCCAAGTTACCGAAACGTATGCTGATGCCACAACCTCAGCCGCCGCGCCTCGCCACGATGGCGATGAGCGGTGGCTCGACGACGGGCGGGGCGCCCTTCGCCGGGGGCCACACCCGGGCCCCGAGGGCATCCGTGATCACGTATTCGGTACTCGGTGCTCCTCTCTGAGAATCGGCAACGTCCGGCCGCCCCGGCGCGTCTACCTGAACAGTGCGCCGCGCCGGGTTCATCCGCGACGCGGCGCTGGTTTTTCGAATCCTGAGGGGCCATCTCAGCCCCTCGGCGGGAAGCATCGCCACCAAGGGCGTATCCTCATCGACCACTGGACCGGTCGGGGTGGAGGTCGACGACAGCTCCAAGCGGAGCGTGCCGAGACGATAATGACCGGTCCCGTGGGCGACAACTTCTAAACGTGGGTCGCGCTCATCCTCGAAACCGAGCCGGCCGCCGCGCGCACGACCGCTCACCCCCCCGCCGAGGCTGGTCTTGCCGTCCGGCACGCCGGCGACGAGCTGACGAGCCAGCTGAGCAGCGGCTCCTCGGCCTGGCGGCGCGCCGCCGACCTCCCGCCGATGGCGCCAGCGGAGGAGCACCTCCGCGAGCTCGGGGGTAGTGCCGGCCAGATCCGCGCGGGTGAGATCCACGGCGTCCGCGAGGGCGTCGACGAGCTCGAGCTCGGCCCGCGCCTGGTCGGCGACCTCCGCCAGCGCCCACGCCGCGCGCGGGTTCTCGGCCTCGAGCAGCGGCAGGACGTCGTGCCGCAGCCGGTTTCGCTGGTACGCGTGGGTCGCGTTCGACGGGTCGTCGCAGAACGGCAGGCCCAGCGCCCGCGTCTCGGCCCGGCGGACCGCGAGGAGCGGCCGCACGAGCCGGCCCTCGCGCCACGGGATGGCCGCCAGGCCGCGCAGCCCCGCACCGCGGAGGAGGCGTTGGAGCACGGTCTCGGCCTGGTCGTCGAGGGTGTGCCCGGTCGCGACCCGCGCCTCGTCGCCGGCGTGGGCGACCAGCGCC
>SBGO01000304.1 GCA_006226565.1 Deltaproteobacteria bacterium | reverse complement strand
CGCGGCGTCGGGGCACGGCGAGCGCCGCCAGCGCGAGGAGCGTCGCGGCGCCCCCCCCGGGCGTCGTGCCGCCGCTGCAGCCCCCCGAGCCCTTGCCGCCCGAGGTCCCGGAGGTGTCGGCCCCGGCGTCCGCGGCGACGGCGTCCCCGCCGGCGTCCTCCTCCATCACGTCGTCGGTCGAGCCGGCGTCCGGCTCCTCCTCGGCGACCTCGACGAGCTCCGGATCCGGCTCCGTCGTTCCGGGAGCGATCGCCTCGACGCAGGCGGCGACCTCGTCCTCGTCGCCGATGCAGAGGCCGGGCCGCTGGCTCCCGCCCTCGCGCAGGGTGTTGATGACCAGCACGAGCACCTCGTCCGCGTGGTCGGCGGCGATGACGCCCGCGGGGCCGTCGAGGACGACGCTCTCGACGGTGTCGCCGTCGCGGGTCGCGAGGATGAGGCGCATCCCCTCGAGCTCGGCCGGGTCGGGGGTCGGCAGCGCGACCGCGATGCGCGCGCGCCCGGCCGGGGCCACCGACCAGGCCTGCATCGAGGCGTGGTAGACGCGGAGCTTGTCCTTCGAGAAGGGCAGCGCCTCGGCGTCCGCGGTGACGTCGGGGTAGGCGGCGGCGTTCGCGAAGGTCGTCCCGGCGGCGCCGCCGTAGCCGCAGCGCACCACCCAGTCGGCGAAGGTGGTCCAGGCGTCGGCGAAGCTCGTCCCGTACTGCCCCTCGAGCAGGTCCGCCAGCACCGGCAGCCACTGCGGGTCGGCGACGCCGTGGGCGCCGTCCTCGAGCCGCTCCCAGAGCTGCCGGTGGAGGTCGACCGCGAAGCGCTCGGACAGGAACTGCGCGAAGATGGCGAGGCCGTAGGAGTAGCTGTCCACCGGCCCGATGGGCTCCTGGTCGATGGAGCGCTTGGGCTCGTCGAACCACGCCTGGATGAACCACTCGAAGTCGTGGAGGCCGGGGTCGAACTGCTCGCTCGCCCAGGTCGCGGTCGCCTCGCTCCAGTTCGCCCCCTGGTCGGCGTCGTAGGCCGCCTGGACGGCGTGGAAGAGCTCGTGGCTCGACAGGATCTCGGTGGCGACGGCGAAGCTCGGGTAGCCGTAGCCGGTGTAGTCGTTCTCCTGGGCGACGTAGCCGCTGCAGACCGAGGTCCCGCTCTGGCAGCGGTCGCGCACGAAGGCGCCGTCGGAGGAGCCCCCGAAGTCGATGAGGTACACGTCGAGCCGATCGTTGCCGCCGTCGCCGCCCGGGGTGCCGAGGTCCGACTCGGGCGCGCGGAAGCCGATCCCCGCGAAGAAGGTCAGGACCTCCTCGTAGGTGTCGGCGACCGTCTTCACCGCGTCGGGCACGCCGTCGGCGTTGGTGTCCTGCAGGCGCACGGCGTCCGGGCCCGAGCGCGTGAAGTGGACGCGGACGCGACCGCCGTCGCTGTCGTAGGCCTCGACGTCATAGCCGGGCTCGAAGCGGAAGAGGCCGGTGCTGTCGGGATCGTCCGGGCGAAAGCCCGACAGCACGACGAAGGCCGCGGCGAGCCCGACCAGCGAGAGCGCGAGGCGACGGCGGTCCATCAGCGAACCCTCTAGTCCAGGAAGGCCCAGCGCATGCGGATGTGGCCCGAGCCGTTGGGCTGGGGCGCCGCGCCGGTGTCGTTGCAGGTCTTCTGCGCGCTCGCCGAGTAGTACGACAGGACCGTCGCCTTGACGCGGCGCCCGTCGCGCAGCGCGATGACGTAGATGTTGCCGGTCATCGCGACGCAGCCGGGGTAGGTCCAGAAGCTCGACAGCACGGTCTGCGGCGAGCCGATGCCCGAGGGCTCGGCGACGTACTCGCACGCCTCGCCGATGTAGTACTGCTCCTCGTGGTAGGTGATGTCCTTCGGCTCGGTGGTGAGCTCGTCCCAGGTCGTCGTCGGAGCGGTGCGGCCGCCGAGGACGCAGGACGGGCCGCTCACGCCGCTGTTGAGGCGGATGATGTAGCGGCGGAAGGCGATGTCCCAGTCCATCGAGTCGAGGGACTCCTCGTCGGAGATGTCGACCGCCTCGAGGCCGGTCTCGGTGAAGCGCGCGTAGGTGTAGCCGAGGTCCCCGTTGAAGCCGCCGGCGGTGGCGTCGACGTTGCTGGTGAACTCGCCCGCGACCGTGCCCTCCTCGACGATGGCGCCGCCGCTGGCGACGTCGGAGAAGCGCAGGGCGGCGATCTGCTCGTCCGCGCAGCTCGGCTCGGCGTACTCGCAGAGCGCCGCGGCGGTGTCCTCGGCGACCGCCGTGTCCTCGCCGACCGTCGTGTCCTCGGCGACCGTCGAGTCGGCCTCGAGGGCGTCGTCGGCGACGTCGTCGCTGACCGCGGTGTCCTCGACCGAGGCGGTGTCGTTGGAGGCGGGCTGCGAGTCGCCGCCACAGGCGACGACGAGCGCGAGGGTCGACAGGGTCAGCCCACGGATCACGAGTGCGAAGGGGTTGTTCATGCGCGTTCTTTCTTCGGCGAAGGGGGGATGGCCCCTGAACAGGGTGGGGACCGCGTCGGGTCCGGGAGTCGGCCGCTCGGACGTGACGGCACCGGCCGAGGCGGACGGAGTCTCTTAGGCGCTGGGACCGGTAGCGTCAACGAGCGCGACCGTTCCGCACCGCGGGAGAGGCGGACGATCGCGCTAGACACGGGGTCGTCGGGCGCGGCGAGGAGACGCGCCCGGGACGGCCGTCGCGATCGCGGTCGTCCGGCTTTGCGCGTCGTCAGCGCAGCTGGGCTCGCACCCGCTCGATGTCGGCGACCGCGGCGCGCACGCGCAGGTGGGTCCCGTCCTCGTCGTGGTGGACGTCGAGGACCCGCATGGTGGCGTGGACCTGGCCGACCAGGGCGCCGCGGCGGTAGGGGACGATCAGCGTGGTCTCGAGGTGGTCGCGCTCGAAGTGGCCGACGATCGTCTCGTGGAGCGCCGCCACGTCGTCCGGGTCGTGGGCCGACAGGGGGATGGCGTCCGGGAACTCCTCGCGCAGGGCGGCGAGGGCGTCGGCGTCGACCTTGTCGACCTTGTTGAGGAGCAGGCGGCTCGGGGTGTCGTGGACGCCGATGTCCGAGAGGACCTCCCGGGTCACGGCGAGCTGACCGCGGAAGCCGGGGTCGGAGCAGTCGACCACGTACAGGAGCAGCGACGCCTCGAGCGCCTCGTCGAGGGTCGAGCGGAAGGACGCGACGAGGTGGTGGGGGAGCTTCTTGATGAAGCCGACGGTGTCCGAGACGAGCACCCGCGGGGTGGTCTCGGGGTGCAGGGCGCGGACGGTGGTGCCGAGGGTGGCGAAGAGCTTGTCCTGGACGAGCACCTCGCTGCCCGTGAGCGCGCGCATGAGCGAGGACTTGCCGGCGTTGGTGTAGCCGACCAGCGCAACGCGCGGCACCTGCTGGCGGCGGCTCCGGCGCTGCTCCTCGTCCCGGGCGATGGCGGCGAGCTCGGCGCGCAGCTCCGCGACGCGGTCACGGACCTTGCGCCGGTCGAGCTCGAGGGCCGACTCACCGGCGCCCTTGCCGCGCTGGCGCTCGTTTCCGCGGACCCCGGCGCGCAGGCGCGGGACGACGTAGTCGAGGCGGGCGATCTCGACCTGGAGGCGGGCCTCCCGGGTGCTCGCGTGGCGGTGGAAGATCTCGACGATGACGCCGGTGCGATCGAGCACCTCGGCCTCGAGGGCGCGCTCGAGGTTGCGCGCCTGGCGCGGGCTGATCTCGTGGTCGACCACCACGACGTCGGCGTGGCGGAGCGGCCCGTCGGCCTCGGTGGCGTCGTCGTCGAGGCCCTCGGCCTCGTCGTCGGCCTGGACGGCCTCGTCCTGCGCCTCGGGCTCGTCCTCGTCGGGCTCGCCGCCCTTGCTGCCGGGGGAGTAGCTCGGCACGACGCCGCTGCCGCCGGTGTAGGCGGCGAGCTCGAGGAGCTTGCCCGGGCCGAGGACGGCGGCGGCGCGTGGGGAGGCGCGGCGCTGGCTCACGACGCCGACCACGTCGTAGCCGAGCGTCTTGAGGAGGCGGCGCAGCTCGGCCACGTCGGCGGCGTGCTCGTCGTCCCCCACCCCCGGGAGCTGCAGGGCGGCGATGACGGCGGTCTTCTTGGGCTCGGCGGTGCTGTGCATGTCCCTCGGGGGGCGCGGTTCGGGCGCGCGCATCCTGGGTGGACCGCGAGCCGCGGGGGTATGCGCCAAGCTGGGCGGGGAGGCAAGCTCGCGGTCGCGTCGTCGGGGCGATGCGGCGCAGAACCGTGCGCCGGCGGCGGGCGGGGGACCGAAGCCGAGCGCGACGGGGCCACGAACGACCGAGGAAACTGCTGCGGCTGATCGCGGCCCGCGCTACCTTGGCCCCGCCAAGGAGTCGGCCATGCAACTCACCCCTCTCGCCGCCGCCGTCGCTGAGCTCCGCGCCACCCTCGCCACCGGCCGGGACGAAGCCGGCGGCGCCGTCAACGCGCTCATCGCCCGGCTCGCCCACGATCCCGCGGTGGACGTGGTCACCGCCGGGCCGAGCGGCCTCGAGACCCTCGAGGACGTGCTCGTGACCCTGCGCTTCCGCGGCCTCGAGCGCCTCGTCGGCGACGCGCTCGACCTCGACGCGGTCGTCGCCCTCGGTCGCCGCCTCGCGAGCCGCCTGCGGGCCTTCCCGCACCACGCGGCGCTCGAGCGCGCCAGCTGGGCCTGGCTCGACCTCGCGCGGCGCGCCCCGGTGCCCCGTCTCGCCGCCGCGGCCGGTCGGACCGACGAGCTCTTCGCCCTCGAGCTCGCCCTGGTCGAGGCCTCGCGCTTCACCGTGGGGCGCCTCTTCGCCCAGCGCGTCGAGACCTACGGCACGCGCACGCTCTTCCGCGTCCCGTCGCGCGGCCGCGCCGGGCAGTACTCCTGGCTCGCGGTCGCCGAGCGCGCGTCCCACGTCGCGCGCGGGCTCCTCGGGCTCCTCGACGCGCACGGCGCCGGGCCGGTGGCGCTGCTCTCCGAGAACCGCTTCGAGCTGGCCCTCGTCGACATCGCGTGCCTCGTCCACGGGGTCGTGACCGCGATGATCCCGCCGGACACCACGACCGACGACCTGCTCGAGATCCTGGCGCGCAGCGGCGTCGCGGTCTGCGTCGTCTCGGGCTCCCACCAGCTCGAGCGCCTCGACCTGACCCGCGCGCCCAGCGTCCACACGGTCGTCGTGATGGACCGCCCGACGACCCGCGCGCACGGCGTGATGACCCTCGCCGACCTCGAGCGCCGCGGCGCCGAGCTCCCCGTCGCGCGCCTCGCCGCCCAGGTCGCCGACCTCGACGCCGACTCGCTCGCGACGGTCATGTACACGTCGGGCACCTCGGGGCGCCCGAAGGGCATCCGCTTCACCCAGCGCTGCCTGGTGTCGAAGCGCTTCGCCCGCGGCCTGGCCATCCCGACCATGGACGAGGGCAGCGTCTTCCTGGCCTATCTGCCGCTCTATCACACCTTCGGGCGCTACTTCGAGATGCTCGGGGCGGTCTTCTGGGGCGCGACCTACGTCTTCGCCGAGGACACCTCCATCGACGCCCTCGTCGAGTCCTTCCGGCGCTTCCGCCCGACCGTCTTCATCAGCATCCCGCTCAAGTGGGTGCAGCTCTACGAGCACATCGGGCAGCGGGTCGACCTGGCGATCGGCGACGACGCCGACATCGCGCGCGCCGTGCGCGACGTGGTCGGGGACCGCCTCGCGGTCGGGCTCTCGGCGGCCGGCTACCTCGACCCGACCATCTTCCGCTTCTTCCAGCGGCACGGCGTGGAGCTGATGAGCGGCTTCGGGATGACCGAGGGCACCGGCGGGCTCCTGATGACGCCGCCCGGCGCCTACCGCGAGGACACCCTCGGGGTGCCGCTGCCGGGCACCGAGGTGCGCCTCGCCGAGGACGGCGAGCTGCTCGTCCGCGGGGCCTACGTGACGCCGGGCTACGTCGACCCGGAGCACGACGCGGCCGCCTGGACCGAGGACCGCTGGCTCAAGACCGGCGACGTGATGGAGCTCGACGAGGCCGGCTACCTGCGGATCGTCGACCGCAAGAAGGACATCTTCAAGAACGTGAAGGGCGAGACCATCGCGCCCCAGCGGGTCGAGCGCCTCTTCGGCGAGATCGACGCGGTCAAGCGCTTCGTCCTCATCGGCGACCACCGGCCGTTCAACACCGGCCTCATCGTGCCGAACTTCGAGCTCGAGCAGCCGAACCTCGCGGCGATGGACACGGAGGAGCTGCGCGAGCACTTCCGCTCCCACGTCGTCACCGCCAACCGCTTCCTCGCGCCCTTCGAGCGCGTGGTGGACTTCGCCGTGCTGCCGCGCGACTTCGACGAGGAGCACGGCGAGCTCACCCCCAAGAAGACGCTCCGCCGCCGCGCCATCGAGGACAACTTCCGGGCCGACATCGAGGCGCTCTACCAGCGCGGCAAGAGGCTCGTCCTCCCCGGCGTGGACGTCGCGCTGCGGCTCCCGAGCTGGCTCTTCCAGGCCCTCGGCGTCACCGTGGCCGGCGTCGACGCGGTGCCCGAGGGGCTCCGTGTCCGGGCGACCGGCGCCGTGCTCGAGGTCGCCGACCGCGGCCGCGGCGCCGACGGCCAGCGGCGCGTCCGGGTCGGGAGCTCGGTCTACGCGGTCGACAGCGACGCCCTCGACCTCGGCGTCCTGCTCCAGACCCCGGCCCTGTGGCTCGGCAACA
>SBGO01000313.1 GCA_006226565.1 Deltaproteobacteria bacterium | reverse complement strand
ACCCGGCGCTGCAGTCCTCGTCGCCGGTGCACGGGGGAGCGCAGCCGCGGTCGCCGGCGAGCTCGAGGCAGCGCCCCCCGCGCGGGCACTGGGCGTCGGCGAGGCACGGCGCGCAGGGGCGGCGCAGGTCGGGCAGGCAGATGAAGGCCGGGTCGACGCTCGAGGTGACGGCCTTGCAGGCGTAGCCGTCGGGGCAGGCGCTGTCGCAGAGCTTGGTGCAGACGTAGCCCTCGGGCCCCTCGACGCACCAGCCGCTGTCGCAATCCTCGTTGGACGCGCAGGCGCTCCCGAAGCCGCCCTCCACCACCTCGCCGGGCGCCGTGTCGGCCGGCGCCGTGTCCGCGGGCACGATGTCGAGCGGCTCGAAGGTGTCCGACACCGCCGTGTCGGCGACGACGGTGTCGGCGACGACGTCGGGGCACGCGGCCACCTGGTCGTCCCCGCAGCCGACGTTCACGAGCGCGCCGATGGCGGCGCAGGACAGCACTCCTCGCACGAGCCGTGTCTTCATGGTGCACCTGGCGACGAGACCAGAGTAACTCAGCAATGAGCGACTATTGCCGGCGCGAACGCCCAGGTCAAGGCGAAGCGCGCGGCGGCCGCGAGGGATCGCCTTGACGGCGCGCGGCGGGGCGTGAAAGGTTCACACCGCTCGGGTGACCGGCGGGTCGCCGCGGAAACACAGGAGGATCGCGTGATGGTACGCGCCTACGCCGCGACCAGACCGGGGGGAGCGCTGACGCAGACCGAGGTGGCCCTCGCGCCGCTCGGCGACGACGACGTCGAGGTCGTGGTCGAGCACTGCGGGATCTGCCACTCGGACCTGTCGATGCTGCGCAACGACTGGGGCTCGACGACCTACCCGCTGGTCCCCGGACACGAGGTGATCGGCACGGTGGTCGCGCGCGGCGCGCACGTCGACGCGCTCCGCGTCGGCCAGCGCGTCGGCGTCGGCTGGTACAGCCGCTCGTGCATGCACTGCCGCGACTGCCTGGGCGGCGACCAGCACCTCTGCGCCGAGGCCCAGAGCATCATCGTCGGCCGCCACGGCGGCTTCGCGGAGCGGCTGCGGGTCCACTGGGCGTGGGCGACGCCGCTGCCCGACGGGCTCGACCCGAGCACGGCGGGGCCGCTCTTCTGCGGCGGCATCACCGTCTTCAACCCGCTGGTGATGACCCAGCAGTGCCCGACCGGGCGCGTCGGGGTCATCGGCATCGGCGGGCTCGGCCACCTCGCCGTGCAGTTCGCCGCGGCCTGGGGCTGCGAGGTCGTCGCCTTCACCTCGAGCCTCGACAAGACCGAGGAGATCCGCAACCTCGGCGCCCACCGCGTCGTCGACAGCCGCGACCCGGGCGCGCTGCGGCACATGGCGCGCTCGCTCGACCTCATCATCTCGACGGTCAACGTGCCGCTGCCCTGGGACCACTACCTCGCGGCGCTGCGACCGAACGGCCGCCTGCACCTGGTCGGTGCGGTGCTCGAGCCGATCCCCACCCCGGCCTTCGCCCTCATCGGCGGCCAGAAGGCCATCACCGGGAGCCCCCTCGGCAGCCCGGCGACGGTGATGGACATGCTCGAGTTCGCCGCCCGCCACCACATCGCCCCGGTGGTCGAGCGCTACCCGATGTCCGAGGTCAACCGCGCCCTCGCCCACCTCGAGTCGGGCCAGGCGCGCTACCGCATCCTCCTCGACGCCGACTTCTAGCCCCAATGCCGCTCAGATAGGCCACAAGGCGCTGAACCGGCATCTTTTTGCCACGGAGAGCGCGGAGCTCACGGAGGGGAGAGCGGTTCGCGCTCGGAGTGTCGGCTCGAGCGGCCACACATCCTCCGTGCCCTCCGTGGTGGAAAGATGTGTTCGATCTCAAAGGGTTACCCCTGGCGAGAGGACCGTATTGCCTCCAGCCCCGCGCGAGGCGGTCAGGCGGTCCCCATCACGCGGCGCCAGGTGGCGAGGTCGGGGATGCGCAGGTACTGGTTGTGCGCCTCGATGTCCCGCAGCTCGGCGTGGGGGCCGCCGTAGTCGTGGCCGGGGTAGATGACGGTCTCGGGCGGCAGCCCGCGGAGCTTCTGGAGCGAGCGGTACATGTCGTCGGGGTCGGCGCCGGGCAGGTCGACGCGGCCGCAGCCCTGGAGGAAGAGCGTGTCCCCCGACACGACCGAGGCGCCGCAGCGGAAGCACAGCGACCCGGGGGTGTGTCCCGGCGTGTGGAGCAGCTCGAGCGAGATGTCGCCGACCTGCACGACGTCCCCGGAGTCGTGGGGGACGAGGTCCGACTTCGACAGGCCCGTGACCTGGCGCACGCCGTCGGCCTCGAGCTTGTGGACGTGGACCGGACACGGCGCGACCTCCATCAGGGTCGGCAGGCCGTCGATGTGGATGCCGAAGATGGTCCCGCCGACGTGGTCGGGGTGGTAGTGGGTGCAGAGCGCGCCGGCGATGCGCATCCCGTCGGCCTCGGCGAGCGCGACGATCTCGCGCACGGCCCAGGCCGGATCGACCACCAGCGCCTCGCCGGTGTCGCGGTCGCCGACGAGGTACACGAAGTTCTGCATCTGCGCGGCGTACGGCGTGGTCTGACCGAAGTCGCGACCCGCCAGGAGCTGTCGGAAGTAGAGCTGTCCCATGCCGCTCGTCTAGCACATGCGCGCGGGCGCCGTCAGCGGGCGGTCGGCCCCTGCTCCTCCGGCTCCGCGGCGGGCGCCGGGTCGGTGACCAGGCGCACGGTGAGCGGCTCGTCGCCGGAGGCCAGCTGGACGTGGCGGCGCGGGCGGGGGATGGCGATCTGCGCCTCCCGGAGCGCCGCGACCACCTCGGCGTGGAGCGAGGCCTTCACCGAGAGGAAGCGCTCGCGCGCGGCCCACACCGAGTACTGCACGGTGTAGCCGTTGTCGCCGAAGCCGGTGAAGAGGATGATCGGCTTGGGCTCGTCGAGCACGTCGGTGTTGTCCCACGCGACCTTGCTCAGGATGCTGCGCACGCGCTCGAAGTCCTCGCCGTAGCCGACGGTCAGCGCGAGGTCGAGGCGCCGGATGGGGAAGCGGCTGAGGTTTCGGAGCTCCGTCTTGAGGAGCGACTCGTTCGGGATGCGGACGAAGAGGTTGTCGAAGGTGCGGAGCTTCACGCTCATGAGGTCGACGGACAGCACCTCGCCGACGGTCTCGCCGACGCTGATGGTGTCGCCGACCTCGAAGGCGCGCTCGCCGAGGAGGAAGAAGCCCGAGATGGCGTTGGCGGCCGAGGACTGCGCGGCGAAGCCGACCGCGATGGTCACGACGCCCGCCGCGCCGAGGAGCACCCCGACGTCGACGCCAGCGACCGTGAAGGCGGCGACCAGCGTCAGCGCGAGCAGCACGTAGCGCACCAGGCGGCGGAGGATCTGCGCCGCGTGCGGCCCGCGCGAGCGCATCACGCGGCCGACGAGGAGCTCGATCCCGCGCCCGACGATCCAGCCGACGGCCAGCACGATGACGACGCGCAGCAGGACCATCAGGTTGGCGGTCGAGAAGAGGGCGGTGACGTCGGTCCAGAGCTCTTCCATCGCGGCCCCCCTCAGGTCCAGAGCGCGCTCAGGGCGCGCGCGAAGAGGTGACGCCGCGGGCTCTGGCGGGGCACGCCGACCGCGACCGCCGCCGGCGCGTGCCGTGAGGGGCTGGTGCCGTAGCGCACCTCGGCGCCGCCGTGGGCGTCGAGGGCGACCTCCACCGGCTGGGTCCAGACCTGCCCGTCGGCGTCGACGAAGGGCTGGAGCTCCGGCGCGGGGAGGTGGACGCGCTCGAGGTTGAGCGCGGCGCCGCTCTTGTTCTCGACGTGGATGCGGGTGACGGCGCGCCCGGGGCGGAGCTGGAGCGACGCCAGGTCGAGGCGCGCGCTGGTCCGGCTCACGTAGCAGAGCTCGCCCTCGATGGTGCTCGGGCCGAACCAGGTGTCCGACGGCCGGCTCACCGGGACGTCGAAGAGGACGTGGCGGGTCGGCGCGAGCTCCATCACGACCCACAGCGCCGTGGACACGAAGATGTCGGCGTGGGCGCCGGGCAGGAGCCGAAACGGGCGGGCCGGGCGCACCACCATCGCCCGATCCGCGAGGCGCGGCAGGAGCGTGAAGCGCCCCGGGGCGTCGTGGATGACGAAGCGGTGGATCGCGTCGTCCTCGGCCAGCGAGAGGCCCTCGCAGGGACACTCGGCCGAGCTGCCGGTCGCGAGCGGGTCGGCCTCGGTCTCCCAGGCGGCGCGCCACTCGTCGGCGAGGCGCTGCACGACGACCGTGAGCGGGCCTACCCGGAAGCGGGCCGAGGCGCCGACCGCGAGCTCGAGCGGGCGGCCCCACGGGATGATGTCGAGGGCCGGCTCAGTCACGCTCCACCCCGCTGCGGCGGCGCGCGCGGCCGATCCACCCGCGACGCCAGAAGAACCAGAAGAGCACCGCGCCGATGAGACCCATCAGCGCCATCACGACCGGGTAGCCGAGGGGCCAGTGGAGCTCGGGCATCCCCTCGAAGTTCATGCCGTAGACGCCGGCGATGAAGGTCAGGGGGATGAAGATGGTCGAGATGACGGTCAGGACCTGCATCACCTGGTTCATGCGCGTCGACACCATCGACAGGTGGAGGTCCATCAGGCCTCCGACCATGTCCCGGTAGGACTCGACGAGGTCGACGATGCGCAGGAGGTGATCGAGGGTGTCGCGGAGGAAGACGCGGGTGTCCTCGACGAAGAAGTCGTTCTCGCCGCGGGCGAGCACGCCGACGGCGTCGCGGAGCGGCCAGGTGGCGCGGCGGAGCATGATGAGGGTCCGCCGGAGGGCCTGGATCTTCGCGACGTTACGGTCGCCGGGCGCGGTGACGATCTCCTCCTCGAGCTCCTCGATGCGGTCGCCGAGGTCCTCGAGGATCGGGAAGTAGTGGTCGACGATGGCGTCGAGCAGCGCGTAGGCGAGGTAGTCGGCGGCGGCGCCGCGGATGCGCCCGCGCCCCTGCCGGAGTCTCTCGCGGACCGGCTCGAAGGGGTCCCCGGGGCGCTCCTGCACGGTGATGACGAAGCCCGGCCCGACGAAGAGGCTGACCTGCTCGCTCGCGAGCTGATCGCCGTCGGCCGCCGAGGCCATGCGCGCGACGATGAGCTCGTGGTTGGCGTAGCGCTCGACCTTCGCCCGCTGGTGGGTGTGGACGGCGTCCTCGACCGCGAGGGGGTGGAGGCCGAAGGCGACGGCGAGGGCCTCCACGGTCCGCCGCTCGAGGCCGCAGACGTCGAGCCAGACGACCTTGCCCGGGCGGCGCAGGTCGGCGATCTCCTCGGGCCCGCCGAGGCGCCAGGCCTCGACGGTGTCGGCGTCGTAGCGCACGGCGTCGAGGGTGACGTCGCCGCCCTCGGGCAGCTCGTAGGCCCCGGGGGCCGCCCCGGGCTTGGAGCGTATCTGCGACTGGGCGCGGCGTTTGTGGTGTCGTCGGGTCATGGCGGCGAGGGGGCACGGCGCGCCGACGTGGCGCAGCCGCCCGCATCATCCCGCCGGTCCCCGACCCGCGCCAGAAATCACCCCGCCCCCTCAGGAGAGCGCGGCGATGGCCTCGGCCATGGCGACCACGCGGCGCGCGTTCTCGACGTGGAGGTTCTCGACGAGGCGGCCGTCGACGAGCACCACGCCCTTGCCCGCGGCCTCGGCCTCGGCGTGCGCGGCGATGACGCGGCGCGACCACGCGACCTCGTCCTCGCTCGGGGCGAAGGCGGCGTTGGCGGCGTCGAGCTGCTTCGGGTGGATGAGGGTCTTGCCGTCGAAGCCGAGCTCGCGCCCCTGCACGCAGGAGGCGGCGAAGCCGTCGGCGTCGCCGAGGTCGAGGTAGACGCCGTCGAGGATGGCGAGGTTGGCGGCGCGCGCGGCGAGCAGGCAGAGCCCGATGGACGTCACCAGCGGCAGGCGCAGCGGCGTGTGGGCGCAGTGGAGGTCCTTGGCCAGATCGCTCGTCCCCATCACGAGGCCCGCCAGGCGCGGCGTGGCGTCGGCGATCTCCTCCGCGCGCAGCATCCCGCGCGGGGTCTCCATCATGCACCACAGGGCGAGCTCCGGCGGCGCGCCGTGGGCCTCGAGGACCCGCTCGGCCTGGCGCACGGTGTCGGCGCTCTCGACCTTCGGGAGCAGCACGCCGTGGGCGCCGCTGGTGGCGGCCGCGACGAGGTCGGCGTGGCCCCACGGGGTGTTGAGGCCGTTGACCCGGAGCAGCAGCTCGCGCGCCCCGTAGCCGCCGCCGGCGAGCGCGGCGACCACGGTGTCGCGGGCGGCCGCCTTGGCGTCCGGCGCCACGGCGTCCTCGAGGTCGAGGATGATGCCGTCGCAGGCGAGGCTCTTGCCCTTCTCGAGCGCGCGGGGGTTGCTGCCGGGCATGTAGAGGACCGAGCGTCGCGGGCGGATCGGGGTCGCCATCGGGGATACCTCCATCGTGGGATCGGGGCGTCGTCTCCAACTACACCGCCAGGCGTCGCTTGGGTAGGGGCGGCCTTCCCCGCGCCGCCCCCGGGGGTTACGGTGGGGTCCGCCGCGACCGGAGGGGTGGGGACCATGGGCCACGACGACGACTTCGACTTCGACCAGCTCATGGCCGAGGACGGCGCGACCCGCATGGGCCGCCCCGCGCAGGGACGCGCCGCGCCGTCGCGGCCGAAGCCGTCGGGGCCGGC
>SBGO01000468.1 GCA_006226565.1 Deltaproteobacteria bacterium | reverse complement strand
CCGCGGCTCCGACCACGTCGGCGCCCGCCTCCGCGACCAGCACCCGCGGCGCCCAGCCCGTGCCCGCACCGACCGCGCCGCTGTCCTCGAGCGCCGTCAGGAAGCCGTGGGACTCGAACGGCGTCGCCTCGGGGCCGACCACGGCGTCCCACGTCGCCCGGGGCACCGCGCCGACCCGCGGCAGCTCGCGCACCCGGGCGGCGCCGCGGCCGCTCACTTCGTGATCTCTTCCTCGAGGCGCGCGAGGCTCGCTTCGACCACCTTCTCGAGCGAGCGCCGGATCACCAGCCGCTCGATCGCCCGCCCGAGGACGCTCCGCACGGCGTAGCGCAGCTCGTAGTGGATGGTGGTCTTGCCGTCCGGGCCGTCGCCGAGGGTGATGGACTCGCGCATGTCCTCGATCTGGGACACCCCGGCGAGCGGCGTGATCGTGAAGCTCGTGCGCTCCTCGGGCGTGTAGGCGGTGAGCTCGTACTCGTGGCGGACGGTGCCGCGCTCGAGGAACAGATCGACGTTGTACGCCGCGCCGACCGCCGGCGGCCCGCCCTCGCCCTTGGGCTCGATGCCGTGGATCCAGGTGTTCCACGCCGGGCGCTTCATCGGGTCACCCACGGTCCGCCAGACCGCGTCGCGCGGCATGGGGACGACGACGTCCTGGGCGATGACGATCTCCTCGGGCGCCGCCGACGCCCACATCGTCAGCACCGCGCCGGCGCCGGTGATGAGGCCGAACACCACGCCGAGCAGGATGACGCCGGGGCGCGACTGGCTGCCGGCCTCCCGCGGGCGCATCAGGTGCGCGGCCGTCGCGGCGATGATGAACGCCGGGATGAGGGCGACGAGCGCCCACACGCCGGGGAAGCCCCAGAGGACGGTCGGGACGCCGACGAGGACGACGAGGACGATGGCGAAGGGCTTGAGCATGGCGTCTCAGCGGGGCTGGGCGCGCTCGAGGCGCGGCAGGATGTCGCGCGTCGCGCGCTGGATGTCGGTCGGGAAGTCGATCTCGGTCCACGGCAGGTCGTGGACGTGCTCGAAGCCCGCCTCGACGCGCTTGACGAAGGCGTCGAGCGCGACCTCGTACTCGACGTCGTCGCGGCCGGCGGCCCGCAGCGCGTCGATCTCCTCGAGCAGCGTCGGCGCGGCGCTCGCGGCGACGCGGGTGAAGCCGACGCCCTCACCGATCTGGTCCCAGCCGCTCCAGGTCGAGGGCTCGCTGCTCCGCGCGAGGTGGCCGACGCGGCGCTTGGCGGCGCAGACCATCATCTCCTCGCCGGTGCGGACGGCCGCGTCGTCGAGCAGGAAGCAGCAGGTGGCGTAGCGGGAGCGGACGAGGCGCGCCAGGAGCGGCAAGCCGTAGAGCACGTCGGCGTCCATGACCACGCAGTCGTCGGCCAGGAGCCAGTCGCGCGCGGCCGCCATGCTCAGGATGGAGCCCTCGCGGTAGCGCGGGTTGTGGACCGTCTCGATGGGCAGCGTCGCGCCGGTCGCCTCGCGCCACGCGGCCACGCCGGCGGCGATCTGCTCGGCGCGGTAGCCGGTCACGATGCCGACGCGGTCGATCTCGGGCAGGCGCGCGAAGTGGTCGAGGTGGCGCGCGAGCAGGCTCCGCCCACCAATCGGCACCAGGCACTTCGGCATCTCGTCGGTGAGCGGGCGCAGCCGCTCCCCGATCCCCGCGGCGAGCAGGATCGCTCTCATCTTCGCTCCCTCCCTCCGCCGGCGGCCGGGCGCGCGGGCCGAGCGGTCGGATCCGCCCCCAGGGCGTCGCGTCGGCGGCGCGGGATGGCCGCGGCGTCGACGTCTCCGAGCCCCGCGACGGCACGCCGTCCGGAGCGATCTGCAGTCCGCTGCACGCGCTGGCCTCCTGGGCGATCGGCGGGTGCATTAGCAGAGCGCCGGAAAGGCAGGCAAGCACGATCCGGCGCGACCCCGGCCGCCACCCCCCGAGCGAGCCTTGACACCGCTCGGGAGCGGCCCCGACAATGCCGGCTACGGTGGGTGGCGCGGAGGCGAGATGAGCGACAAAAGCGGCTTCTGTCCAACGTGCGGCATCCCGTGGCCGAACTTCTGTCCCATCGACGGAAAGCGGCTCAACGGCGCGTGGACGTGTGCCAACGCTCCCAAGCCGGTCGTTCGCCCCGCCGCCACCGCGGAGCCCGACGACGCGACCATCCCGGACGCGGCGGTGCGGTCGAGCGCCCCGCAGCGGCGCCAGGCCGACGCGAGCGCGATGCAGGACTTCGTCGACAGCGTCGCGGCCCGGGCCCCCAAGGAGGGCGGGCGTCGTGGCGCCGCGGATCCGCGCCTGGCGGCGACGCTGCTCCACCCGCAGCTCACCGCGGAAGACATCAAGCAGGCCCAGGCGCGCGCCGAGGAGCGCGCGGCCGCGGCCGAGCCGCCGCCGGAGGCCCCGAAGAAGCGCAAGCGCGACGGCTTCTCCGACACGCAGTGGTTCATGAAGGGGTTGAGCCTCGAGGTGGCCGACCCCGAGACGGGTGAGGTGGTGGTCGACGAGCACGACTACCAGGTCGATGAGTCCATCCCGGAGACGGAGCGCCGGAAGTTCACGCTCCGCAAGAAGGGCGAGGAGTAAAGCTGGTCGTGAGCAGCCAACACGCCGATGCGTTCCTGTTGTACGAGGACGCCGATGGGGATCTCCAGCGGACCGAGGTCCCGACGAGCCCGGTGACCATCGGGTCTCGCGAGCTCTGTGGGCTCGTGTTCGAGCACGCCACGGTGGGACCGATCCACGCGGCCGTCGAGCCGGGGCCCCACGGGTGCCGTTTGCGGCGCCTGTCCCGCGTGCGGCCCGTGCGCGTCAACGACGCCCCGGTCGCGGCGGCGATGCTCGAGAACGGCGACCGGATCGCCCTCGGAGAGCAGAAGCTGCTCTACGTGGACGCGCCGGATCTCGCCCCGGAGATGGTCCGCCTGACGCTCACCCGCAACGAGGGGGAGCTCCCGGTCGAGGTCATGATCCCCGGGACGGTGACCGTCCTCGGCCGCATGGAGGGGGACGTTCTCGTCGACGACGACAGCGTCTCGAGCCGTCACCTCGAGATCGAGAACTTCGGCCCCGGCCTGCGCTGGGTCCGCGATCTCGGCTCGACGAACGGCAGCGCGCTCAACGGCGAGCCGCTCGACGGGCGCCGGCGCGAGCTCAAGGACGGCGACGTCCTCACGCTCGGCCTCGTCAAGATCGCGGTGACCGACGACGGACCGCCCGCCGAGAACATGACCGGCGCCGTTCAGCGCACGGTCATCTTCATGTCGGACTCCGCGCTGGCCTAGTCCTCAGGGCCTGTCGGTGAGCGCCGGGGGCCCGCGATCGCCGCGGGCCCCATGACAGCTAAGTCTTGTCCGACCCGGGGGCCGCGCCTATGGTGCGCCCCTCGGGCACGCCTGGACTCCAGCCGGTGTGTCGCGAGCACGACGCCGGCCCGCAGCGATGCGGTGTCGCGCGACGCACGGCCTGGAACGGGCAGGAGCCTGGCTGAATGGCGCACACTATGCTGCAGGGCGAGAACGCGGCCTACCTGGAGGCCGTCCTCGAGCAGTACCTCGCGGATCCCGGCTCGGTCGACCCGAGCTGGCGCGCGTTCTTCGAGGGCCCCGGGCGCGAGCTGGCCGAGGGCCCGGCGCCCGTCGCGGGACCGAGCTTCGAGTCCCGGAGCCTCTTCGCGCCGCCGCCGGTCGCGGGGCCCCAGGCCGCCGCGAGCGCGGCCGACCTGTCGCTCCTGCGCTCGCAGGGCCGCATCTTCCAGCTCATCAACGCCTACCGCGTGCGCGGCCACCTGCAGGCGCGCCTCGACCCGCTCGGGCACGAGCAGCCGGTCCGCCACCTCGAGCTCGAGCCCGACTACTGGGGCTTCAGCGAGGAGGACTGGAGCCGCACGTTCTCGACCGCGACGCTCTACGGGCCGCAGCAGATGACGCTGCGCGAGCTCCACGCCTGGCTCCGCGAGACCTACTCGCGGACCATCGGCTGCGAGTTCATGCACATCCACGACGTGCGCATCAAGAACTGGCTCCAGGAGCGCTTCGAGCGCAACAAGAACCACTGCGCGCTCGACCACGACACGCAGGTCTTCCTCTACGAGCAGCTCTGCAAGGCCGAGGCCTTCGAGGACTTCCTGCACGTCAAGTACCGCGGGGCCAAGCGCTTCTCCCTCGAGGGCGCCGAGACGCTCATCCCGCTCCTCGGGCTGACCATCGAGGAGGTCGCGCGCCGCGGCGTCGTCGAGGTCGTCATCGGCATGGCCCACCGCGGGCGCCTCAACGTCCTGACGAACGTCCTCGGCAAGCGCCAGCGCTCGATCTTCAGCGAGTTCGACGACACCACCCCCGAGGAGATGTTCGGCCGCGGCGACGTCAAGTACCACCTCGGCTACGACTCCGACGTGGTCACGCGCTTCGGCGACGAGGTCCACCTGACGCTCGCCTTCAACCCGAGCCACCTCGAGGCCATCGACCCGGTGGTCGAGGGCAAGGTCCGCGCGCGCCAGGATCGGCGCGGGGACACGGCGCGCCAGCGGGTGCTGCCGATCCTCATCCACGGCGACGCCGCCTTCGCCGGCCAGGGCCTCGTCTTCGAGACCCTCAACATGTCGGCCCTCGACGGCTACACCACCGGCGGCACCATCCACATCGTCGTGAACAACCAGATCGGCTTCACGACGCTGCCGCGCGACGCGCGCTCGACGGTGTACTGCACCGACGTCGCCAAGATGGGGCAGATCCCCATCATGCACGTCAACGGTGAGGACCCCGAGGCGGTCGCCCACGTGGCGCGCATCGCCGCCGAGTTCCGCCACACCTTCCAGCGCGACGTCATCATCGACATGTATTGCTTCCGGCGCTACGGGCACAACGAGTCCGACGAGCCGGCGTTCACGCAGCCGGTGATGTACGACGCCATCGACACGCACCCCGCCGTCCACGAGCAGTACCGCGAGCTCCTGCTCGCGCGCGGCCGCATCACCAAGGCCGAGGTCGAGGAGATGGAGAACCGCCTCCTCGTCATGCTCGAGTCCGAGCTCGACGAGGCGCGCCAGGACGGCGCCACGGCCAAGGCCGACACCGGCTTCCGCGGCGTGTGGCGCGGCTACCTGGGCGGCCCCGACGCCGACGCGCCGCACGTCGACACCGGCGTGACCGAGGAGGAGTTCGACGCCGTCGTCGCCGGGCTCACCACCGTCCCCGACGCGGTGCACGTCCACCCGAAGGTGAAGCGGCTCCTCGCGCGCCGCCGCGAGGTGGTCGATCCCGAGGTGCCGATCGACTGGGGCATGGGCGAGCTCATCGCCTACGGCTCGCTGGTGCGCGCCGGGCACCCGGTGCGGATGAGCGGCCAGGACTGCATCCGCGGCACCTTCAGCCACCGCCACGCCGGCGTCTTCGACGTCCGCGACCAGTCGCTCTACCTGCCGCTCGCCCACATGGCGCCCGAGCAGGGCCGGGTCGAGATCTACAACAGCCTCCTGAGCGAGAACGCGGTCGTCGGCTTCGAGTACGGCTACGCGCTCAACGCGCCCGAGGCGCTCGTCATCTGGGAGGCGCAGTTCGGCGACTTCGCCAACGGCGCCCAGATCATGTTCGACCAGTTCATCTCGGCCTCCGAGGACAAGTGGAACCGCCTGAGCGCGGTCACGCTGCTCCTGCCCCACGGCTTCGAGGGGCAGGGGCCCGAGCACTCGTCGGCGCGCCTCGAGCGCTTCCTGCAGCTCTGCGCCGAGGACAACATGCAGGTCTGCAACCTCACGACGCCGGCGCAGATCTTCCACGCGCTGCGGCGGCAGGTGCTGCGGAAGTGGCGCAAGCCCCTCGTCGTGATGACCCCGAAGAGCCTCCTGCGCCACAAGCGGGCGGTGTCGCACCGGCCGGACTTCGTGGGCGGGCGCTTCCGGCGCGTGCTCCCCGAGGAGACGCTGCCGTCGCTCGCCAACGTCCGCCGCGCGGTGCTGTGCAGCGGCAAGGTCTACTACGACCTGCTCGAGCGGCGTGAGGCGATGGGCGACGACACCACCGCGCTCATCCGCGTCGAGCAGCTCTACCCGTTCCCGGAGGCGCACATCCGGGAGGCGCTCGCGGCGCTGCCGCGGGTCGACGAGGTCGTCTGGTGCCAGGAGGAGCCCGAGAACATGGGCGCGCGGACCTACCTGCACCCGCTCTTCACGCGCATGTTCGACGGCGGTCCGGCGGTGCGCTGGGTCGCGCGCGAGGCCAGCGCGTCGCCGGCGACCGGCTCGCCCAAGGCGCACCGGATCGAGCAGGAGGATCTGCTCGACCGGACGTTCGACACCTCCCATCTCCGCTCCGAGGGGATCTGATGGCTACGGAAGTGAAGGTGCCCTCCCTCGGTGAGTCGATCACCGAGGCGGTCGTGCTGGAGTGGCTCGTCCAGCCCGGCGAATGGGTCGCGCTCGATCAGGAGATCGTGGCGCTCGAGACCGACAAGGTCACGGTCAACATGCCGTCTCCGGTCGCCGGCGTGCTGCTCGAGCAGCGGGTCCGGCCCGACGAGGAGGTCGAGATCGGCGCCGTCATCGCCGTTATCGACGAAGCTGCCCAGCAGCCCGCCGCTGGGGCTCCGGCGCCAGCTCCCACGCCAGCTCCCGCACCCGCTCCCGCGCCGGCTCCCGCACCCGCTCCCGCACCCGCTCCCGCTCCCGC
>SBGO01000305.1 GCA_006226565.1 Deltaproteobacteria bacterium | reverse complement strand
TCGCCGCGTGGCGGACGGACGGCGCCCCCGGGATCGCCGGCGGCGGCCCCGGCGCGCCCGGATACGCCGAGCGCTACGACGGAGCGCGCTGGCTCCCCTGGCACGGCGAGCCGGTCGCGCTGGCACCAGGCGACCGCGTGCGCGTATACACACCGGGTGGGGGCGGCTGGGGCGCCCCTGTCCCGCCCACCCGCCAGGAGCCCAGCCCATGAACGCCGTGACCTCCGACCGCGAGGCGCTGCTCGCCGCCATCCGCGAGGACCCGCGCCTCGGCCCGCTCTTCGCGCGGGTCGACGCCGCGATGGACGACGATCCGGGCCACGACCTCGCGCACGTCCTGCGGGTCGCGCTCTGGACCCTCCGCATCGGCGGCGACACCGTCGACCCCGACGAGGCGGTCGCGGCGGCGCTCCTGCACGACATCGTGAACGTCCCCAAGAACTCGCCGGACCGCGCCCGCGCCAGCGAGCTCTGCGCGGACCAGGCCCGCGCCTGGCTGCCCGAGCACGGCTTCGCCCCCGACGCCGTCGGCCGCATCGCCGACGCCATCCGCGATCACAGCTTCAGCCGCGGCGCGGTCCCCCAGGAGGCCCTCGGCATGGCGCTCCAGGACGCCGACCGGCTCGAGGCGCTCGGGGTGATCGGCCTCTTCCGCTGCATCTCGACGGGCTCCCGCATGGGCGCCCGCTACTTCCACGACGACGACCCGTGGGCGACCCGCGGGCGCGCGCGCGACGACCGCGCCTACTCGATCGATCACTTCTTCGAGAAGCTCCTCGGCCTCCACGCGACCATGAACACGGCCGCCGGGCGCGCCGAGGCCCTGCGCCGCACCGCCTATCTCGAGGCGACCCTGGCCCAGCTGGGCGCCGAGATCGGCGAGGCCCCGCCGGCCTGACGGGAGGACGCCCGATGCCGCGCACGCCCAGAGCCGTGGTCGGGCCGCTGCTCGCGGTCGCCCTGACGCTCCTGTCGGGCGCCGCGCGTCCCGAGCCGACGGTGCAGCTGCGCTGGGACCCCGCCTGGGGCGACTTCTCGACCGGGGAGGTCGTCGCGACCGGGGTCGCCGCGGCGATCGCCCTCGGCACGAGCCTCGTCGACCCGCTCCCCGACCACTGGCGCGGCGGTGTGGGCGCCGACGAGGGCGCGCGTGACGCGCTCCGCTTCGACGACGCGAGCGACCGCCGCCTCGCGGCCGGCCTGAGCGACGTCACGCTGGTCCTGTCGCTGGCCTCGCCGTATCTGGTCGACGCGCTCGGCGTAGCGGCGCTCCACCGGGACAGCCCCGAGGTCGGGCTCCAGATGGCGCTCGTGGACACCGAGGTCCTCGCGGTGGTGATGGCCATCGGGGGCATCGTCAAGGCGACGACCAGCCGGGAGCGCCCCTACGGGCGCACCTGCGGCCTCGACGGCCCCGACGACGGCGCCGACTGCGACGGGCCGGAGCGCTACCGGAGCTTCTTCTCCGGCCACACCGCGCTGACGTTCGCGGCGGCCGCCACGGCCTGCTCGCACCACCTCAACCTCGACCTCTTCCAGGATCCGACCGCGGACGCCCTCGCCTGCACCGGGGGCTTCCTGGTCGCGGGCTTCACGGGGCTGATGCGCGTCACGAGCGACCGCCACTACCTCAGCGACGTGCTCGTCGGCGCCGGCGTCGGCACCCTCGTCGGCCTCGGGCTCCCCTGGCTCCTCCACTATCGCTTCGAGCGCCGCGGGGCGCCCGACGGCGGCCCGTCCGACGGCGTGACCCTGATGCTCGCCCCCGCGGTCGACGGGGCGGCGGTGGTCGGCACGTTCTAGCCCCAATGCCGGTCACTTTGGGGATAACCAACTGAGATCGAAAACATCTTTCCACCACGGAGGCCACGGAGGGCACGGAGGATGTGTGGCCGCTCGAGCCGAAACTCCGGGCGCGGCCCGCTCCCCCCTCCGTGAGCTCCGTGAGCTCCGTGGCAAAAAAGGACGCGCCGGTTCAGCGCCTTGTGGCCTATCTGATCGGTATTGGCACCAGCACCCCGGGGCGCGCGGCAGAGCCCACGGGGCGACGCCCTGAGACGGACCTGCGATAATCTTACCCGGTGGGTTGACACCTCAGAGCGGTCGCGCGGTCTCCCGGTCGAACGCTGCTCGCAGCGGTGCATCCCCCGGAGGAAATGATGAGCCACCGTCACCTCACGTCGCTCCTAATCGCCGTCACGCTCGCCGCCGGCTGCGGCGAGCTCGACGACCCCGACCGCACCATCGTGGTCACCATCACCGGCGCCCTGGAGGCCAACTCCGGCGTCGTCGTGGACGACGAGGTCCACGTCGCCCTCGTCTGGTTCACCCCTCAGCTGACGTGGAACGGCACGAGCGACGCGTACTCCGTCGCCCAGGAGGCGATCGTCGAGCCGCGCTTCCCGGCGTCCTTCGAGCTCACGCTGACCGACCTGCCGCCCGAGAGCGCCATCGTCTCCGGCGCCGCCACGCCCATGGTCCTCCTCGACCCCAAGGCCGCCGAGGTGCGCGCCGCGATCGGCGCCGTCATCGCCTACGTCGACGTCAACGGCAACGGCCGCCTCGACCTGCTGTCGACCGACGACACCGAAAGCGTCGACCGCGTGGTCGCCGCGACCAGCGAGACCTCGATCGTCTTCGTCGAGGGTGACCCGCCGCCGCTCAGCTTCCTCCAGGGCCAGCTCGTCACCGGCTTCAACTTCGTCGTGACCGAGGACTGCGCCCTCATCGAAGGTGGCAGCTGCGGCTACGGCGCGGAGGTCCGCCCCATCGCCGAGCGTCTGATCCTCACCCTCGACGAGGCGCCGAAGCTCGACCGGGTGCTCTGCGAGACCTACATCGACGCCGGGTCGGACGTCGTCGAGGTGTCGGGGGAAGGCCCAGCGCCGACCGCCAGCGAGCCGATCGGCTTCGACTACGTCGAGGACATGCGCTGCAGCGATGGCGGCCGCCGACTCGAGCGGCGCCTGCCGTGCGCGCCGGTCCCCGGGGCGCCGCTCTGCCAGTCCCAGAGCGAGCGCTGCGTCGTCGAGGTCTGGGACCTGCCCGAGGACTCGGAGGAGCGGGTGACCTGGCCCTGCTACCTCTACGGCAGCGAGTGGTGTGACGCCGCCTCCGTGGCGAACCGCTGCCCGTCGGAGGACATCGAGGCCCACGCCCAGCTCGAGCTGTTCGTCACCGGGTTCGAGTACGCCCAGCGCGGCGGCATGGCGGCCGATGGCGATGACGTCTACGTCATCATCGGGCAGTTCACCGACGCCGCGAATCAGCTCCTGCGTGTCTCGGCCTCGGACGGCACCGTCGTCCCGCTCTACGTCGCCGAGTCCGGCTGGATGGGCAGCGTGGAAGGCGTCTCGGACGGCCGCGTCCGGTGGCTCGACACCCTCGTCGTCGAGGTCGATCCACCCGAGGGCGTCCCCCACGAGGAGTGGATGGGGCTCCTGGTCGAGAGCCAGGCCGCCCGGGTCTGCGATCTCGCGGTGAGCGGCGAGGAGGAGCCCCGGTGCGTCGATCTCCCGGGGCTGATCGGGCTCGCCGCCCCCGGCGCGGCCTGGTTCACGACCGAGGACGAGAACGGCGGCGCGACCCTCTGGCGCCGACCGCTCGACGGCGGGGTGGACGTCGCCGTCGCTCAGGCGGATCGCTTCGACGGCTTCGTCGTCGGGGAGGGCCGCGTCTACTGGCTCAACGGCACGACCGGCGCCGTGGAGAGCGCCGACTTCTCGGGCGGCGCCCACGCGACCGAGGCCACGCCGTCCCTCGGCGCCGAGGGCGTCCATACCCTCGTCCACGTCGACGCGGAGGCGATCTACACGAAGACCGCCGACAACCCCGACGCACGGGTCGCGACGGTCACCCGGCACCCGCGCGCCGGCGGCGACGCGAACGAGATGGTCACCCTGCAGTACGTGAGCGGGACCTGCTCCTTCGCGGACGACGGCCTCTACTGGGTCTCTGACGCCAAGGAGGTGCTTCGCACAGGGTGGACGGGCGACACCGACTCGGTCGCGCTGCTCTACGCTGGGCCCCAGAACCGGTACTACGGCGACGTCTTGCCGATCGCCGTGGGCACGAGCCACGTCTACTGGCTCGGCATGGACCGGACGACCCTCTACCGCGCGCCGCGCCTCTGATACCACCGCCAGGCTCCGCGGGGGGGACAGCACCCCGCGGAGCCCCTGCCGACAGCGTCTCCACCGGCCAGCGGGGGGCCCGGCCGCCGGTGAACATCATGATCAACCTTGATCAATCAATGACGCCACCGACGCTGAGGGCGAAGGACGGCCCGAAGTCGATGCGCTCGACGGAGTCGAAGGGCACGTAGAAGGACGCGTTGATGACGAAGCCCTCGACGCGGAGGTCGGCGCCGAAGCCGATGTAGCCGACCATGAAGCCCTCGAGGGTGTTGTCGTCGAGGTTGGCCAGCTGCGGGTCGAAGCCCACGTTGGTCACGCTGCGCTGCGCGCCGAGGAGGAGGTAGGGCGTGACCGAGCCGTTGTCGAACCACGCCTCCCAGCCGGCGTGGAGCGCGACGTTCGGCAGCATGAAGTTCTCGCGGTCGATGCGCCGGAACTCGTAGACCCCGTTGTTGTTGACGAAGATCGCCTCGGGGATGTCGACGAAGTTGAGCTCGCCGATGAAGCCGAGGCGCAGCGACGGGTGCTCGAGCGGCACGTTGTAGCGGAGCCCGACGCCGGCGATGAACAGGTTCTCCTCATGGCCCGGGGGGAAGTCGAGGACGCCGACGGTGTTGCGGCTCGCCCACTCCAGCGAGGCAAAGCTCACCTGACCGCCGAGCTCGAGGCCGGGGCCGACGCCGAAGTACGCGCTCCCGCCGAGCTGGAAGTCGGGGATGAAGACCCCGGGGTCGCCCACCTCGGTGAAGAGGTCGTCGAGCTCGACCACGCCCGCGTCGGCGCGGATGGCGTTGACATGCCCGGAGAGGCGCACCTCGCCCTTCTGCAGCTCGCCGCCGGTCCGGGCCGGGACCGACGCGCCGGGGATGAACGCGCTGCGGCGGATCACGGTCTGGGGAGCGCAGGCGGTCCCGAGGAGCGACGCGAGCGCGACGAGGGCGGCGGAGACGGTGAGGCGACGAAGCGAAAGGGACATGGAACCTCCGAGGTGGCTACCCGGACGAGCCAAGCAAGGACCGCGCCAGCCCGGCACCCGCAGAAAGCCCGTTCATTTCCAGGGGTCTCGGCGCTCACGCGCCGCAGGGGACGCTGCGCTTGGAGCGGCATTACTCCACCGTGGACCCAAGCTGTCAACGTGCTCACCAGTCCACCGACCGGCGCCGCTCCGGTCGCCCAGCGGCCGCGTCGCAGCGCAGCGAACGTTACAGCGAACCGCCGCACGTATGGCGCGCGAGGCTCGTGCGCTGCGGGAGCTGTGATATCCTCACGGGCTCGACCCCGGTCATCCCGCCCCTTCGAGGTGCCATGAGCCTCCGACCTGCTGCCGCGCTCCTCATCGCCCTGGGTGCCGCGACCGCGGTCTCCGCCTGCCTCGCGGAGCCCGTCGGGCCCGACGGCGCGACCGGCCGCGTCGACGTGACCATCGCGCCCCTCACGCTGACGGGCATCACCAACGCGTCCTACGACGTCGAGGTCGCCAACGCCGACGGCGACACCGTCTGGACGCGCAGCCTGACGGCCACCGCCTTCGGCGACGGCGTCGGAAGCGTCAGCTACGTGGGCCCGTGCGACGCCGACCGGAGCCCCAACACCGTCACGGTCACGCTGACCGGCCTCGACGATGCGTCCGGGGCGCTCCCGGCGAGCAGCTGGCTCGTCCCGCCGCCGCTGACGCGGTCGGCCGCCTGCGTCGCCGACACCGACACCGCCGTCAGCTTCGACCTGACCGTCGCGCGGGCGGCGAGCCAGGGCTTCTTCGACGTCGCCGTCTCCTTCGACGACATCTTCTGCTCGGCCAAGCTCGACTGCGGCGCCACCCCCGCCGCGACGGACGACCTCCTCCTGCTCGCCGACGCGACCGGCGCCCGGCGCACCACCGCGGTGCTCGGCTTCGCATGCACCGCGGGGCCGAGCGGCGCCGACACCCACCTCTACCTCGACGACCTGCGCATCACCTGCGCCGGCGCCGGGACCACCACCGTCGTGTCCCTCGGCGGCGTCGGCAACGTCGATCTGACCGCCGCGCCGAACGCCAACCCGTCCGGCTACCTCTTCGCCGCCGCCGTCTACCAGGGCAGCGAGGGCCTGGCCCAGAAGGTCTACTGGAACGTGGCGCTCGGCCTCGACCGGACCGCCTTCGCCGGCGCGGGCGCCTGCACCCTGAGCACCGAGGGCACCGCCTCCGACGGCGCCCTCGACGGCAGCGCCATCGCCGCCGGCAGCGTCTACCCCTACATCGCCTGGGACGTGGCGCTGAGCGACGCCTCCGGGCGCCTCTGCACCCAGCACGAGGTCGACGGCACGCCGACCGGCGTGGCGACCCGCTACAGCGACGGCGCCGCGCGCGTCTTCGACCACGGCGTCAGCTGGGCCGGGGCCATCAGCGTGCCCCTGGCCCCCACCCTCTTCGACCACACGGGCGCCGCGCAGAGCTACGTCGTCCCGGCCGGCTGCACCTCGCTGCTCGTGACCGCCTGGGGCGGCGGCGGCGGCGCTGGCGGCGAGCTCGTGGGCGGGACCGGCAACGCGTCGGGCGGCGCCGGCGGCTTCACGCG
>SBGO01000306.1 GCA_006226565.1 Deltaproteobacteria bacterium | reverse complement strand
CGACCTTCGAGGCCCTGCGCGACCGGAGCGACGCCCACCTGGCGGCGACGGGGGCGCGCCCGCGCCTCTTCCTGGCGAACCTCGGCACCGCGGCGAGCCACATCGCGCGGTCGAACTGGATCCGGGCGCTCTTCGAGGCCGGCGGCTTCGAGGCGGCCCACAACGACGGCTTCGGCGACCCGGCCGCGGCCGCGGCCGCCCTCGCCGAGGACGGCGCGTCCCTCGCGGTGATCTGCGGGTCGGACGCCATCTACGGCGAGCTGGCCGAGCCCTTCGCCACCGCGCTCGCGGCGACCGGGGCCCGGGTGCTGCTGGCGGGACGCCCCGCCGCCGATCGGGAGCCGACGCTGCGCGCGGCCGGCGTGGCCGACTTCGTCTACCTCGGGCAGGACGCGCTGGCGCTGCTCGGGGCCGAGCTCGAGCGTCAGGGGGTGGCGTGATGGCCAACGACAACGATCTCAGCCGCGAGATGAGCGCGGCCGTCCCGAGCTTCGCCGACATCCCGCTGGCGGCCGCGGCGCCGACGACCACCGGCGCCGACCCCGAAGGCTGCTCCACGCGCCCCGACCTGGCGGCGTGGCGTGCGGTCTCCGCGTCCAACGCGAGCCCCGGCGAGCTGACCTGGGAGACCCCCGAGGGGCTCTCGCTCAAGCCGGTCTACGCGGCCGAGGATCTCGCGGGGCTGCCGCACCTCGAGACGATGCCGGGCTTCCCGCCCTACCTCCGCGGGCCCTACCCGACGATGTACGTGCAGCGCCCGTGGACGGTGCGCCAGTACGCGGGCTTCTCGACCGCCGAGGCGTCGAACGCCTTCTACCGGCGCAACCTCGCCGCCGGCCAGAAGGGGCTGAGCGTCGCCTTCGACCTCGCCACCCACCGCGGCTACGACTCCGACCACCCGCGGGTCGTCGGCGACGTGGGCATGGCGGGCGTCGCCATCGACTCGATCCTCGACATGCGGACGCTCTTCGACGGCATCCCGCTCGACCAGATGAGCGTGTCGATGACCATGAACGGCGCGGTGCTGCCGGTCATGGCCCTCTACATCGTCGCCGCCGAGGAGCAGGGCGTCCCCCAGGCGAAGCTCACCGGGACCATCCAGAACGACATCCTCAAGGAGTTCATGGTCCGGAACACGTACATCTATCCGCCGGCGCCGAGCATGCGGATCATCGCCGACGTGTTCCGGTACACGAGCGCGCACATGCCGCGCTTCAACTCCATCAGCATCTCCGGCTACCACATGCAGGAGGCCGGCGCGACGGCCGACCTCGAGCTCGGCTACACCCTGGCCGACGGCCTCGAGTACCTCCGCACCGGCGTCGCCGCCGGGCTCGACGTCGACGACTTCGCGCCGCGGCTCAGCTTCTTCTGGGCCGTCGGCATGAACTTCTGGATGGAGGTCGCCAAGCTCCGCGCGGCGCGCCTCCTGTGGGCCAAGATCGTCAAGAGCTTCGGGCCGAAGAACGACAAGAGCATGTCGCTGCGGACCCACTGCCAGACGAGCGGCTGGAGCCTCACCGCCCAGGACGTCTACAACAACGTCGCGCGGACGTGCATCGAGGCCATGGCGGCCACCCAGGGCCACACCCAGAGCCTCCACACCAACGCCCTCGACGAGGCGCTCGCGCTGCCGAGCGACTTCTCGGCGCGCATCGCGCGCAACACCCAGCTCCTGCTCCAGCAGGAGACCGACACCTGCAAGGTCGTCGACCCGTGGGGCGGGAGCTTCTTCGTCGAGCGGCTGACCTGGGAGCTCGCCCAGAAGGCCTGGGGCCACATCGTCGAGGCCGAGAAGCTCGGCGGCATGTCCAAGGCCATCGAGGAGGGGCTGCCGAAGATGCGCATCGAGGAGGCGGCCGCGCGCACCCAGGCGCGCATCGACTCCGGGCGCCAGCGCGTCATCGGCGTCAACCGCTTCCGCCGCCGCGACGAGCCGCCGGTCGAGGTGCTCCAGGTCGACAACACCGCGGTCCGCGAGGCGCAGCTCGAGAAGCTCGCGCGCCTGCGCGCCGAGCGTGACGAGGCCAGGACGCAGGCGGCCCTCGCCGCCATCACCCGCGTCGCCGAGACGGGCGACGGCAACCTCCTCGCCGCCTGCGTCGACGCCGCGCGGGCGCACGCCACGGTGGGCGAGATGAGCGACGCGATGGAGAAGGTCTTCGGGCGCCACCAGGCAACACCGCAGGCGGTCCGCGGGGTATACTCCTCGACCATGGGAGACGAGGCCCAGCACACCGTCGCGTCGGTCCACGCGCGCGTCGACGCCTTCGCCGAGCTCGAGGGCCGGCGGCCGCGCATCCTGGTCGCCAAGATGGGCCAGGACGGGCACGACCGCGGGCAGAAGGTCATCGCCACGGCGCTGGCGGACCTGGGCTTCGACGTCGACGTCGGGCCGCTCTTCCAGACCCCGGAGGAGACGGCGCAGCAGGCGATCGACAACGACGTGCACGTCATCGGCGTCAGCTCCCTGGCCGCCGGCCACCTGACCCTGGTCCCGGCGCTGCGGGCGGCCCTGGCCGAGCGCGACCGCGCCGACATCCTGGTGGTCGTGGGCGGCGTCATCCCGCCCCAGGACTACCCGGCGCTCCGGGAGGCCGGCGCCGCCGCCATCTTCGGGCCCGGCACCGTCATCACCGACGCGGCCGTGTCCCTCATCGACGCGCTCGAAGCGCAGCTGGATGGCTGACGCCCCGCAGGCGCGCCCGCGCCGGCCGCGCCTCACCCTCGACGACTACGTCGCGGGGGTGCGCGCCGGCGATCGGGCGGTCCTCGCGCGGGCGATCACCCTGGTCGAGTCGCGGCGCGCCGACCACCGCCGGCTCGCCGGCGAGGTGCTGAGCGCGCTCATGCCCTTCACCGGCGGCGCCATCCGGGTCGGCCTGACCGGCATCCCGGGCGTCGGCAAGAGCACCCTCATCGACGCGCTCGGGACGCGGCTGACCGCGGCCGGCCGGCGCGTCGCCGTCCTCGCCGTCGACCCGTCGAGCGAGCGCTCCGGCGGCAGCATCCTCGGCGACAAGACGCGGATGGCCCGGCTGGCGGTGGATCCGGCGGCCTTCATCCGGCCGTCGCCGAGCGCCGGGACCCTCGGCGGCGTCGCGAGCCGCACGCGCGAGACCATGCTCCTGTGCGAGGCCGCCGGCTACGACGTCGTCCTCGTCGAGACCGTCGGCGTCGGCCAGTCCGAGACCGTCGTCGCCCAGATGACCGACATCTTCGTCGTCCTCGCCATCGCGGGCGCCGGAGACCAGCTCCAGGGCATCAAGCGCGGCGTGATGGAGCTCGCCGACCTCGTCGCGGTCAACAAGGCCGACGGGGAGAACGTGCGCCGCGCCAAGCAAGCCGCCCACGACTACCGGGCGGCGCTCCACTACCTGCACCACGCCGACGCGCTGTGGCAGCCGCGGGTCGTCACCTGCAGCGCGCTCGAGGACACCGGCCTCGACGCCCTGTGGCAGGGCGTCCTCGACCACCGCGAGACGCTCACCGGCGCCGGCGAGCTCGAGGCGCGGCGCCGCCACCAGACGCTCCGCTGGATGTGGTCGCTGGTCGACGAGGGCCTCCGCGAGCGCTTCCGCGCCGCCCCCGCGGTGGCCGAGCGGCTGCCCGAGGTCACGGCGGCGGTCGAGGCGGGGAGCCTCGCGGCGCCCCGCGCGGCCGAGGAGCTGCTGCGGGCCTTCGGCCTCACCGACGGCGAGCCGCCGGCGTAGGCGCTCGGGCGCCCGGGACGGCCGATTGGCCTCCCCTACGGCGCCGACAGGCCGATCTGGCAGTCGTAGTGCGTCGCGGTCACGTCCGGGGACTGCCCGGTCGCCGACACCGCGAGCGCGAACTGCGTGGCCGTCGTCGCGAGCATGATGCCGCCGATGATGGCCGGGCTCTCCGCGCTGTCGGTCGACGAGCCGCCGGCGATGACGGTGCCGTCCTCCTTGTAGAGGGTGGCCGTGAGCCCCTCGACCCCCGAGCCGAGGCTCGCCGCCCAGCAGACGACGCTGACCTTGCGCTTCGGCGCGGCGACGGCGAAGGCGTAGTAGTCCACGTCGCCCGGGGTCGGGGCGATGTCCCCGGCGACGAGCCAGTAGGTGTCGGCGTCGTCGCTGTAGACCTCCTTCGGGAGCTCGGCGTCGGCGAAGGTGTCGTTGTGGCCGGCGGCCTCGATGGGCAGCGAGCGGTCGGGGGCGACGGCGATGAGGTAGAAGTCGCGGTCGCTGCCGGTCGGCGTGGCGTCGGCCGCGGGCGTCACCCAGAGGAGGTAATCGCCGCCCGCGGTGACCGGGACGTTGATCACCTGGTCCGCGTCGCTGGCGGTGATGCGCGCGAGGACCGTGTTCGGATCGGCGACCGTGGTCAGGCGGAGCTCGCCGAAGGCCGTGGTCGAGCCGCTGCCGTAGGGGCCTGTGAGCCCGCCGGCGAAGGCGCGGAGGTCGAGCTGGGCGCGGAAGGTGTGGCCCGCCGTGCTGGCCGTCGGCAGGTCGGTCGGCACCTTGACGCGGAAGACGTCGACGTCCGCGGCGTCGCGGAAGGTCCCGCGCGCGAGGACCGCGGGGTGGTTGTCGCCGCTGCCGGTGAAGGGGATCTCCACCGCGGTCGCGATGGTGTCGCCCGCTTCGCCGTCGACGACGACCGACGCGGTGATGTCGGCGACGGCGACGGTGTAGCTCTTCTGCGTCTTCGCGATGGGCAGGTAGCAGCCGAACTCCTTGTCCGGGCGCTCGCCGGTGTAGGTCCAGCAGTCGCGGACGAGCACGTAGTAGGAGCCGGTCTCGGGGAGCACGGTCACGACCGTGCTGTCGAAGGCGTCGGCGAAGATCGCGTCGTTGCCGATCGCGACCGGCAGGCCGTCGGCGGCGGTGTGGATGGACACGATGCTGTCGATGGCGTTGACGTCGAAGGCGCCGCCCGGGGTGGTGAGCGACACGCGGACGACCTGCCCGGCCTGGCCGTCGAAGCTGAAGACGTCGTACTCGCCGACGTTGGTGAGCTCGCCGCCGGCGGAGGCGCCGACCGCCACCGGGGTGATCGCGTAGGACTCGAAGGGCACGCAGAAGCCCACGGTGTCGGCGTCGTGAACCGGCCGCCAGGACACGAAGCCGGCGCAGCGGCTGGCGCACCCGCGCTCACCACTGCCCCAGAGGACGCAGTTCTGGCCGCAGATGCCGTCGACGCCCGCGTCGTCGCGGGTGCAGGTGAGCCCGCTGGCGCAGCAGCCCGAGCAGCTGCAGGTCTCCCCGAACGCGCCGTCGCCGGTCGCGAGGCAGCTCGAGGTGCCCTCGACGACGTCGCGGTAGCAGCTGGTGCCGGGGGCGCACTCGACCTCGGGGAGGAAGGGATCGCAGATGATCTGCTCGCTGGCGCCGCAGACGTTGATCCGGAGGCTGCCCGAGAGATAGGGCCGGCAGTTGGTCCCGTTGTCGCAGTCCGCGTTGAGGTCGCAGAACTGCCTGCACTCGCCGTTGATGCAGGCGCCGTCGGCGCAGAACGGGCCGGTGGCGTTGTCGCACGCCGCACCGATGGCGGCGGTGGCGCCGGCCTGGCAGACGACGTTCTCGCCGCCGCCGGGGTTGACGTTGGTGCAGGTCTCCCCCGCCTCGCAGCCCGACGCGCAGCCCGGGTAGGGGTTGCACAGCGCCCCGGCCGGCTTCGGGATCTCGCAGCTGGCGACGGCGGTGTCGGCGGGAGCGCCGGTGTCCTCGGTCGTGTCCGACACGGTGTCGGCCGCCGTGGTCGTGTCGGTCTCGTTCGAGTCGCTCGAGCCGCCACAGGCGGTGAGGAGCAGGGCGGCGCTGAGCCCGAGGCAGAGTTTCGTCGCGGTCATCGGTCCCCCGGAAGGACGTTGGGCGAGGACCTTGGCCGGCCGCGCGCCTCTCGTCAACGCCGCGGGCACCGCGCGCGCTCGGGAGACGGCGTTGAAGCGCCGGGGCGGGCGTGCCACGCTGCGGTTCTCCCCTCGTTCCTCGCCCCCCGAGACACCAGGAGACCCGCCATGGCGACACGCACGCTGGCCGCGCTGTGCATCGCGACATCGTTGACCGCGCTGGCCGCGCCGGCCGCGGCCCAGATCGTGCTGCAGCCCGACGCCGCGCCGCCCGGGGCGGGGGCGGTGATCAGCCTCATCGCGGCCAACGGTGGTTTCACCGGGCTCGAGACCGTCACGACGAGCTGCCCGGACGACATCCTGGTCGGCCCGACCTGGCTCTCGGACGGCGCCGGCAACCCGACGAGCCCCATCGTGAACGCCGTCCTCTCGACGGTGTTCTTCGTGCTCGAGGACGCCACCCCGGGCGAGTGCGAGGTCCTCGTCGACGGCACGCCGCTGCTCCCGACGGGCGCCATCGACAACGTCTTCTCCGTCGTCCTGCCGCTCCCCAGCCCGGTCGACGGCGGCGAGGGGGACGCCGACGGCGTCGAGGACGGCGTCATCACCGTCCCCTCGAGCGCGCGCTCCGACGGCGGCGTCGTCGTCTTCGAGGACCTCACCGTCCCCACCGACAAGCGCCTGGTCTTCGACACCACCGATCCCGCGCCGGAGACCGGCGGCAACGAGGCCTACATGCCGATCATCGTCCTCGTCCGCGGCGCCGCCGTCATCGACGGCACCGTCGACGCCTCGGGCGAGGACGGCCACGCCTTCGGCGACAACCGCCTGGCGCGCAGCCACGACGCCCAGAGCGGGCTCGACGGCGGTGACGGCGGGCACGGCGGCCCCG
>SBGO01000258.1 GCA_006226565.1 Deltaproteobacteria bacterium | reverse complement strand
CGTCGAAGCTGACGAGGGTCAGCGGCGGCGCGTCGTCGGAGCTGGTGTTGGTCACCGTGAAGTCGTAGGTCACCGGGTCGCCGATCTTGGAGAGCCGCGTGCCGGACTTGTCGAGCGTGAGGCTCGGCTGGAACAGGTTGACGACGTGGTCGTCGCTGTCGGTGATGTCGTTGTCGAAGCCGTCGGGGTGGTAGTGGATCACCGCGGTGTTCGGCAGCGGGTCCGGGTCGCCGGGCAGGACCTCGCGCTCGACGGCGAAGCTGCAGCTCGCGCCGGACGCCAGGCGCCAGCAGCCCGAGGCGAGGGCCGGCTGGGTGAGGTTGCCGAGGAGCGAGTCGCTGAAGCCGAAGAGCATCAGGTCGGGGCTGTCCTCGGAGCTCTCGTTCGTGACGGTGAAGAAGTAGGTCACGATGTTGCCGACCTGGGCCAGCGTGTCGCCGGTCTTCTCGAGCGCCACGGCGGGCTGGAAGAGGTTGACGCTGTGGCTGTCGCTCGCGGTGACGTCCTGCGCGAAGCCGATCGGCCAGAAGATGACCGTCGCGGTGTCGACGTAGGGGTCGGGCGCGTCGGCCGGCACGGGGAGGGTCACGTCGAAGACGCAGCTCTCGCCGACGGCGAGGACGTCGCAGCCGACCGCGGCGGCGGAGGCCGTCAGGTCGCCGATGACGCTGTCGACGAAGGACCGGAGCGTCAGCGGCGGGGTGTCGTCGGAGCTCGTGTTGGTCACGACGAAGTGGTAGGTCGCCGGGTCGCCGATCTTGGACAGCGTCGTGCCGGTCTTCTCCAGCGTCACGCTGGGCTGGAAGAGGTTGACGCTGTGACCGTCGCTGGCGGTGATGTCGTTCGGGAAGCCCTCGGGGTGGTAGTGGACGACCGCGACGTTGGGCAGCGGATCCGGGTCGTCGGCGGCCACGACGCGCTCGACGCTGAACTTGCAGCTCGCGGCGGGGGCGAGGGTCGCGCAGCCGGCCGCGATGGCGTCGGGCAGCAGGTCCCCGAGGAGCGAGTCGTCGAAGCTGTCGAGCCACAGCGCGGGGCTGTCGTCGGAGCTCGTGTTGGTGACGGTGAAGCGGTACTCGACCGGCATGCCGATCTCACCGAAGGCGTCGCCTTCCTTGGCGAGCGCGATGCTCGGCTGGAAGAGGTTGACGCTGTGGGAGTCGCTGGCGCTGGTCGGCAGCGGCGTCAGGCCGAGCTTGATGACCTCGGGCGCGTAGGTCGCGGTGGCGACGTTGACGAGCGGGTCGGGATCGTCGGGCGCGACGACGCGGGTGACGCTGAAGGCGCAGCTCTGGCCGCTCTCGAGGACGTCGCAGCCGGCGGCGATGGCGGCCGGGGCGATGTCGCCGAGGACGGTGTCGTCGAAGGAGACGAGCGCCATCGGCGGGGTGTCGGCGGAGCTGGTGTTGGTCACCGTGAAGTCGTAGGTGACCGGGTCGCCGATCTTGGAGAGCCGCGTGCCGGACTTGTCGAGCGTCAGGCTCGGCTGGAACAGGTCGACGCTGTGGCGGTCGCTGGCGGTGATGTCGTTGTCGAAGCCGTCGGGGTGGGTGTGGACCACCGCGGTGTTCGGCAGCGGATCCGGATCGCCGGGCATCACCTCGCGCTCGGCGGTGAAGGTGCAGCTCGCGCCGACCGGGAGCTGGCCGCAGCCGGCGGCGGCCGCCTCGGCGGTCAGGTTGCCGAGGAGCGAGTCGGTGAAGCTGACGAGCAGCAGGTCGGGGCTGTCCTCGGAGCCGGCGTTCGTCACCTTGAACACGTAGGTCACGACGTTGCCGATCTGGGCGATGCCGTCGCCGCTCTTCTCGAGGGTCACCGCGGGCTGGAAGAGGTTGACGCTGTGGCTGTCGGTGGCGCTCACGTCCTGCGCGAAGCCGGTCGGCCAGAAGATCGCCGTCGCCGTGTCGACGAAGGGATCGGGGGCGTCGGCCGGCACGACGTGCTGGAACTCGAAGGTGCAGCTCTCGCCCACGGCGAGGCTGCCGCAGCCGCCGGCGCCGGCGGCGCCCGTCAGGTCGCCGAGCACGCTGTCGGTGAAGGACTGGAGCGTCAGCGGCGGGGTGTCCTCGGAGCTCGTGTTGGTGATCGTGAAGCGGTAGATCACCGGGTCGCCGATCTTGGAGAGCGTCGTGCCGGACTTGTCGAGCGTGAGGCTCGGCTGGAACAGGTTCACGACGTGGTCGTCGCTGTCGCTGATGTCGTTCGGGAAGCCCTCGGGGTGGGTGTGGACCACCGCGGTGTTCGGGAGCGGATCCGGGTCGCCGGGGAGGACGACGCGCTCGCGCGTGAAGGTGCAGCTGGCCCCCGGGGCGAGGCGCGCGCAGCCGGCGATGGCCGCGTCGGTCGCGAGGTCGCCGAGGAGCGAGTCGGTGAAGCTGTCGAGCAGCAGGTCGGGGCTGTCGGCGGAGCCGGCGTTCGTCAGCGTGAAGGTGTAGCTGACGGGCAGGCCGACCTCGCCGAAGGCGTCGCCGTCCTTGTCGAGGGTGACGCTCGGCTGGAAGAGGTTGACGCTGTGCTCGTCGCTCGCGCTGATGGCGATGGCTTCCACGCTGAGCTTGATGACCTCGGGCGCGTAGGTCGCCGTGGCGACGTTGACGAGCGGGTCGGGCGCGTCGAGCGGGACGGCGCGGGTCACGCTGAAGGCGCAGCTCTGGCCGAGCTCGAGGTAGTCACAGCCGGCGGTGACGGCCGGGTCGACGAGGTCGCCGAGGACCGTGTCGGTGAAGGCGAGGAGGACGAGCGGCGGGCTGTCGTCCGAGCTCGTGTTGGTCACCGTGAAGGTGTAGGTGGCCGGATCGCCGATCTTGGACAGCGTCGTGCCGGTCTTGCGCAGCGCGATGCTGGGCTGGAACAGGTTGACGCTGTGGTCGTCGCTGGCGGTGATGTCGTTGTCGAACCCCGCGGGGTGGGTGTGGACCACGGCGGTGTTGGGCAGCGGGTCCGGATCGCCGGGCAGGATCTCGCGCGCGACGAGGAAGGTGCAGCTCTCGCCGACCGCGAGCTGGCTGCAGCCGCCGGCGTCGGCCTCGGCGAAGAGGTCGCCGAGGAGCGAGTCGGTGAAGCTGACGAGCAGCAGGTCGGGGCTGTCCTCGGAGCCGGCGTTCGTCACCCGGAAGATGTAGGTGACGACGGCGCCGACCTGGGCGAGGGCGTCGCCGGTCTTCTCGAGGGTGACCGCGGGCTGGAAGAGGTTGACGCTGTGGCTGTCGCTGGCGCTCACGTCGAGGGAGAAGCCGATGGGCCAGTACACCACGGTCGCCGTGTCGACGAAGGGATCCGGGGCGTCCGCCGGGACCGCGTGGGTGACCTCGAAGCTGCAGCTCTGGCCGGCGGCGAGGACGTCACAGCCGGCGCTCGCGGCGTAGGGGGTGAGGTCGCCGAGCACGCTGTCGACGAAGGACTGGAGCGCGAGGTCGGGGGTGTTGCCCGAGCTCGTGTTCGTCACCGTGAAGGCGTAGGTGACGGGGTCGCCGATCTTCGAGAGCGTCGTGCCGGTCTTCACCAGCGTGACGCTGGGCTGGAAGAGGTCGACGCTGTGGTCGTCGCTGGCGGTGATGTCGTTCGGGAAGCCCTCCGGGTGGTAGTGGACCGTGGCCGTGTTCGGCAGCGGGTCCGGGTCCCCGGGCAGGACCGTGCGCGACAGGTCGAAGCTGCAGCTCGCCCCCGGGGCGAGGCGCGCGCAGCCGGCGGCGGCGGCCGCGGCGGCGAGGTCGCCGAGGAGGGTGTCGGTGAAGCTGTCGAGCAGCAGGTCGGGGCTGTCGTCGGAGCTCGTGTTCTCGACCGTCAGGACGTAGGCGACCGGGGCGCCGATCTCGCCGATGAGGTCGCCCGACTTGTGGAGGGCGACGCTGGGCTGGAAGAGGTTGACGCTGTGGCTGGCGTCCGCGCTGGCGGCGAGGGTGAAGCCCTGCGCGGTGTAGGTCGCCGACGCGTGGTTGACGAGCGGGTCGGGGTCGTCGGGCCCGACGACGCGGGTGGCGGTGAAGGCGCACGTCGCCCCGCTGGCGAGGACGTCGCAGCCGGCGTCGATGGCGGCGGGGCCGAGGTCGCCGAGGACGTCGTCGGTGAAGGAGGTCATGGCGAGCGGCGGCGCGTCGTCGCTGCTCGTGTTGGTCACCTCGAAGGTGTAGGTGACGGGGTCACCGATCTTCGAGAGGGCGTCGCCGCGCTTGACGAGCGTGAGGCCGACCTGGAAGAGGTTCACCGCGTGCATGTCCCAATCGGCGATGTCGTTGGGGAAGCCGCTCGGGTGGTAGAGCACGTCGACCGTGTTGACGAACGGGTCGGGCGCGGCCGGGAGCGTCGCGCCGACGGAGAACGTGCAGGCGTCGCCGATGGTCAGGACGCCGCAGGCGGCCGTGGCCTGGGCCGTCAGGTCCCCCAGCTGGTCGTCGGTGATCGACGCGAGGAGCAGCTCGGGGCTGTCCTCGGAGCTCAGGTTGGTGATGACGAAGGTGTAGACCACGTCCTGGCCGGCGTGCCCGAGCTCGGGGCCGCTCTTGGCGATGGAGATGGCCGGCTGGAAGAGGTTCACCGCGTGCTCGGCGGTGCCGACGACCGCGTCGTTCGTGAGGTCCGCGGCGATGTTGTAGACGGCGGTGACGGTGTTCACGAGGGGGTCGGGGTCGCCGGGCTGGACGATGCGCTCGGCGTCGAAGTAGCACGTCGCCGTCGGGGCGAGGGTGCTACAGCCGGCGGCGGCGGCGGTCGCCGTCAGGTCACCGAGGACGCTGTCGGTCACGGAGTCGAGGTAGAGCGTGCGGATGCCGGTGTTGGTGAAGGTGAAGGTGTAGGTCGCGGGGTCACCGACCTTGGAGAGGGTCGTGCCCGACTTGTCGACGTCGATGCCGCAGGTCTCGAAGTGCCCCGAGACGAAGTCCTTGAGGACCGCGGTCGGGGACGGCGAGGAGCGGGTCTCGACGAGGTAGCTGGTGAAGCAGCTGGGCTCGACGCCGAGCGCTTCGAGCTCGATCGCGCCCTCGATGAAGCTGCCGATCGGGAAGAAGTTCTCGGTGCCCGACTTCGGGATGAAGGGCCACGGCGAAGGGACCTCGGTCTGGTTCACGATCGCGCAGACGACGTCGTCCGCGGGCGCGTCGGCGCAGTCGACGCCGCTCGTGACGAGCTCGATCGACTGCAGCGTGGAGGACCAGCGGTAGACGTCGAGGTTGGCGATGCGTCCACCGTTGGTGAAGTCGCTCAGGACGAGGATGTCGCCGTCGGTGTGGTAGCCCGAGAAGGTCCCGTCCGGCATCGGCGCGACGTTGTCCTGGAAGAACCAGAACCCGAGCTGAGAGTCGCCGTCGCTCGCGTAGCGATCGGCGCCGAAGTAGAGGTGCCCTCCCGGGTAGGCGGCCACGTAGGCATGCTGGAGGTCGTCCTTGTCGGGGACGGTGCCCGAGGTCCACCGCCACTCGCAGGTGCAGTTGATGTCCTTCGAGTCTCCCGTGAAGTAGATGTTGTCCGGGACCGTGTCGAAGATGGTCCCCGACCACACCAGGGCGTTGCCGCCGAAGAGGTTGATGACGTCCCAATCGTCTCCGGTCACGAGCGGATCGTCGGTCGCGTCACCGTCCATCTCGACGTCGTCGAAATGGATGGCGTAGGCGGGCCCGCCGCGCGCACCGAAGACGAGGGCCGCGGCACTAAGGGCGATGACCACCCGAGTCCAGCAGGCCGTATTGCGCATGGTAACTCCTCCCTCGAAAACGTCCGTCAGCCCGCTTCGCGTGCAGATGCACGTAGGCGTGTGTCGAAGCCGTGTTATGCTGATGGATTGAGGGGGGAAGTTGCATAGTCCGTGCCGCGACAGAATACGGCGCCGGGGTGCGCGAGCCGTGGCCCACGACGAAAACTTGCGGTTGGAACAGAAAAGTCGAGGGGCGCGAACCCACACTCCTCGCGTGTCACTTCGCCCGGCGGTCAGGGGCGTGTGCGATGCACAAGGGTTTGAAATCAAACAGGAAGATTGCTGCGCTGCGGCGTCGGTGCGGGCGCCGTCGACGGCCGCTCGGGCGCCGGGCGGCGGGCGAGTGCGGCGTGAGGGCGTGCCGGGGACGCGTGGGTGCGCCCGCGCACCCGGGCCGGGGGCGTCCAGCGAGGCGGCGGTCGAGGGGAGGGCGCGTCAGCGAGCGGGCGAAGAGCAACAAAAAAGGCGGGTTTCCTGGTGGAAACCCGCCTCTCTGGTGGAGCCAATCGGAGTCGAACCGACGACCTCTTGAGTGCGATTCAAGCGCTCTACCAACTGAGCTATGGCCCCGTGCTCGGCAGTCCCGCCGACCGGTGAGGAGGGTTGCTATCACCGCCCCGAACCGATTTCAAGCGGAAACTCGACGGCGCTGACGCGGATTCGATCTCAGGCCTCGGCCTCGCCCTCGGTGGCGCCCAGGTCGCGGATGAGACGCATGAAGTAGGTGCGCTGGAGGCCGAGGAGCTCGGCCGCGTGGGTCCGGTTGCCGCCGCACACCTCGAGGGCGTGGCTCAGCAGATCCCGGCGGAAGCTCTTCACCGCGTCGTGGTAGCCGAGCTCGACCGACTCGCTGAGGTGCACGCCCGCGTCGGGCAGCGCCGCCTCGAAGTGCTCGGGCAGGAGCGTCGCCTTCTCGGCGCGGACGGCCGCCTGGTGGACCGCCGTGCGGAGCTCGGCCACGTGGCCCACCCACGCGCGCCGGGCGAGGAGCGCGCGCGCCGCGGTGCTGACCTCGTCGGGCCGCCGCCCGACCT
>SBGO01000388.1 GCA_006226565.1 Deltaproteobacteria bacterium | reverse complement strand
GCAGCCCACCGCCGCCCCGGCGCGGGTCGTCGCCGACCGCGGCCGCTTCGTCACGCCGGGCGTCGCCACCCTCGCCTACCCGACCCGCGTCGCCGTCGCCGCCGACGGCACCGTGCTCGTCTCGGACCCCGAGGCCGACGCCGTCTTCGGCTACCGCGACGGCCGCCGCGTGATCGAGCTCGTCGACCTCGCGCGCCCCCTCGGGCTGGCCGTCCACGGCTCCCGGCTCTACGTCGGCTGCGCCGGCCGCGGCACCGTCGAGGCCTACGATCTCACCGCCCGCGCCTGGCTCGGCGACCTCGGCGACGCCCCCGTGCAGCGCGCCAACGCGATCGCCGTCGCCCCCGACGGCGTCATCTACGTCGCCGACAGCGACGCCGATCGCGTCCGCGTCTACGACCCGACCACCCTCGCCGAGCAGGGCACCCTGGGCGGCCCGGGCGAGCTCCGCTTCCCGGTCGCCGTCGCCGCCGACGCCGACAGCGTGGTGGTCGCCGACCAGGGCCACCACCGCCTCGTCCGCTACGGCCGCGACGGCGCCGAGCTGGGCGCGCTGGGCCACGAGATCCCGGTGGCCGCCAGCTCGCGCCGCGACTTCGAGGCCGGCTTCACCCGGCTCCAGGGCGTGGCGCTGTGGCGCGGCGCCATCTACGCCCTCGACTCCCACCACGCCCACGTGCAGGCCCTCGACGCCCACGGCGGCTGGCTCGGCTCCCTCGGCCGCGCGGGCGCCTGCCCGACCTGCGTCGCCCTGCCCCTCGACGTGGCCGTGACCCCCGCGGGCCACGTCCTCGTCACCGACCCGGAGCGCCAGCGCTGGGTCGACCTGGGCCCGCTCGAGGAGGCCTCGCCATGACCGCGCGCCCGGCTCACCTCGCCTCGCTCGCCGCGGCGGCCCTGGCGCTCGCCGCCACGCCCACCGCCCACGCCATCCCCCAGGCGCCCCACGACGCGGCCCACGGGATCAGCTGCACCGACTGCCACATCCCCTACGCCGGGCTGAACGAGCCGGCCGACGCGGCCGGCGCCGCCACCGCCGGCGACGCCCTGAGCCTGACCGACGACGGCAAGGCCTGGAGCGACGGGGCCTGGATCGGCGGCGTCCTGACCGTGACCTCGGGCGCCAGCGCCGGGCAGTTCCGCAAGATCGTCGCCAGCACCGCCACGACGGTGACCTGGGAGACGCCGCTCGCGACGCCGATCGCGGTCGGAGACGCGTACCAGCTCGGGCGGACGACCTACGACGACGTCGAGGAGCGCTGCGCGACCTGCCACAACCCGACCGGCGTCGCCCCCTCGGCCGGGCCCTTCGCCTCCCACCGCGGGCGCGGCGCGATCATCCGCTGCGGCAAGTGCCACGACCCGCACAACGTCGAGGGCATCGGCCAGGCGCTCCTGCGCGAGACGATGCGCTCGCCGAACGCGGTCACCCCGACGGTCTACCCCGGCGGCGACAACCCCCTCGTCGCCGGCGCGCCGAGCTTCAACGGCGTCTGCGAGAGCTGCCACACCGTGACGGCCCACCACCGCAACGACGCCGCCGCGGACCACGCGCACGGCCTCGCGCAGGACTGCACGAGCTGCCACACCCACGCCCGCGGCTTCACCCTCGACTGCCTCGACTGCCACGCCGTCGCCCAGGACAACGGCGACGGCATCCCGGTGGGCGGGCGGCGCCCGGTCACGGCCGAGTTCCCGGTGAACGACGCCCACGCCCACTTCGGCGGCGCGCTCGACAACTCCGACTGCGCCGTGTGCCACGACCTCAGCGCGCACCAGTCGGGCGAGGTGGTCCTCGTCGACCCCGACGACAGCGCCGTGACCTACACCTTCCTCCGGTGGGCGGACCTCAGCGCCGACCCCGACGTCTCCGACTTCTGCGCCCACTGCCACGACGCCGACGGCGCCCAGCGCATGACGCGCCCCTTCGACCCCTTCGGCGACGGGCGCCCGGCGCCGGACGTCGCGAGCAAGTTCGCGGGCACGCTCCGATGGAGCGAGTGGTCCGGCGACATCTGCTTCGGGACCGAGGGCACCCAGCGCATCGTCAACAGCCACCACGACATCTCGGCGTCGGACCAGGCGGCGAGCGGCGCCCGGGTCGAGTGCCTCTCCTGCCACGGCGCGCACACCGCGTCGGCGACCCAGCCCCTCGGCGACCCCGACGACGACGCCGCGCCCTGGACCGGGACCGTCAGCGACCTGTGCCTGCGCTGCCACGCCGGGGGCACGGGCCCCGAGTCGCCGGGCCTCCCCGAGCACGTCCTCGGGCCGACGGTGCCGCTCCGCCCGATGGAGAGCTGCAGCTACAACATGTCCCCGTGGTGGGTCGAGTACACCTGGGGCCACACCGCCCACGGGGGCGACTCCAAGCGCGGCTGGAACGGCTACTCGGGCGCGCCCGGCGCGGTCATGGAGTGCACCGACTGCCACGACGCGCACGGCTCCTACACCCCCGACCACCCGGCCGGGAACCCGTACATGATCGTCGACCGCGTCGACGGCACGGCCTTCGTGGACGACGGCACCCGCAAGAGCGGGTTCAACGGCCCTCCCTGGAACACCTTCGGCGTCGCCCGCGAGGTCCGTATCGACGTCGTCGTCAACTCGGCCGGGGTCGGGACCGTGGGCTGGGGTGGGAGCACCGGGCTGTGCTCCGCCTGCCACGCCGACTGGGAGGCGGCCTACGACTGGCACACCATGTGTAGCGCCTGCGCGACCTGCCACGCGCACGGGCAGACCTGGGGGAACAACGACTTCGGACCGGCGCCGTCGGACGCCACGCCGTGCCCGTGAGCGGGCGCGGAGACCTTTTTTCCAGGGCGCGCGGGAGCGCGTCGGAGGCCGAGAAGCGAGTGAGGCGAGCTGAGATGACGAGACAGGGACGACACCACCACCTCTCGGGCGCCCATCGCGCTCATTCCGTGTACCGCGGCCGACTCGTGGGTCTCCTCGTCTTCCCCCTTGCGCTGGCCGTCGTCGCGGGGGGCTCCCGCGACGGCCACGCCGCGGCGCCGAAGCCCGACCGCGCCGCCGCGGACAAGGCCGGCCCGGCGAAGACCGACGCGCGGCCGCTCGACGCGAAGCTCGCCACCTCGGGTCACGCGCCCTACGAGATGGGCGAGTGCTCGGTCTGCCACAAGACCGACGATCCGAAGCACCCGGGCCCGCTCCAGGGGCCGGTCCGCGACCTCTGCGCCGGCTGCCACGAGGAGATGGAGGCGACCCTGGCGAACAGCCGCCACCCGCACAAGGCGGCGGTGGACAACTGCGTGGCCTGCCACAACCCGCACAACGCCGCGGCGGAGCACCTCCTGCGCGGGCCGATGCCGGGGCTCTGCGTCGGCTGCCACGACAAGATCGGCAAGGCGATGGCGGGCGCGGTGAAGCACGCGCCGGTGAGCGAGGGCAAGAGCTGCCTGTCCTGCCACGATCCGCACGCGAGCAACGTCGCCAAGGGCCTCCTCGCCCAGCCCTTCGACCTGTGCGTGAGCTGCCACGGCAAGCCCGACGTGAAGGACCCGGCCGGCGTCACGCTGACGAACTTCGCGGCGCTCCTCGAGGCGAACCCGCACCACCACGGGCCCATCGGCGACAAGGACTGCTCGGCCTGCCACGAGACCCACGGCGGGGCGAACTTCCGGCTCCTGAGCGCCCCCTACCCGGCCACCTTCTACGAGGGCTGGGACGAGGCCCGCTACGAGCTCTGCTTCACCTGCCACGACGTCGAGGCCTTCACGGCCGAGAAGACGACCACGGCCACCGCCTTCCGCGACGGCGACCGCAACCTCCACTTCCTGCACGTGAACATGGAGAAGCGGGGGCGCACCTGCCGCGCCTGCCACGAGGTGCACGCCTCGCCGCAGCCGTTCCAGATCCGCACCTCCGTCCCCTACGGCTCGAAGGGCTGGCAGCTGCACCTGAACTTCGAGGAGCGCCCCAACGGCGGCGCCTGCTCGAAGACGTGCCACGTCACCAAGTCCTACGACAACGGGAGGAAGTGAGCATGACCGGGCCGCTCCACCGCTCCGCCCCGGGGTCTCGCCTGCTCGGCGTCGTCGCGGCGGCGCTCGCGCTGGTCGCGGCGCTGGTCACCGGGCCGGCGGTGGCGGCGCGCTCCGCGCTCGGCGCGACGCTCGAGCCGCGCGACCTGCCGCGGGTCGAGGGCAAGGGCAAGGTCCCGCTCTTCGCGGCCGACGCGGTCTCCGGGGTGCTCTTCATCACCCCCGACCACGCGCAGAGCGAGATGGCGCTCGACGCGGTGGAGCGCTGCAAGGCGGAGCTCGGCGAGGCGCCCGTGCGCTTCGTCACCGTGGTCAGCGGCCGCTACACGCCGGCCCAGCTCCAGGCCACGCTGGCGCGCGCCGGGCGGACCATCCCGATCGCTTTCGACGCCGGCGACGCGACCGCGGCGGAGATGCGCGTCCAGGTCCGGCCGACGGCGGCGGTCGTGGACCGGGCGGGCAAGCTCGTCGACTGGCAGCCCTACGACTCGGTCGGCTTCGGCGACAAGCTGTGCGCGCGGCTCCGCTTCGCGGCCGGGCTCATCGACAAGGCGGGCCTCGACGAGGCGCTCGACCCCAAGCGCGGGCCGCGGACCGACCCGCAGGTCGCCAAGGCCGCGCGCTTCCTCAAGCTCGCCGAGCGCTTCTTCGAGCGCGGCGACCACGAAAAGGCCGAGAAGACCGTGCGCCAGAGCCTCGCGACCCACGAGCCGGTCGCCGCGGCCCACGTGTTGCTCGGCAAGACGCTCCAGGCCCTGAAGCGGTGCCCGGAGGCGCTCGTCGCCTTCGACCGCGCGCTGGAGCTGGCGCCCGAGGACCCGGACGCGGCGTCTGGCAAGGCCGCGTGCGGAAAGAATTAGCCCGGAGGGGCTGAAGGCCGCGCGGTGCGCGGTCGGGACTCGAGAGAGAGGGAGAGCATCATGAAACGCAATCTGCAGCGAATCGCGACGGCACTGGCGGCGGTGGCGCTCGCGTTCGGGGCGTCCCCGGGGGAGCAGACCGCCCGCGGTGAGATCTCCGGCTCCGAGCACGACTTCTCGTCCCAGGGATGGGCGCAGGGGGAGATCTGCCTGCCGTGCCACACCCCGCACAACGCGAACCAGGCGGTGACCCAGGCGCCGCTCTGGAACCACGAGGTGACGACGGCGTCGTTCACCGTCTACAGCTCGCCGACGCTCCAGGCGCAGGTCGCCCAGCCCGGCGCCTCGTCGAAGCTCTGCCTGAGCTGCCACGACGGCACCGTCGCCATCGACTCCTTCGGCGGCACGACCGGCACGACCATGATCTCGGCCGGCGCGCGCGTGGGGACGGACCTGTCGAACGACCACCCGGTGTCGTTCACCTACGACGCGTCCCTCGCGACCACCGACGGCCAGCTCATCAACCCGGCGGCGGACGGCGACACCGATCCCAACACCGTCGGGATGGCGCCGCCCTACGTGCCGCTCTTCGCGGGCCGGCTCGAGTGCGCGAGCTGCCACGACCCGCACAACGGCACGAACCTCGCCGGGCTCCTGCGCGTGAGCAACGCCGGCAGCGGCCTCTGCCTCAAGTGCCACGACCTCTAGCCGCTTGAGCGGATGGGCGGATTGACCGTGGAGTACCGATATCTCGCGCCGATCCTCGGCGCGCTCATGAGCCTCACGGCGTGCGGCGGGGCCTCGCTCCAGCGGCTCGAGCAGCCGGTCTTCTTCCCGTCGCCGCCCGCCCAGCCGCGCTTTCAGTTCCTGGGCTCCATCTCGTCCGAGGAGGACCTGGGGTCGAGCAGCAGCTTCGAGGCGTTCCTCGTCGGCGGCGAGGTCGACACCCGCAAGCTCGTCAAGCCCTACGGGGCGGCGCTCCACGGCAAGAAGCTCTACGTCACCGACACGGTCCTCGGGAGCGTCGTCGTCATCGACCCGGAGGAGGGGTTCCTGCCCCTCCGCGGTGCGGTGGGCCTCGGCGCGCTCAAGACCCCGATCAACATCACCATCACCGACGCCGGCGACAAGCTCGTCGCCGACACCGGGCGCGGGCAGGTCGTCGTCTACGGGCCCGACGACCGCTACGTCCGCGCCTACGGCTCGCCGGAGCAGTTCAAGCCCACGGCGGTGGCGGTCACGTCGGACCTGCTCTTCGTCTGCGACGTGCGCGACAGCGAGATCGAGGTGCTGTCGCGGGAGACCGGGGACGTCGTCCGGAAGATCGGCGGGCTCGGGGTCGAGCCCGGGAAGTTCCGCCTCCCGACCAACCTGGCGCTCGGCCCCGACGGCAACCTCTACGTCACCGACACCGGCAACTTCCGAATCCAGAAGCTCAGCCCGACCGGCGAGGTCCTCGGGACCTTCGGCGCCGCCGGCGACAGCCCCGGCACCTTCACCCGCCCCAAGGGCATCGCGGTCGACGACGCAGGCCGCATCTACGTCGCCGACGCGGCCTTCGAGAACGTCCAGGTCTTCGACGCGGACTTCCGCCTGCTGCTCGTCCTCGGCGGCCCGGGCGAGCGGCCGGGGAACCTCGCGCTCCCGGCCGGCGTCAGCGTCGCCGCGAAGGTCCCGGAGATCTACCGCGACCTCGCCGACCCGCAGTTCGACGTCGACCACCTCGTCATCGTGGTGAGCCAGTACGGCGCCCGCAGGGTCAACCTCTACGCCTTCGGGGACTGGCGCGGCGCCTCCGCCGCGCCGGCGTCGAAGCCCACCGGGGCGGCTCCGGCGCCCACCACCGAGGCGCCCGCCACCGAGGCCGAGGCGCCCGCCACCGAGGCCCC
>SBGO01000127.1 GCA_006226565.1 Deltaproteobacteria bacterium | reverse complement strand
TCGAGGCGCCTCGACCCGGGATTGATCATCCACGCCGACCCGGCCAACGTACCAGGGTCACGCTCTCGGAGGCTTCATGCGCGCGTTCGCTCCCGTCGTCAGGTCCCTCACCGTGCTCGTCGCCCTGCTCGCGGCGACCTCGCTCACCGGCTGCGACAGCCTCGACATCCCCATCGGCTTCGACCAGAGCTTCGACGTGCACGTCTCCCTCGGCGACGTGACCGGCGCGGCCGCCGGGCAGCCCGCCCCCGCCGACGCGAGCTACCCGCTCGCCCTGAGCCCGATCCGCATCGATCTGGTCTCGTCGAGCCCCCAGCTCGAGTCCAACCGCGACAAGGTCCAGTCCATCACGCTCGGCGGCCTCACCGTCACCCCGTCGAACAACTCGCTGACCGCCGCGACCCCGCCCATCGACCTCTACGTCGCGCCCGCCGGCGCGACGTCGCCCAGCCAGGGCCTGCGCATCGCCACCCTGCCGTCGGTCCCGGCCGGCTCGACGGCCGTGGTCAGCGCGTCCATCGACGCGGCGGCCCAGCAGAGCGCGCAGCCGTGGCTGACCTCGCTCGACTTCGTCTTCATCCCGGTCGCCACGCTCAGCGTCCAGCAGGGCCAGACCGTCCCGGGCGGCGCCGCGGACCTCCACGTCACCGTCGGCGTGGAGGCGACGATCGACGCGCTGAAGTAGCGCCCCGGCTCAGAGCGGGATGAGCGCGTAGCCCGCGTTCTGCCGCAGGATGCTGGTGGTGACGGCCGAGACCGCGACCTGGACCCGCGGGTCGAGGAGCGCGGGCGTGTAGCCGCGGTCGCCGAGGGTGTTGCCGCAGACGTAGACGTCGACGCCGGCCTTGGTGAGCTGCTCGAGCAGCGCGAGGTTGGGGTTGTCGTGGCCGAAGCGCTCGGCGTAGGCCGCGGCGCCGAGCACGATCGGGGCCGCCGGGCCGTGGACGATGACGTCGATGTCGAGGTGCTCGACCGGCACCCCGGCGACGACGAAGGCGTTGACGGCCCGCGCGACCTTCGCGAGCCCCGGGTTCACCTCGGTCGAGGCCCCGTCGCCCTTCGTCACGTCGAAGAGCGCCTTGTGGGTGGCGGAGGCGTCCGGGCGAAGCGACGCCTCCGGCCACAGGTGGACCGGGCCGTGCCCGGCGATGGCCGGCGTCGACCAGAAGTCCGCGGGCGGTCCAGCCAGGGCCGCCGCGGTCGCCAGCGAGGTCAGGGAAAGGGTGAGCGCGAGCGCGTGCTCGAGGTTCATGGGCCTCTCGTGGGCTGGAGTTCGACGGCAATATGTCGCAAGTGATCGACAGGTCACCGCGGCGCCCTGTCGCAGCCCCCAGAAACGAAAAGAGGGGGCCGAAGCCCCCCCTTTCCGCGCGTTCTCCGCGAGATCCGTCGATCAGCCGCAGCCGCCGGAGCGCTTCGCCTTGGTGGCGAGCTTGATCTTCTTCTCGAACTCCCGGTGGGGCATGTGGTGCAGGTCGGGCCGCGAGACCTCCCAGCGGTCGCCCAGCGCCGGCCCGTCGCCCGGCTTCATCGGCTTCGCCTCGAAGACGTGCAGCCAGTGGTCGACGCCGCCCTCGAGCACGTAGACGTTGCGCACGCCCATCGCGGTGAGGAGCTTGAAGCCCTCGGTCGACAGCTTCTCCTCCTGGTCCACGAGGACCACGACCGTGTTCAGCGGCAGCGTCGTGAGGCGCTGGCGCGCCTGGGCCAGGCCCTCGAGGTTGGCCCGCTGCGCCTCCTGGATGTGGAAGCGGTTGAAGGCCGGCTCGGGCCGCAGGTCGAGGAGCTCGACCCGCAGGGAGTCGTCGTTCATCGTCTCGAGCAGCTCGGCGGGGTCGATCTGCACCTTGCGGTCGCTGATGAGCGCGTGCTTGTCGGTCATCTTCTCCCACTTGTCGAGGTAGCTCGGCGGGGAGATGAAGAGGAGCGGCACGACCACCGCGGACAGCGCGCCCGCGCCCACCGCGGGCAGCGTGAAGCGCCCGATGCGCGGGGCCGGCTCGGGGCCGGTCCCGTGGAGCTTCCGCTTGACCCAGTCCGCGCCGACGAAGAGCGCGAGCGCGAGCGCCGTGGCGAGCGCCGCGACCACGCCCGGGCTGACGCCCAGCGCGTCGCCGACGGTCATGCGGCCGAGGTCGGTCTGGTCCATGAAGGGGATGATCCCCTCGACCGACTCCCCGAAGACGAACATGCCGAGGAGCGCGCCCAGGACGAACACCGCGCCGTCCTTCTTGAGCGTCGCCATGCTCACCAGCGACGTGCCTGGACAGTACCCGCCGACCACGAAGCCGACGCCCATGATCGCGCCGCCCACCATGCCCGGGATGACGTAGGTGTGGTTGACCCAGAGGTCGTCGAAGTTGAGCAGACCCGCGGTCGAGGCCCAGACGATGCCCACCATCGCCACGACGACGGCGGTGAACATGACCTTCAGCACGGCCAGATCGGTGAAGTAGAACTGGCCGGTGAGCTTGCGCGAGTCCCCGAAGCCCGACGACTCGAGGATGTAGCCGAAGGCGAAGCCGATCGCGACGAAGAGCAGGACGCTGCCGGCGTCGGCGAGCCCGGTGACGTTGAATGGAGCCATGTGAAGTCCTCCTTGGGAACTCCGGAGGGGCTACCTCCAGAGCCTCCGGGCGAAGATGGCGACGACGTAGGCGCTCGCGAACATGGCCAGGAGGAAGAGCCAGCTCCCCTCCGACATCGCCGAGCCGCCCGACAACCCCTGACCCGACGTGCAGCCGCGGGCCAGGCGTGCGCCGTAGCCCATGACCGCCCCGCCGATCAGCGCGAAGGCCAGGCGGGTGGCCGCCGAGACGCGCGGCCCCTTGAAGGTCTCGGGGCGCACGCGCTTGTGGACGAGGCCCGACACCAGCCCGCCGAGGAGGATCCCGAGGATCTCCAGGACCATCCAGTGGTCCAGCGGGTTGCGGTCGGCGCCGCCCATCTCCGCCAGGTACGGCGTCGTGTCCACGTGCTCCTGGGCGACCACGCCCTCCGCGGCCACGACGACCCGGTTGAGCGCGCCCGAGGCGCCCAGGCCGTTGCCGGTCACGAAGAAGGAGAGGAAGAGCAGCAGGCCGAGCAAGGCGCCGCCCAGGTAGGGATTCCAGTAGCGCGCCGGGGCCTTCCCCGGGGCAGGAGCGGTCGTCATCGCGAACCTCCATGATCCTCGGCGGCGGTCTTCGCCGGCGCCGGAGCGGGGTTGAAGTAGAAGGCGCCGGTGGCGTCGCGGCTCACGGTCCCCTGGAGCTGCGCCTCCCCCTGGGTGCGGAGGATGGGCTTGGCTCCGGCGGGCAGGCGCGGCGCCAGCGCGACCGGCGCGGCCCCGGGCAGCCCGGAGACGGCGGAGGTGTGGCAGGCGGTGCACTCGCGGATGGCCCAGTCGCCGTTGCCGACGTTGTGGTGGAGCGCGTGGGCGTCCACCCGGGTCATCAGCCGCGGATCGGCCACCCCCGCGGCCAGGAGCGCCTTCTTGACGACGTCCTCCTTGGCGAGCGTGTCGAGGCGCAGCTCCTCGGCGGACAGGGCGCCGTCGTGGTCGGCGTCGAGGGCCGCGAGGATCTCGGGGCGGACCGCGTCGCCGGCGAACCAGGCCGCGCGCATCTTGGCCTCGGGGATCGTCGCCCAGCTCGGGCCGTCGACCCACTCGGCGGTCGTCACGAGGTTGAACGGCGCGAGCTTGCCGTCGGTGCGGCGCGGCAGCAGCGTCGGCGTCCAGCCGGTCAGGAACTGCTCGCCGCCGGTCTCCTCGAGGCCGCGGTGGGTCATCACCGGCCGCCCCTCGGCGTCGCGCACGGTGCGGTCGACCAGCTCCTGGGCCGGGGCGTACATCTTCGAGATGTGGCACGCCTCGCAGCTCAGGGCGGCGAAGTGGGCGTCCTTCTTGTCGAGCCAGGGGTGGCTGCCCTCGGTCGAGTGGCAGCTCTGGCAGTCGCGGCGGGCGCCGGGCTCGTACGGGCGGTCGGGCTTGGCGTCGGCGAAGCGGCTCGGCACGTCGCCGGCGTAGTGGCACTCGGAGCAGGTCACGAGGCGCTCGGCGTGGATGTCCCACGACCGCCGCAGCTCCTTCTTGTCCTTGAGGTTCAGGCCCGAGACGCGGATCTTCTGGTAGCTGAAGACCTGCCCGGTCTTCTCGGTGACCGCGTCGGTCCCGCCGATGTCGAGGGTCAGCGGCTCGGTGCCGTTGTGCACGCGGCCGTGGCAGGCGCCGCAGTTCTCCTCGGTGGGCGGGCCCAGCGCCAGCTCGGCCTCGCCGCCGTCGAAGGCGTCGGCGTCCCACGCGTAGCCGGCGCCCTTGGCGGCGACCAGCTTGGTCCCGACGAGGGTCGCCGTGACGGCCCAGTCGACCTTGCCCGCGGCCAGCGCCGCGCGGCGGGCGCCCTCGTTGGCGTCCTTCAGGTGGCACAGGAGGCAGTTGCTCTCACCCTCGCGCGGGGCCGGCTCGGGGCCGCTCGCCAGGAGCGCCTCGCGCTCGGGCTCGAGCCGCGCCGTGCCGAGGCCGCGGTGGTACTTGTGCTTCGCGGCGAACTCGTCCGAGTCGAGCTCGTGGCAGGCCGAGCAGGTCTCCTTGAGCGACAGCGGCTGGCCGGTCTCCGCGACCGACTCGCCCGCGGCGTCGAGGAGCTCGACGGCGTCGTGCTCGAAGGCCTCGCCCGCGAGCGGGTCGCCGTCGTAGCCGAGCCCCTTCCAGTCGAGGCGACCGCGCGGCCCGTGGCAGTCACGGCAGCTCAGCGCGCGCTCCTTCGGGGCGACCATGTGCGAGAGCGGCCAGTACATCTCGGTCGGCGCGAAGTCGAACTCGCCGCTGAACGCGAGGCCGTTGGCCTTGGAGCCATTCTCGAGCGCGGTCGGCCAGTCGAACTTGGTCCAGAACCCCTCGGGCCCGAAGACGTTCGGCACGAGGAGGGTCTTGTGGACCTTGTCGTAGGGCTGCTTGGTGCGGTGGATCTTGAACGGCCAGAGCTTCGCCTTCGGATCCTCGCGGGTGCCGAGGGGACCGGCGACGAGGGTCGGCTTCGTCGGGTCCATCTTGTCGCCGATGATGTAGTGGGTCGACGTGCCGTTGTACCAGGCGTACTCCGGCGCGATGTCCTTGGCGTAGGTGAAGCGGCCCTTGATCTTCAGGTAGACGTGGGGGTCCTTGATGTCGAGGTCCTTGCCGGCCTCGGACCAGTCCCAGGTCATCTTGGTCGGCTCCTCGACGGCCATCTCCGGGATGTGGCAGGCCTGGCAGGCGACCTTCTTGGTGTGGATCTCGAGGCGCGGGTCCTCGTGGACGCGCTCGCCGTCGTGGCAGTCGGTGCACGACACGCGGTTGGTGTCGGTGACGCTGACGGACATCGAGCGCCCGGGGACGTTGTGGTGCTCGGTCTGGTGACAGTCGACGCAGGTGAGCCCGAGGCCGCCCATGTGGACGTCCACCTGCTCGCCCGGGTTGGTCATCGACATGTCGAGGTCGCCGTGCTTGACGCCGTTGCCGCCGCCGCCGTTGAAGTGGCAGCCGCCGCAGTTGGAGCGGCCGGGGCGACCGACGCTGCGCGCGACGGCGAGGAGGTCGACGTTCGGATCGGGCAGACCGGCGCCCTTGGCCTTCTTGGCGTAGGTGCCCGTCTGGTCGTGGCAGCCCAGGCAGTCGACCAGGCTCGGGTCCTCGAAGTCGAAGGTCTCGTCCTTCCACCCGTACCCGATGTGGCACGTGGTGCAGGCGCCCCAGTTCGACCGGACCCCGATGCAGAAGTTGTTGATCGTGTTCTTCTTGCCGATGCGGACCGGCTCCTCGTGGCCGGGGAAGGTGCTCGGCTCACCCTCCCAGCGCCAGTGCGCCGTCTTCATCACCTCGTGCGCCGCGTCTTCGTGGCAGGCCATGCACGCCTTGGTCACCGACGGCCCGTCGGGGAAAGGCTCGTTGAAGAACGTATAGTGAGGCGTGTGCTCCGCCGGCTCGGGGACGTGCGCCCAGGCACCTTCCCGAGGCTCCGCCTCGTCCATCGTACAGCTCGCGTGCACCCAGGCGAACGTCGCCAGGATCGCGACCCCCAAGCCCGTTTGCGGCTTGATCCGCATGTCGTCACCCCTGTCGCTAGTCGGGTCGAACGTCGGGACAGCAGCCCTGCACGCAGCGCAGCAGCTCGGTGAGCCGGACCTCTGCCAGGCGGTAGACCTGCAGGCCCGCCTGCCGGTTGGCCTCCACCAGCCCGCTCATCCGGAGGATCCGGAGCTGCTGCGACACGATGCTCTGCGGCTGCTCGAGCGCCTCCGCCATCGCCGTCACGTGCTCCGGCCCCTCGCAGAGCCGTGCCACGATGCGAAGCCTCAAGGGATGCGAGACCGCCTTGAAGATCCGAACCGCCGCGTCTGCCTGGGTTGCCCCGAAGTTCAAGAGTACCCCACCTGCGAGATATAGCGACATCGCTATATCTCGATATCACAAAAACAGGAGTTGGGTATCACAGCGCCCGGAACAAATCGACTTGAAGATTAAGTTTTATACTATTCGTTCGATAACACACCGGAATGACGCACCGCGCAAGCACGTACGTCGGCCATCCACGGGGCGCTCCGCGATCGGACCGGCCCTCGCCGGAGGATCGCCACCCGGATGGGCGAGGTGCGTCACGTCGCCGCGGCGACGGCGAGAACGACGGCGCGCCGCGCGGCTCCCGACGCCGGTGGCCGCCGCCGCACGCCGATTCCGGACCGAGCGCCGCGGCGCGCTTCGCGGTCTCGGCGGTCAGGCGTGGGGCCCGACCTC
>SBGO01000124.1 GCA_006226565.1 Deltaproteobacteria bacterium | reverse complement strand
GCGCTCGGCCGGGGGCGCCGTCGGCGCCGCGCCGGGGCGCGGGGGCGCTGAGGCGGCGGATCTCTAGAGCGCGTCCTTGCTCACCGGGCGCAGGGCGTCGACCGACCACAGCTCGGGGTAGCGGTCGAAGACGCCCATGCAGACGGTGTTGAGGGCGCAGCCCTGGCACGGGGCGGCGTGGACGCGCTTTCGCCCCGGATCCCAGGTGTAGATGTCGTCGAGGAAGACCTTGCCCGGCGCCGCCGCCCACTCGACCGTGACGCGCGCGTCCCAGTGGAGGTCGTTCGAGAGCATCTGGTGCTCGCCGAGGACGCACATCGGGACGCCGAAGTAGCGCACCAGCGCCGTGCCGGCGCGGGCCGGCACCCGGGGCAGCACCTCGGCGAGCTTCTCGAGGGGCACGGCGAGGCGCTCGTAGTTGTCGAAGCCGTTGCCCTCGGGGGTGAGGTTCGACACCACGATCAGCTTCGCGCCGAGCTCGGCCGCGAAGGCCGCGGTGTCGGGCAGGGCGTCGACGTTCTCCTTGGTCACGACCGTGTTGACGTAGGCGTTGAAGCTCGGGTCGATCTCGAGCGCCGTGCGGAGCGCCTTCGTGACCGTGTCGAAGCTGCCTTTGCGGCCGGTCATGTGGTCGTGGAGCGCCGCCTCGGGCCCGTGGAGCGAGAAGAGCGCCTCGTCGAGGAGGGGCACGGCCCGCTCGGCGAAGTCGCGGCGCGAGATCATGGTCCCGATGGTGCCGACCGAGGTCCGCATCCCGAGCTTCTTGGCGAGCACCAGCACGTCGACGAAGCGCTTGTGGATGGTCGGCTCGCCGCCGGTCAGGTGGACGCGCTTCACCCCGCGTGAGGCGTGGGTCCGGAGCACGCTCGCGACCCGCCCGAAGGTCACCGGGAAGCGCTTGAACTGCTGCATCCGGTGCTCTTCCGAGCAGAAGAGGCAGCGCTCGGGGCAGGTGTAGGTGAGGTGGAGCTCCAGCCAGGCGATGGCCTTGCCGTGGGGGCCGATCCACGGCGTGTCGGCCCCGCGCTGGGCGTCCGGGGTCGGCGCCGTTGGGGGCGTGGACGTCGGCGCCGCGCTCATCGCGCTCCTCCCGCGGCCGTGCGCCGCCGCGCCCGCCGCTCGCGCTGGGCGAAGTAGGCGGGGTAGAGCGCCTCGCAGAAGCGCGTCAGCGCGAGGTCGGCCGCCATCGTCGAGGCCCAGACCCGCTCCGGGAGCCGCGCCTCGAGGAGGGCGTTCACCGCCGCGGCCCGCTCGGCCAGGGCCTCCGGCGTCGGCGGGTCGTCGAGGGTGCCGACCTGGGTCTGGTCGAGCAGCTCCTCGAGGGAGCCCGAGAGCCCGACGTTCGACGGGTGGATGGTCCGATCGGCGTCCACGACGAGCCCGGTGTTGAAGAACGGGGTCGGCGCCCGGGTGAAGAGGTTTCGCACGTAGAGTCGCTCGCCGCGCTCCCACGAATTGCGAATGTCATTCGCAATTGCCACGAAGCTCTCGGAGAGTGCCGTGAGCTGCTCGTCCCGCCACGGGACGTAGTAGCCGGGGAGGAAGTTGAAGCGCCAGAAGCCGAGCTCGCGCAGGTGGCGGAAGTTGTCCGCCGCCCGCGCCGCGGTCTTCGGCGCGATGGTCTGGGTGACGACCAGGCGCGGCAGGCGGGTGAGCTCGGGCAGGAGCGAGACGACGTGCGCGTAGCTGTCGGCGACGCCGGGGAGCGCGCGCCGGAGCGCGCGATGGTCCTCGGGCCGGCCGTCGAGGGAGAGCGTCAGGATAGCCTTCTCGTGCCCGCGCACGTACGCGATCCAGTCGGCGTCGAGGCCGAGCCCGTTGGTCGACAGGTAGACGCGCCGGATCTCCGGGCGTGCCCGCGCCTCGTCCATCGCCGCGCGCACCACCTCGGGCACGAGCAGCGGCTCGCCGCCGAAGAGCTTGATGTCGCCGCCGCCGTAGCGCTCGGCGAACAGCGCCACCGCCCGCCGCGCGTCGTCGACGGTCAGCGACGGCCACCCGTCCTTGGCGGTCGGGCAGTACGCGCAGCGCAGGTTGCAGGCGCGGGTGACGGTGAGGATCAGCTGCGCGCCCGCCGGCGCGTTCGGCGCGTCGGCGGGCGAGCTGAGGGCGCCTGCTGGAGCTCTCTGGGCCGTGTGAACGGGCCCTACCACTGCCCGTGGGAGCCGTGGCTCCCGTGGGAGCCGTGGCTGCCATGGGAGCCGTGGCTGCCGTGCGAGCCGTGGCTGCCGTGCGAGCCGTGGCTGCCGTGCGAGCCGTGGCTGCCGTGCGAGCCGTGGCTGCAGTGCTGCGCCACGATGATCCCGGCGTTCTCGGGATCATCGAGGAGCTCGGCCGGGTCGAGGTTGGTCACCTCCGGCTCGAAGGCGTCCTTCACGTCACCGCGCTGCAGGTAGCCCAGCGGGTCGCGGTTCAACTGCGGGAGCTTCCCGCCCGACTTGTCGTTTCCGTTGGCCAACGTCTCACACCTTGCAGCTCGTGCTCTGCTCGCGCGGGCGCGTCAGCGTCCACTTGCGCAGGATCTTCTCGTACTTCCCGTCCGGATCGTTCGCGAGCTTCTCGAAGAGCAGCGCCGCGATCGTGTAGTGCTCCTTGCACTTGGGGCTGTTCGGCCGCTGCCCGAAGATGTCGCCGGACATCTGGTAGTTGTGCAGCGGACAGACCCCGCAGTACGGCTTGTTCCAGCAGGTGTCGCAGCCGGGGAGGCTGTCCTGCAGCGACGCCATCGCGAGCGCGCGCACCGTGGGGTGCTCGATCATGTCGCGGTAGCCCGAGCCGCTGGCGGTCCCGATCTGGAAGAGGTCGTTGCCCTCCGCCGAGACCATCCGCCCCTCGTCGCAGGTGAAGAGCTTGCCGTCGTAGTTGTAGGCGACCTGCCCCGTCCCGGCGCCGCAGGGCGACCGGATGTCGACGAAGTTCGGGTCGTCCGGCGTCAGCATCTTCGCCAGGAAGCTCGTCGCCGTGCCCTCGACGACCTCGACGCCCTGCTCGTTGAGCTCGATGATGTAGTCGAGCGTCTTGGCGTAGAAGTCGAGGTACTCGTCGATGGTGTAGCCGATCTTCTCCCAGGTCGCCGTCGCGAAGCCGTAGGGGTTGAGCGGCCGGATGTGAAGCGTGTGGATCCCGAGCTTCACGTAGAGGTCGACGAGCTCCTTCATGTGGTCGAAGGTCTTGCGCGTCGTCGTCATCAGCGCGTCGACGTGCCACAGCTTGGGGTCGAGGCCCTTCGCCAGGTAGCCCGCGTTGAAGTACTCCATCCACTTCATCACGCTCTGGAAGGCGTTGCCGTCCTTGGTCCAGAGGCGGTTGTAGTTGTGGACCTCTTCGGGGCCGTCGAGGCTCGTACAGACCAAGACGTCGTTGGCGATGAGCCACTCGGCGTTCTCCTCGGTCATGTACGTGAAGTTCGTCACCAGCGAGTGATCGAGGACCTTGCCGGCCTCCTTGTTCTTCTCGCGGCTGTACTCCACGACGAACTTGATGACGGGCATGTTGACCGTCGGCTCGCCCCCCTGGAACTCGAAGTTGATGTAGGGGGAGCTCGACTGCATGGCGAGGTCGACGACCGACTTGGCCGTCTCGAGCGACATGTCGGTGTCGACCCGGTCCATGTTGGTCCGCGACGCGTGGCAGTAGCGGCAGCTCTGGTTGCACCGCAGCGTCGTGATGACGATGTGCAGGTGCGGGCCGTGGCCGACGAAGCGCTTCTTGCGCCGCATCTTCTCGGCGAAGCCGTCGACGTCGAAGCCCTCGCGCAAGAACCCGCCCGAGCGCAGCGCCTCGTACTTGGCGTGCTCGGGGGTGACGCGCCCGGCGAGGAGGTCCTCGAAGTCGTGCTGGTCGAGGAAGAGCCAGCCGCCCGCGTCGTTGGTGATGAGCTTCTTGCCCGCCACGTCGCCGTAGCGGAAGAAGGAGAGCTTCTCCGGCGCGATCGACAGCCGCTGGAGCGAAATGGTTCGGGACATCGTCATCGCAGCGTCGTGCTCGGTGCGCGGTGGAGGAGGATGGTCTCGTTGAGAGCGTAGTTCGCGAGCTCGTCCGCGAGCACGTCGGCGACGTCCGCGTCGGGCTCGGTCCACGTGACCGAGACCGCCGCCTCGCCGTGGCTCACGGTGAACTTCGCGAGGTCGCCGAAGACGGCGACGGCGCGCTCCACCGCGACGGGCGAGTAGATGTCGGCGCTGAAGTCGAGCTGGCTGGCCGTCGAGGGATCAGGCACTCGGGTCCTCCTCCCAGGGGACCGAGATCTCCAGCGGATCGTCGGCCAACTCCTCCTCGTCGAGCTCCGCGAGGAGCGCGTCGATGGTGCTGTGGCTCGGGGTGTTCTCGAAGAACGCCCGCTGCATGTAGAACTCGCGGATCTTGGTCGTCGACTCGGCGATGCGCGTGCGGAGCAGCTGGTTGAGCAGCTCGTTGGCGAACTCGCCGGCGAGCGCCTCGAGGATCGCCTCGGACCGCTCACCCTTCGGGCGCAGCCGCACCCCGACCTGGCCGTCGGCCGGCCGCGTCAGGAAGACGTAGCAGCGGTCGATGAACAGGTAGGCGGCGCCGAAGATGGCGTCGCGCGGGTAGATCGACTCGTCGAGGGGGAAGATCACCTCCGTCGACGACAGCTCGAACGTGAACTCCGCCGTCTCCGCAGAGACGCCGGCGGGCGCCTCGACGGCGCCCGCGCTCTTCGGTGCCTCGGTCGTCTCGGCGACCGCAGCCTCGTTGCTCACAGAATCACCCCCGGTCCGAACCGTGTGGTCCGCGTCTCGAAGTCCAGAAGCGGCAGCCGGTCGAGGCGCTCGTCCTCGTTGGCGCGCACGTGCAGCGCCAGGGCCGCCATCGCCGCGCCGAGCGACTCGTCGGTCGCCGCGCAGCCGTAGCCCGCGTTCGCGAGCAGGAAGTCCACCTTCTCGCTGTGGGCGACGCCGACCGCACCGCGCCGGCCGACCCGGCAGCAGGTCACCCGCGCCTGGGCGCCGGTGGTCGAGGTCATCTCCACGAAGAAGCCGCCGTAGGCCACGGGCGAGATCGCCGTCAGGCGCCAGCCCGCCGAGACCACGTCGCCGAGGGCGAGGGGCGCGAGGAGCCAGGTCGGCGCGGCGGCGTCGGAGCGCCGCTCGTCGACACCCGGCGCGAGCACCTGCCCCGAGGGCAGGAGCGTCGGGCCCTCGCCCGGCGGGAGATCGTTGGGCCCGGGGCCGTCGTGCTTGGCGGCGTCGACGGGGTCGAAGCCCGGGCGCTCCTGCCACTCGGCGTTGGCGTGCGCGACCAGCGGCTTGGCCATGACGAGGCCTGCGCCGACAGCGAGGTTCTGAACGAACTGTCTGCGTTTCATCGATCTCCTCGGGAAGCGAGCTGGAGGCTGGCACAAGTTACCACAGCGTTGGCCTTGAATACAGTGCCTGAGGCATACGCGAGCCGCAAATCGTGGACCTCGCCGCGGTGGGGTTGGAGCAGACGCCGACCGCCACGTGGTCGCCCGGGCACCCCGGGGCCGCCGGGGCCCTGCCCGGTGGCGTCGATTCCAACGCTGGTGCGGGTCTCCGCGATCGCGGCGGTGCCCCGGGGGTCATCCCGGGACGGCCCGCGGCGGCTCCCCGAACAGCGGGCGGGCGCGGAACTCGGCGCGCGCCTCGTCGGTCGGCTGCTCGGTCCGCGAGCGCCGCCCGCGACGCGCCTCGAGGCGCTCGAGGAGCTCGGGCGCGGGGTCGTGGCCGAGGACGCGCCGAATGGTCGGGGTCGGGTCCTCGAAGATCGGCGACAGCTCACGCTCGTCGAAGGTCTTCGCGAGCGAGTAGAGCCCGGCGCAGATGGGGTCGAAGCGGCAGACGTCGCACGCCGTGCCCTTGCCGTGGAGGAACTCGAGCTGCCGCACGAAGCCCTTGTCGTCGAGGAACTTGATGCAGCGCTCCTCCTCCTTGACGATCTTGCGGGTCTCGGTCGACGCCCAGGCGAAGCGGCGCATGTAGCAGAGCGGGACGCGCTCGGCCCGGAAGGTCCGCCCGGTCGCCTCGAGGTACTCCATCGCCAGCTCGAGCGAGACGAGGAACTCGTGGTGGCGCGGGATGACGTCGGGGTTCTCCTCGGCGCGGTTGCCGTCCGGGTCCATGTTGTTCCAGACGAAGTGCCGCACGAAGGGGAAGCGCTCGACCATCCACATCACCGTCTCGTGGAGGTGGTCGGAGTTATATGTGTTGATCACCATGTTGATGTCGCAGGTGATGCCCATCTCGGGCACCAGCTCCAGGCACCGCACCAGCACGTCCCACGCGCCCGGGTAGCGCGTCACGAAGTCGTGGACCTCCGGCCGGTAGCTGTGGAGGCTCACGTGGATGTGGTTGAGCCCGGCGTCGACGGCGCGCTGGAAGCGGTCGCGGTCGGCGAGGTGCTGGCCGTTGGTGATCATCCGGCTGTGGAGCCCGCGCTCGCGCGCGTAGGCCAGGGCCGGGATGAGCAGCGGCGACATCGACGGCTCGCCGCCGGTCAGGATGACGCCGTCGTAGCCCATGTCGACGAGCTCGTCGATGAGGGTGCGCATCTCCGGCTCGGTGAGATCGCGCCCGGTCGGCGGGTTCGAGCAGAACCGGCAGTCCTGCAGGCAGCCGCGGGTCAGCTGCATGTAGCCGAGGTTCGCCATCAGGCGCCCTGGCCCTGGGGGCTCGGCTTGTGGAAGCGCTTGCGGCGCTCCTCGCGGGCTCGGTCGCGGTCGCGTGCGGCGATGGCGAGCGGGTCGACCGGCGCCCCGGCGGGGGCGGCGTAGCCCGGGAGGCTC
>SBGO01000730.1 GCA_006226565.1 Deltaproteobacteria bacterium | reverse complement strand
GGAGCCGAGCGGGCCGGCGCCGGGCGGGCCGGCGGACGGTCGTCGATCTGGGCGAGCATGTCGTCGACGTTCAGCGCCTGGGTCGACTCGCCGTCGTCGTCATCGGCGAGCTGCGCCGAGCGCGCCGGCGGCCCCCCCATGTCGATCTTCGCGAGCATGTCGTCGACGTTCATCGCCTGCGTCGACTCGCCGTCATCGTCGTCGTCGGCGGCCATGGCGGCGGCGGCGGCGCGGACGTTGCGGGCGTCCATGGCGAGCGTCTCGTTCCGACGCGGCGCCTTGGCGCCCCCGCGGACCGCGCCCGCGGTGCGCGGCGAGACGCCCGGGTGCCCGACGATCGTGTTCCTCGAGGCCTTCGGCCCGTCGTCGAGGAGATCCTGCGGGATCTGCATCGCGACCGTCGCCTCGCCCTCGTCCGCGGCCGGCGCCGCGGCACGCGACGCGCGGGCGCGCAGCGCGGCCGAGTCGACCGACACCGTCGACTCGTCCTCGTTGACGTAGTCGGGCGAGTCGAAGTCGAAGTCGGCGATGTTGAACGCCTGGGTCGCGTCCTCGTCGCCGGCGGGCTCGGGATCGGGCTCGCGCGAAGGCCGGCCCGCGACCGGACGCGTCGGCGGACGCTGACCGCCGGATGGACGCCTCGGCGCTGGGCGTCGGCCGCCCCCGCTCCCATCACCGGAACCGCTGCTAGACATGTCGCCCCTCACTGCTGGTGACTTTGGATGCGGACTGTACCAGCCGGGTCCGCTCTCGCCAACCGTTGCCAAGCGCGCCCGAGTGTACTTCAAATGCCGCATGACGAGCCAACCCGAGCCTGGCGCCACGCCCCCGCGACCGACCCACACCGCGGCCCGCGTCGTCACGACGCGGCCGGAAGGGCGCGACCTGCAGCGCGTGCGCATCGAACCCGCGCGGCCCCTGACCTACGTGCCCGGCCAGGTGGCGGCGCTGAGCCTCCCCGGGGGTGAGCGCGCCTACTTCGCGATCGCCTCGGCCCCCCACGAGCCGGGACCGCTGACCTTCCTGATCAAGGACGGCGGCGCGGGCTCCCCGGCGCGGGCGCTGATGGCCGCGGAGCCCGAGACGCCGATCGAGCTCGACGGCCCCCTCGGCGGCGGCTTCGATCTGAGCGGCGCCGACCACGGCGACGTGCTCCTCGTGGGCGCCGGCACCGGCATCTCACCGCTCCGGAGCGTGCTCACGGAGCTGCTCGCGACGCCGGGGCGCCGCGGGCGGCTGGCGCTGGTCCACGGCGTCCGCTTCGCCGATCAGCTCTGCTTCACCGACGAGCAGGCGGCCTGGCGCGCCGCGGGCGTGCGTGTGCGGCTGGTGGTCAGCCGCCCCGAGCCGACCGATCGCTGGCAGGGCCGGGTGGGGCGCGTGCAGCGCCACCTCGCCGATCTCGTCACGCCGCGGACGGTCGTCTACCTGGCTGGGATGGGCATCATGATCGACGAGACCCGGGCCACGCTGGCCCAGCTCGGGGTCGATCCCGCGCAGATCCGGACGAACCTCGGCTGAGCCGCGGGGCGCGCGCCGGGGCGGTGAGCCGCCCGCAGCGCGCGGGGGGCTCTCAGTCGTCGAGGTTCAGGCGGTCCCGGAGGTCCTTGCCGACGCGGAAGAAGGGGAGGCGCTTCTCGGGAACCGAGACGGCGTCGCCGGTCCGCGGGTTGCGGCCGGTGTAGGACCCATAGTGGCGGGTCGTGAAGCTGCCGAAGCCACGGATCTCGATCCGCTCGTCCTGCTTCATGGCGCCGACGATGGCGTCGAAGATGGCGTTCACGGCGTCCTCGGCCTGGCGGCGCGGGAGGTTCTGCCGCTTGGCGATCGAGTCGATGAGTTCGGAACGGTTCATGTTTCTGATGTTCAAGGCTGCGAGACCCATTGCTTGCAGGCGGGAGTGGTGCCCCCGACAGGATTCGAACCTGTGACTTACAGGGATTAGGAATCCCCAGCTCTATCCATCTGAGCTACGGGGGCATCGCCACGCTACCCGTGCCGAGCGCCGGCGGAGCGGTCTCTAACAGCCGGGGATCAGGTGGTCAAGGCTCATGTGAGGCCGCTTGGACCGACCTGCTCCTTGTTGACACCGCCGCCGCGCGATTCTATCTCGTCGGCGGCCCGAACGCCGGGCGATCCGCCTCCATAGATGGTGGCGCGACGCGCGATCGGGCGCCCAGACCCTCACCCGGACGGGACCATGGCAGCCGACCGCTACTACAACACGACGCCGTTGTACTACCTGAACGCGAAGCCGCACATCGGCCACGCGTACTGCACCGTGCTGGTCGACGCGATGACCCGCTTCGAGCGGCTCTTCGGCGCCGAGGTCCACTTCCTGACCGGCACCGACGAGCACGGGCAGAAGGTCCAGAAGGCGGCCGAGCAGCGCGGGCTGACCCCGCAGCAGCACGTCGACGAGCTGCAGGCGGCCTTCCGCGATCTGTGGCCCACGCTCCACATCGCGTACGACGACTTCATCCGCACGACCGAGCCGCGCCACACCCAGGCCGTCCGGACGCTGCTCCAGCGCCTCTACGACCAGGGCGACATCTACGTCCAGGACTACGCGGGCTGGTACTCGACGGCCGCCGAGCGCTTCTGGGCCGAGGAGGAGCTGGTCGACGGGAAGTGCCCCGACACCGGGCTCGAGGTCCAGTACATCACCGAGCGCAACTACTTCTTCAAGATGTCGAAGTACGGCGAGACGCTGCGCGCGCACATCGTCGCCAACCCGGGCTTCATCCGGCCGGCGAACCGCGCCAACGAGGTGCTTGGCTTCCTCGACAAGGGCCTCCAGGACCTGTGCATCTCGCGGCCGAAGGAGCGCCTCTCCTGGGGCATCCCGATCCCCTTCGACGAGGACTACGTCACGTACGTGTGGTTCGACGCGCTGACGAACTACATCGCCGCCCTCGGCTGGCCGGACGACCCCGCCTTCGAGAAGTGGTGGCCCCACGCCAACCACTACATCGGCAAGGACATCCTCACGACCCACAGCGTCTACTGGACCACGATGCTGCTCGCGGCCGGGGTCCCGCTGCCGCAGAGCATCACCGCCACGGGCTGGTGGCTCTCGGGGGACCGCAAGATGTCGAAGTCCCTCGGCAACGTCGTCGACCCGCTCGGCATGAAGGACGTGTACGGCCCCGAGGTGCTGCGCTACTTCCTGCTCCGCGACATGGTCGTCGGCCTCGACAGCAACTTCACCGAGGAGGCCCTGGTCAAGCGCAACAACAGCGACCTGGCCAACGACCTCGGCAACCTGGCGCGGCGCGCGGCCGGGCTCGTCGGGCGCTACTTCGAGGGCAAGGTCCCCGACGGCGGGCCGCCGACCCCCGACGAGGAGGAGATCATCGCCGAGGCGACCTCGCTCCGCGGGCGCGTCCAGGACCTCGTGGGCGACCTGGCCGTGCACAACGCGATCGAAGAGACGATGCAGCTCGTGCGGCGGCTGAACAAGTACATGACCGACACGGCGCCGTTCAAGACGATCAAGACCGACCCGGCGGCGGCGGCGCGCTCGCTCTACACGGTGCTCGAGGGGCTCCGCCACGCGGCGTGCCTGCTCGCGCCGGTGATGCCGGAGAAGATGGCCGAGCTCACCGCGGCCCTCGGGGCGGAGCCGGTGACCCTCATCCACGACCTGCGCTGGGGCGGGCTCGCCCCGGGCGCGACGCTCACGATGGAGGAGGCGCTCTTCCCGCGCCGCGACATGCCGACGGTGGACGCCCCGGAGGCGCCCGCGGAGCCGGCCAAGCCGGCGAAGAAGGAGAAGGCCGACAAGAAGGCGCCGGCGTCCGAGCCCGAGGCCGGCGTCATCACCTTCGACGACTTCATGAAGGTCGAGCTGCGGGTGGCGACGGTGCTCGAGGCGGAGCGCGTGAGCGGCTCCGACAAGCTCCTTCGGCTCCAGGTCGACCTCGGCGCCGAGCGCCGCCAGGTGGTCGCCGGCATCGGCAAGCAGATCGCCCCCGAGCAGATCGTCGGCCGGCAGGTGGTGATGGTCGCCAACCTGGCCCCGCGCAAGATCTTCAAGCTCGAGTCGCAGGGGATGATCCTCGCGATCGACACGCCCGAGGGCGGCCTCGAGCTGCTGCAGCCGACCGGGCCCGTCCCGGCGGGCGAGCGCGCGCACTGACCCCTCCGACGGGACCCTGAAACGCGAAAGGCGGGGAGGTGCTCCCCGCCTTTCACGTTCTGGCGTCCGGGCGCGCTACCCGAGGGGGTAGAGCGAGTGGATCGGCACCCCGGCCGGGAGCTTGTCGCGGCCGTTGAGGAAGCTCAGCTCCATCAGGAAGGCGAAGCCGACGAGCTCGGCGCCGATCTGCTCGACGAGGCGGGCCGTCGCCGCCGCGGTGCCGCCGGTCGCGAGCACGTCGTCGACGATGATGACGCGGTCGCGCACGGTCAGCGCGTCCGAGTGCATCTGGACGGTGTCCGTGCCGTACTCGAGGGCGTAGGTCTCGCTGTAGACCGGGCGCGGGAGCTTGCCGGGCTTGCGCACGAGGGTCAGGCCGACGCCGAGGTGGTGGGCGAGGGCCGCGCCGAAGATGAAGCCGCGGGACTCGATGGCCGCGAGCTGGGTCACGCCCGAGTCGCCGAAGGCGACGGAGAAGGCGTCGATGACCTTGCGGAAGCCCGGGCCGTCGGCGAGGAGCGGGGTGATGTCCTTGAAGACGATGCCGGGCTTCGGGAAGTCGGGCACGTCGGCGATGAGCTTCTTCCAGTCGGTCATGCGGGGCGGTCCTGTGGGTCTAGCCGTCCTGATGGAAGGGCGCGAGGGCGGGGAAGGCGGCGCGGCGGGTCGCGTCGAGGCCGATGGGGGTCAGCGAGACGTAGCCGTTGGCGAGCACGTCGCAGTCGGTGCCCTCGCGCTCCTCGAGGCGCGGGAAGGCGCCGCCGATCCAGTAGTAGGGCCGGCCGCGCGGGTCTTCGCGGTAGATGACCTCGTTGCCGTAGTAGCGGCGGCCGAGGTCGGTGACGCGCAGGCCGCGGAGGCCGGGCACGCCGGCCCAGCGGGCGTCGGGCCAGACGTCGGGGCGGGGCGTGGGGAAGTTGACGTTGAGGAGCGTCTCGGCCGGCACGCCGGTGTCGCGGATGAGCGCGAGCACGTCGATGATGGCCGGACGCAGCCCGTCGAGCGCGTCGGTCCCGCGCGCGGAGAGCGACAGCGCGACGGAGGGGACGCCGTGGACGAGGGCCTCGCGGGCGGCGCCGACGGTGCCCGAGTAGTAGACGTCGAAGCCGACGTTCGGCCCGTGGTTGATGCCCGAGAGCACGAGGTCCGGGCGGGCGTCGGCGAGGAGGTGGCCGAGGGCGATGAAGACCGAGTCGACCGGCGTCCCGCTGACCGACCAGCGGCCGGGCTCGAGCTCCTCGACGCGGAGCGGGTGGTGGAGGCTGATCGCCTGGCTGATGGCGCTCCGCTCGGAGTCGGGCGCGACCACCAGCACCTCGTCGAACACCTCCGCCGCGCACTCCGCGAGCACGCGGATACCGTCGGCCAGGACCCCGTCGTCATTGGTGATGAGCACGCGCATCGGGCGCACACTGCCACCGGCGGCGAGGGTCTGCAAGGCTGCCGCGCCGGGGTGGGGCGGGGTCCGTGGTCCACAGCCGTGGGGTCCGACGACCCGAGCCGGCGAGGTCAGGACCACCGTTCGAGGCGGTCCTCGTCGCGCCGGGGGGAGCAGGAGCGGGTGGCACACGCGCTGCACTGGCGCCGAGCCATGAGCAAGCCCCTGGATTCCATCGCATCTTTCCCGGTCAAAGACCGGCCGTGGCTCCACCGCTTCGCCCGACGCGCGGCGTCGAGGTCGCGCGCGGCCTTCGGGGACGGCGAGCTCGAGGCCGTGGCCGACCTCGCCGCCGTCCGCGCCTGGCGCCGCTACGACGCCGCGAAGGGCTTCGCCTTCACCACCTACGCGCGCTGGTCGGTGCTCGGGGCCGTCCGGCGCGCGGTCCGAGAGCGGCGTGATGCGGCCGCCCGGCGTGGGCCCGACGCGGCCCTCGACGAGCTCCTGGTGGACGAGCCGCGGCTCGAGCTCGTGGTCGCCGCGCGCCGCGCGGTCGACACCCTCGACGCGATGGACCGCTCGCTGCTCCTCCGCCACGTCGTCGCCGAGGAGTCCCTCGACGACCTCGCGCGTGAGCTCTCCGTCCCCAAGACGACCCTCTGGCGTCGCCTCCACGCGGCCATGGCCCGGGTGCGCCGCCTCCTCGGCGTACGGTAGCGGCCCCGGCGGCCACGACGAGCCGGCCGCCGGTCAGGTGTCGCATCCCCGGGCTCTGCCACGGCGGAGTCGCCCGTCAGGGGCAGCTCGCCGTGCTCTTGTTCTTGTCGCCGGTGAGGCCGTCGGCGCCCTTGTTGCCGCTCGAGTTGCCGCCGACGCCGCCGAGCCCGCCGCTGCCACCGGCGCCCGTCGGGTTGTAGCTGAGGTTCTGGCAGCTCGGGTCGCTCGAGCCCTGGATGTAGAGGCCGAAGGCCACGCCACCGGCACCACCGCCGCCGTTGCCACCCTTGCCGCCGTCGCCGCCGTTGCCGCCCTTGCCGCCCTTGGTCGCGTCACCGGTACCGTTGCCCCCGGACCGACCGAGCTTGCCCGTGCCGCCCGTTCCGCCGATGCCGCCGTTGCCGCCGTTGCCGCCGCTCTTGTGGCCGAGCTTGCAGTCGGTGATGCGCGGGCTGGCGTCGAAGAGGAAGAGCCCGAACGACGCGCCGCCGGCCTTGCCGGCCGTGCCCTTCTTCCCGCCGCAGCCGCCGCCGCCGCCGCCACCGCCGCCACCGCCATAGTCGCGCCGGCAGGTGGAGCTCTTCGACTTGCCCGAGCCGCCGCCGCCACCGCCGGTGGCGTTCTCGCCGTCCCCGCCGTCGGCGCCGTCGTCGCCGAGCCAGAACCCCGCGCTGCTCACGCTGCCCCCGGCGAGACCGCCGGCGCCGTTTCCACCGGGGTCGCCGTCGTCTCCGGGGGAGCCGGGGCTCTCGCCCGCGCCACCGGGCGTGCCGGCGGGGGAGGGCGAACCCGCGGAGGAGCCGTTCGCGCAGCTCGGAGGGGTCCCGCCCGCGCCGCCACCGGAGTTTCGGCCGCTGGTGCATGCGTTGGCGCCACCGGCCCCGCCCTTGCCGCGGTAGTCGTCACACCCGCTGAAGCAGGTCTCGTCCCACTCGGAGGCGTTGGTGCCCGGATCGCCGTCGTTGCCGTTGGCGCCCGGGGAGCCGCCGGTTCCGCCCTGGCCCGTGCCGCCGTTGCCGCCGATGGCGCTGACGCGGATCAGCTGGACCTTGTTGGTGGAGTCCTTGATCCAGATGCCGTAGCTCGAGCCGCTCGGATTGGCGTTGGTGCCGCCGATCGCGGTGATGCCGTCGATGACGGTCTTGGTGTCGGCGATGCCTTCGATGACCATCGCGCGCACCGAGCTGAAGCCCGAGCTCGACGTGACGACGGTCTGGTACTGCGCGAGGTCACGGCTCCACTCCCCGTCGTTCGAGTAGCCGCCGAAGAGGCTGATGCCCTCCTGCACGACGACCTGCTCGTTGTAGGTGCCGGCGGCGATGTAGACGTGATCGCGCCCGCTCGCCTTGGCCTTGGCGATGCCCCCGGTGATCGTGTCGATCGGGTCCTCCGGCGTGCCGGCGCCGCTGCTCTTGCCGGCGGAGTCGACGAAGATCGCGCGGGTCCAGGTCCCGTCGATGCCGTCGCAGTCCTGGTCGCAATCCGAGCCGTTGCACGCCGCGTCGGGCCAGTCCTCGCCCGCGACGACGGTGCACGCGTACTCGCAGCCGTCGTGGTCGAGCCGGCCGTCGCCGTCGATCTCGTTCAGGTTGACGTGGCCCGTGAGGCAGCCGTCGAGGAAGCACGCGCCGGCGCTGCAGCCCGGGTTGCCGCCGTCGTAGCTGCACGCCTTGAGGCAGCCCCCACAGTTGGCCGGATCGTTGTCGTAGTCGGTCCCCGGCGGGCAGTTGCACGAGCCCGACACGGGCATGCACTGGTAGGCCAGGATCTGCCCGCTCTCACCGGTCACCTCGCCGCACTCGTACTTGTCCGGGCACACCGACGGATCGTCCTGGCAGTTCTGCCCGCAGTAGCTCCCGTCCTCGAAGGTGATGCAGCGGTCGCCGACGTTGCCGCAGGTCGCGTCGGTCGCGCAGGGCTCACAGAGGTTGTCGACCGGGGGGAGGCAGATGAAGACGGGGTCGCCGCCGGTCGAGACGCCGCGGCAGTTCCACCCGTTCGGGCAGCTGTCCTCGCAGGTCCGCGAGCAGCGCGACGCCACCTCGGTCTCGTCCACGGCGACGCAGTAGCCCGACGCGCACTGCACGTTGTTCTCGCACGGGCAGTAGAACGGCATCGGGTCGTCTTCGCAGCTCGCGACGTGCGTGTCCGCGGTGTCCTCCGCCGTGTCGCCGCCGGTGTCCGGCTGCACCGTGTCGTAGGAGATGACCGCGTCGAAGTCGACCGGCGTGCCGGTGTCCTCGGCGTCGATCGCGACGACGGTGTCCTCGGTGGTGGTGTCGGTGCCCGCAGCGGGCGCCGAGTCGCCGCACCCGGCGAGGGCAAAGACCCCGGCGCCGAGCGCGACAGCGAGGACGGTTCGTGACGATGAGAATCCACGCTGGTTCGTTCGCATGCGCGAAGGCTACCCGAACCCCGAGACCCACCGCAATGGAGCAGTGAGGGCGGCGATCACCATCGTTGACGGTGACGCCGGCGGCGACCATCATCCCGCCGATGCAGACCCGCCCGCTCATCGCGATCAGCCCCAACCACTTCCCGGCGGAAGACCGGCCCCTCTACAAGGACAAGCCGCTCGAGTACGGCGAGGGCGCGATGGCGCGCGCGCTGCGGGAGGTCGGCGCCCTGCCGATCATGCCCTACCGCGCCGGCCTCGAGCCCGGCGGCGACCTCGCGGCGCTCGCCGAGGCCGTCATGCAGCGCTGCGATGGGCTCCTCCTGAGCGGCGGCGCGGACGTCGACCCGGCGAGCTACGGTCAGCCGCTGCGCGACCCGCGCTGGGCCGGCGACCCGAGCCGCGACGCCTACGAGCTGGCGCTCTACGCAGCCGCCGTGGCGCTCGACAAGCCGGTGCTCGGCGTCTGCCGCGGCGCCCAGCTCATCAACGTGGCCGAGGGCGGGACCCTGTGGCAGGACCTGCCGAGCGAGCGCCCCGGCGACATCGTCCACCGCGACCAGGTCCGCTACGACACCAACGCCCACGGGCTCGAGGTCGCTCCCGGCGGCCTCGTGGCCGCGCTCTTCGAAGGGGAGGGCGCGCCCCGGGTCAACTCGGTCCACCACCAGGGCGTCCTCGACCTCGCCCCGAGCGCCACCGCCGAGGCGTGGGCCCCGGACGGCCTCGTCGAGGCGTTCCGCGTCCACACGCGGCGCTGGTCGGTCGCCGTCCAGTGGCACCCGGAGTGGCTCGGCGGCCCGTCGAGCCACCGCCTCTTCTCCACCTTCGTCGCGGAGGCCACCCGATGACGGCGCGCCACGCCCGCGACCACCGTCGCCCCCAACGCCGGCACGGGCTCTGGCTCGGCGTGCTCGCCGTCGTCCTCGCGTCCTGCGGCGGCGGCGAGGCCGGCGAGGCGAAGCGCGCGCCCCTCGAGCTCCCCGAGGGCAACCTCCTCCCCGAGGCCGTCGAGAGCTACGTCTTCGGCGGCTCCCAGGGCTGCCGCGCCGACGCCGACTGCGAGAGCGGCATCTGCTACTACGGCGTCTGCGGCGGCCTGCTCAACGTGGACACCCGCTGGATGCAGGAGGTCATCGCCGACACCCTGGTCGAGATCTCCGAGGAGGACCCGCGCCTGCGCGAGCGGATCGTGTGGAACCTCGCCCGCATCTCCGTGCGCCCGCGGACCGATCTCGCCTTTCGCGTCCGCTGCGTCGTCGGGCTCGAGCGCTTCGACGCGAAGCCCGAGCTGCGCCAGATCCTCACCCACGACGAGCTGCCGGAGGCCGCCCACGGCGCGGCGTCCCTCGCCCTCAGCCGCCTCGGCGACCCGGCCGGCGTGCCGATGACCGTCGCCCTGACCGAGGCCGACAGCGTCCCGACCGCGGCCGAGGCCCTCCGCGCCCTCGGCGCGAGCCACCTGACCGAGGGCGTCGACGTGCTCGTCGGGCTCCTCCGCACGCTCAACCCGGACCTCGACTCGGACCTGGTCCACGCCGCCATCGACGCCCTCGGCGAGCTCGGGGACCCCCGCGCCATCGGGCCGCTGGTCGCCTTCCTGGACCGCGCGCCCGACTTCCTCGAGATCCGCGTCACCCGCGCGCTCCGCCGGCTCACCGGCGCGCGCCTCGGTGAGGACGCGGCCGCCTGGCGCACCTGGCTCGCCGGCCACCCGCAGCCCCAGACGCCGCCGTACACGCTCCGCGTCTACGACACCGCGCAGGACATCGGGCTCCCCCCGCCGTGAGCGCCCGGGGCGACGTGCGCACGCGCGTCGCCCGTGTCATGGTGGGCCATCCCCCCGACGAGGACGGAGTCATGGCCCTGCCGATGCCCGAGTACGATCGCTACGACGCGGTCGGTCTCGCCGAGCTGGTCGCCCGCGGCGACGTGTCGCCCAAGGAGCTGGTCGAGGCGGCGATCGCCCGGATCGAGCGCGACAACCCGCGCCTCAACGCGGTCGTCCACACCCAGTTCGACCGCGCCCTCGCGGAGTCGGTCGGCCCGCTCCCCGACGGCCCCTTCCGCGGCGTGCCGATGCTGCTGAAGGACCTCCTCGCCGAGGACACCGGCGAGCCGAGCACGCAGTCGACGCGTCTCCGGCTCGCGTACCGCGCGGACCACGACGCCGAGCTCGTGAGCCGCTTCCGGCGAGCAGGGCTCCTCGTCCTCGGGCGCACGAACACCCCCGAGTTCGGGATCTACGGCGTGACCGAGCCCGCGCTCCGCGGACCGACCCGCAACCCGTGGAACACCGACCGGACGCCCGGCGGCTCGAGCGGCGGCTCCGGGGCGGCCGTCGCCGCGCGCATGGTGCCCGTGGCCCACGGCGGCGACGGCGGCGGCTCGATCCGCATCCCGGCCTCCCACTGCGGCCTCGTCGGGCTCAAGCCGACCCGCGCCCGCAACCCCTCGGGCCCGGACGCCGGCGAGCGCTGGGGCGGGCTCGTCTGCGAGCACGTCCTGACGCGCACGGTACGGGACACCGCCGTCATGCTCGACGCCGTCAGCGGACCCGACGCGGGCGCCCCCTATCAGGTGCATCCCCCCGAGCGGCCCTTCGCCGCCGAGGTCGGCGCGCCCCCCGGCCGGCTGCGCATCGCCTTCACGCGCCGCGCGCTCTTCGGCAACGAGACGCACCCCGACAACCTCGCGGCCCTCGACGCGGCCGCGACCATGGCCAGCGACCTCGGCCACGACGTCGAGGAGGCGCTCTTCGACTACGACCAGGCCGCCCTCGTCCGCGCCTACCTGACCCTCGTTTCGGCCGGGGTGGGTTTGGGGGTCCGCGCGGCCGGCGACGTCGCGGGCAGCCGCCCGCGCGCGAGCGACTTCGAGCCGGCGACCTGGGTCCTCAAGCTCATCGCCGACAAGCTGACCGCGACCGAGCACGCCGCGGCCCGCCAGACCGTCCAGGCGGCCGGCCGCGTGATCGGGCGCTTCTTCGAGCGCTACGACGTGCTCCTGACGCCGACGACGGCGCGCCCGCCGGTCCCCATCGGCGAGTTCGCGCTCAGCGCCAAGGAGAAGCTCCAGATCGGCGTCCTGCGCACCCTCCCGTCGCGTCGCCTGCTCCTCAAGGCCCTCGACGAGCTCGCCGAGACCGCGCTGGCGGCCACCCCGAACACGATGCTCTTCAACATGACCGGCCAACCGGCCATCTCGCTGCCCCTGAGCTGGAACGCGGAAGGGCTCCCCATCGGCACGCAGTGGGTCGGGCGTTTTGGTGACGAAGCAACGCTCCTCCGCCTCGCCTCCCAGCTGGAGGCGGCGCATTCGTGGCACGATCGGCAACCAAACCCCGCGCGCTGATGCAGAATACACCGGGCTCACCGGGCGGTCCGGGCCGCTTGCAGAACGCGCGCGCGACCTCTAATAACCTATGGGAGACGCGGCCGCTCGGCGCCCCCGCGGGGGGCCCAGCGGAAGCCCTGCCACACGCCTCGGATCGGAAGCTCGCCGTGGACCTCGACGTATTCCAGTACGTCAGCACCTACCGGATCATCAGCAAGGTCGCCGAAGGCGGCATGGGCCAGGTGTTCCTCGCGGAGCAGCTCGGCGTCAGCGGCTTCTCGAAGACGGTCGGCATCAAGACCATCCGGCGCGAGCTCCTCGACCGCTTCTACTACCGCGACATGTTCATCGACGAGGCGAAGCTGGTCGCGAGCCTCATCCACGAGAACATCCAGCAGGTCTACCAGCTCGTCGACATGGCCGGCTCCCTGGCCATCATCATGGAGTGGGTCCACGGGGTGACCCTCGAGGACATCAACACGCGCCTCGACGAGCGGAACGACTACCTGCCGCCCGAGCTCGCCGTCTTCATCGTGAGCCGGGTCGCGCGCGCGCTCGCCTACGCCCACGAGAAGCGCGGCGTCGATGGGCGCCCGCTCTTCCTCGTCCACCGCGACGTCTCGCCGGTGAACATCTACGCGAGCTGGGGCGGCGTGGTGAAGCTCGCCGACTTCGGCATCGCGAAGGCGATGAGCGCCCGCAAGACCGCGCGCGAGAACGAGGTCATGGGCAAGGCGCCGTACCTCGCCCCCGAGCAGGCGCGCGGCCAGACCATCGACGCCCGCAGCGACGTGTTCTCGCTGGGGCTCGTGCTCTTCGAGCTCCTGACCGGCGAGCAGGTCTACCCCGTCGAGTCCATCGACGACGCCATCCACCTGCACGACAGCCGCCAGGTGCCGTCCCCGCGGGACTGGAACCCGGGCATCTCGCCCAAGATCGAGGTGGTCATGCGCCGGATGCTCGAGCGCGACCCGAACCAGCGCTACCAGCGCGCCAAGGACATCGTCCGCGACCTCGAGGTGCTCCTCTACAGCTCCGGCTACGGCCCCACCAACGAGCGCCTGGCCGAGTACCTCGACGACCTCTTCCCCGAGGTCGACAAGCATCGCCTCCTCCCCGAGGAGATGATCCTGCCGCGATAGCGACGACGCAGGGCAGGGGGCCCGGTGGCCCCGCCCGCGTCCGCAGCGGCCGCGCCCCGTCGGACCGCGCTCAGGCCCGCCGCCGCACGCGGACCGCGAGCCACCCGAAGGCGAGCATCAGCGCCCACCACGGCGCCGCGCCGCCACCGCCCGCGCAGCCGCGCCCCCCGGCGAGCCGGACGCCGATGTCGCTGTCGTCGTTGTCGTCGAGGTAGTTCGGGATCCCGTCCCCGTCGGCGTCTCCGCGGCCCTCGACGCGGTCGGGCTTGCCGTCGCCGTCGGCGTCGGCGTCGCGCCAGTTGGCCAGGCCGTCGTGGTCCACGTCGGTCCCGAAGGTCTCGGCGTCGAGCACCTCGGTCGACGTCGGGAGGCCGTCGTCGTCATCGTCGGCGTCGCGCCAGTCCGGGGCGCCGTCGGCGTCGGTGTCCCACGGGTTCCACGCCTCGCCGACCTCCTCGCCGTCGCGCACGCCGTCGCGGTCCATGTCGTCGAGGCGCGGGTCCGAGCCGATGACGTGCTCCTCGAGGTTGGTCAGGTCGTCGAGGTCGTAGTCCGCCGCCGGTCCGTCGCCGTCGTCGGGGTCGAGCACGTTCGCGAGCCCATCGAGGTCCGCGTCGCCCGGCCCCTCGTCCCGGTCCGCCACGCCGTCGCCGTCGGCGTCGTCGTCGAGGTACGCGGGGACGCCGTCCTCGTCGCCGTCGTCGAGCCCCTCGAGGCGGTCCGCCACGCCGTCGCCGTCGGAGTCTGCGTCGAGCCGGTTCGGCACGCCGTCGTCGTCGGGGTCGCCGCTCCCTTCCACCACCGACGGGATCCCGTCGCCGTCGTCGTCGGGGTCGAGCGCGTCCGGGACCCCGTCCCCGTCGCTGTCCCGCGGCGCGGCGAGGCCGTCGCCCGCCTCCTCACCGTCGACCACGCCGTCGCCATCGGTGTCCGAGGTGTAGGCGAGGGTCCCGAGGGCCGCCTCCTCGCCGCTCGTCAGGCCGTCGTGGTCCGGGTCCGCCCCGGGGCCGTCGGCGTCCTCGGGGTCGAGCAGGTTGATGACGCCGTCCTCGTCGGCGTCTCCGGCCCCCTCTTCGGCGTCCGAGGTGCCGTCGTTGTCGGCGTCGTGGTCGAGGTAGCTCGGCGCGCCGTCGTCGTCGGGATCCCGCGTCCCCTCGACGCCGTCCTCGACGCCGTCCCCGTCGCTGTCGCGGTCGAGCCAGGGCGGGACCCCGTCGTCGTCCTGAACGGCCATCTCGCGCAGCGCGTCGGCCCGCTCCTGCGCGGTCGGGATCCCGTCGCCGTCGTCGTCCGCGTCGATGATATCGGGCAGCTCGTCGTCGTCCGTGTCGGTCGGCTCGCCGACCGCGCCGATCTCCTCGGCGTCGCCGAGCCCGTCCCCGTCGCTGTCCGCGGCCAGCGGATTGGCGCCGATCCGCAGCTCGTCGGCGTTCGCGAGGCCGTCCCCGTCGGGGTCGCCCTGGGGCCCGTCGCCATCGTCCCGGTCGAGGTAGTTGGGGATGCCGTCCAGGTCCGCGTCGGTGTCGTTCTCGCCGACCCCCGCCGGGCCGTCGGCCGCCCCGTCCCCGTCGCTGTCGCGATCGAGGTAGTTGGGGATCCCGTCGTGGTCGACATCTCGACCGAAGCGCGCCCCGTCCGCGACGGCGCCGTCCGCCCGCGGCAGATCGAGCTCGCGCCAGGTGGGGATGCCGTCCCCGTCATCGTCGTCGTCTTGCCAGGCGCCGACGCCGTCGGCGTCGACGTCGACGACGCCCTCGGCCCAGTCCTCGAGCCCGTCGTCGTCGCTGTCGGTGTCGAGGGCGTCGGGCGTGCCGTCGCCGTCGCTGTCGAGGGGCTGGGTCCCGCCGAGGGTCTCGAGCCGGGTGGCGATGCCGTCGCCATCGAGGTCGTCCTCGCCGTCCGGGAGGCCGTCGTCGTCGCTGTCTGGCCGCGCGGGATCGAGCCCGAGCACGCCCTCGACCCAGTCGAGGAGCCCATCCTCGTCCGTGTCGGGCGGGGCGTCGTCGGAGGGATCGAGGGGATCGGTCCCGCGCCCGACCTCGACGCCGTCGTCCACGGCGCCGTCGTCGCTGTCGCTGTCGAGCGGGTTGGTCCCGAGGGCGACCTCGACGCCGTCGGAGAGCGTGTCGCCGTCGCTGTCGGCCGCGGCGGGGTCGGTCTCGCCGCTGCCGACGGTCCCGATGCCGCCCAGGGTCGCGACCTGCGCGCCGTCGTGGTCCGCGTCCTCGACCCCGTCGAGGAGCCCGTCACCGTCGCTGTCGGGGCGGGTCGGATCGGTCGTGGTCGTGGGATCGGCGTCGCCGACGAAGCCGGCGCCGGTCCCCTCGAAGGGGAGGCCGAGGCCGGGGCTCACGCCGGCCGGGACGCCCTCGGTCACGCCGACCTCGATCCCGTCCGGGAGCAGGTCCAGATCCGTGTCCGCAGACAGCGGGTCGGTGGGCGGCCACGGGCCGTAGCCGGCCACCTCGTCGCCGTCGCCGAGGCCGTCGTCGTCGCTGTCGGCGTCGCGCGGGTCGCTGTCGACGCCCTCGTCGTAGCGCCCGAGCACCCCACGGGCCAGCTCGTCGAAGTCCGACAGCCCGTCGCCGTCGGTGTCCGCGGCCCGCCAGTCGAGGTCGGCGAGGATCTCGCGGTAGTCCGCGAGGCCGTCCCCGTCGGTGTCGTGGAAGCGGTTGTCGTCCGCGGGGTCGAGGGGATCGAGGCGGTTGGCGACCTCGATCCCGTCGGCGAGGCCGCCGTCGTCGCTGTCCGTGTCGAGGGGATCGGTCCCGCGGGCGAGGCGCTCGGCGCCGTCGGAGAGCCGGTCCCCGTCGGTGTCGGCGACGTTCGGGTCGGTCTCGCCGCTGCCGCTCGTCCCGGTCCCGCCGAGCGTGAAGCTCGTCGCGCCGTCGTGGTCGAGATCCTCGTCGCCGTCACCGAGCCCGTCGCCGTCGCTGTCGGCGCGCATCGGGTGGGTGGTGCTGTCGGGGTCGGCGTCGCCGACGAAGCCGTCGGTGCCCGCGAAGACCACTGCGGTCGGCCCCTCGCTGACGCCGCCGGGGATCGCCTCGACCACGCCGACCTCGACGCCGTCGACGAGGCCGTCGAGATCGCTGTCGACCTCGAGGGGGTGCGTCGGGCCGAAGCCCTCGAGCGGGCCGGTCCCGGCGCGCTCGTCGCCGTCGGAGATCCCGTCGTCGTCGCTGTCCGCGTCGAGCGGGTCGGTGTCCACGCCCGCGTTGGCGACGCCGGGGATGCCGCCGGCGAGCTCGGCGAAGTCGTCGAGCCCGTCGCCGTCGCTGTCAGCGTCGTCGGGGTCGAGGCCGAGGAACGCCTCGCGCGCGTCGGAGAGGCGGTCGCCGTCGCGGTCCGCGAGGCCGGCGTCGTCGGCGGGCTGGCGCGGATCGAGCCCGTTGGCGACCTCCACCCCGTCCTCCACGCCGCCGTCGTCGCTGTCGACGTCGAGCGGATCGGTGTCGAAGGGCCCCTCGGCGCCGTCGGAGAGGAAGTCGCCGTCGGTGTCGGCGCGGGTCGGGTCGGTCTCGCCCGACCCGGCCGTCCCGGTGCCGCCGATGACGTAGACCGCGGCGCCGTCGTGGTCGAGATCCTCGTCGCCGTCGTCGAGCCCGTCGTGGTCGGTGTCCTTCGTGGTGGGGTCGGTGCGGCTGGTCGGGTCGGCGTCGGCGACGAAGCCCGCCGCGAAGTCGGTCCCGGTCCAGGCGACGCCGGCGGGGGTCGCGCCCCCGGGCACGCCGGCCACGAGGCCCACCTCGAGCCCGTCCCAGAGCCCGTCCCCATCGCTGTCGGCGCGGTTGGGATCGGTCGCGCCGAAGCGCTCGAGGGGCCCGCTGCCATGCCGCTCGGTCCCGTCGGGGAGCCCGTCGTCGTCGGTGTCCGCGTCGAGCGGATCGGTGTCGCCCGCGTCCCGCACGGTGCGGTCGCCGAGGGCCAGCTCCGCGCCGTCCGACAGCCCGTCGCCGTCGGTGTCCGTCACCCGCGGGTCGGTGCCGACCGCCGCCTCCTCGGCGTCGGTGAGCCCGTCCTCGTCCCGATCGTCGTCGTCGGGGAAGAGCGGGTTGTGCTCGCCGGCGTCGACGCGCCCGTTGAGGTTGGTGTCCTCGGCGCCGTCGTGCATGCCGCCGTCGTCGCTGTCGACGTCCTTCGGCCCGGTCGTGCGCGAGGGGTCGGCGTCGGGGACGAAGACCGCCAGGTCCGTGCCGGTCCCGCCGGGGACGGTGACGCCCAGCTCGGTCCCGTCCTGCAGGCCGTCCCCGTCGGTGTCGGGGTCGGCGGGGTCGGTCTCGCCGAAGCCGACGGTGCCGGTGGCCCCGAAGAAGCCGCTGCCCGCGCCGTTGCGGTCCTCGTCCTCGTCGCCGTCGACGAGCCCGTCGTCGTCGGTGTCGTCGTCGTTCGGGTCGGTCTGTCCCGCCGGATCGGCGTCCGCCTTGAAGTGGCCGGCGGCGGTGTTCGTCCCGGCGAAGCTCCGCCCGCCGGCGCTCGTTCCGCCGGGAACCGGCGCGGTCACGCTCACCTCGAGACCGTCGGGCAGCCCGTCGGCGTCGCTGTCCCAGGCGAGCGGGTCGGTCGGCGCGTAGGCCGCCAGGGGGCCGGTGCCGAAGCGCTCGACGCCGTCGGGGAGGCCGTCGTCGTCGCTGTCCGCGTCCACGGGATCGGTGTCGAGGCCGGGGTCGAGCACGCCGGGGGCGCCGGCGGCGAGCTCGTCGCCGTCGTCGATGCCGTCGCCGTCGGTGTCGCGCACCGACGGGTCGGTGCCGAGCTCGATCTCCCGCGCGCTGGCGAGGCCGTCCCCGTCGGTGTCGGCGACGTACGCGTCGTCGCTGCCGTCGGTCGGGTCGAGGAGGGAGGCGACCTCGGTCCCGTCGGGGACGCCGCCGTCGTCGCTGTCGGTGTCGCGCGGGTCGGTGCCGCGCGCGACCTCGTCGCCATCGGAGAGGTCGTCGCCGTCGGTGTCGGCGACGTTCGGATCGGTCTCGCCGCTGCCGCTGGTGCCGGTCCCGCCGATCGTGACGGTGACCTTCCCGTCGCGGTCGGCGTCCTCCACCCCGTCGGAGAGGTCGTCGCCGTCGGTGTCGGCGACGTTGGGGTCGGTCATGCTCGCCGGATCCGCGTCGGGTCGCCAGCTCGCCGCGCTGGTGTCCGTGCCGACGAAGGTCAGGCCCTCGGTGGGGCTCATGCCGCCGAAGACCGGGTACTCGACACCGACCTCGAGGCCGTCGGGGAGCCCGTCGTGGTCGCTGTCGGGGTCGCGCGGATCGGTCGGGTCCCACGCCGAGAGCGGGCCCGTGCCGTCGCGCTCGTCGCCGTCGGAGAGGCCGTCGTCGTCGCTGTCCGCGTCGGCCGGGTCGGTGTCGAGCCCGGGGTCGAAGGTCGCGGGGTTGCCCGCGGCCACCTCGTCGCCGTCTTCGATGCCGTCTCCGTCGGTGTCGACCTCGAAGCGATCGCTGCCGAGCGCCAGCTCGTTGATGTCGAGGAGGCCGTCACCGTCGCTGTCGTCGTCGGAGCGGTGGTTGGGGTCCTTCTCGAGGAAGTCGACGCGGCCGTTGTGGTTCTTGTCCTCGACGCCGTCGGGGATGCCACCGCCGTCGGTGTCGGCGGAGGTCGGATCGGTCTTCGTCGAGGGCTCGAGGTCGGGCCGCCAGGTGAGCCCGTCGACGTCGGTCCCGAGGTAGCCGTAGGGGGCGGTGGGGTTGCCGGGAACGGGCGTGTATACGCCGACCTCGACGCCGTCGTTGATCTCGTCGCCGTCGCTGTCGGGCGCCTTGGGATCGGTCGGCCCGTAGGCGGCGAGGGGACCGGTGCCCGCGACCTCGTCGCCGTCGCGGAGCCCGTCGTCGTCCGTGTCGGCGTCCCGGGGATCGGTCCCGAGCGCGACCTCGTCCCCGTCGTCGAGCCCGTCGCCGTCGGTGTCGGGCGAGCCCGGATCGGTCCCCCGGAGCCCCTCGACGATGTCGTCGAGCCCGTCGTCGTCCGAGTCGGGCGGCGTCAGATAGTCCGGGACGCCGTCGGCGTCCGCGTCCGCCGCGGGGGTACAGCGGGTCGCGTCGCCGGCCTCGACGGCGTCCTCGATGCCGTCGCCGTCGCTGTCGCGGTCGAGGCGGTTCGGGATGCCGTCCGCGTCCACGTCGTCGGGGTCGGGGTAGCGGTCGAGCGGGATCGCGTCGGCGTCGAGGAGCTCGTCCGCGTCCGGGATGCCGTCGCCGTCGGCGTCGCCGAGCCCGACGCGCAGGATCCCGTCGATCGCCGACGGAACGACCGGGAGGACGTACTGCGCCTCGGCGAGGGGCACGACGCCGCGGCCGTGCGGGAGGACGGTCAGCTCCCAGGTCGCGTCCGGGTCGCCGTCCCCGAGGGGGAGGTCGAGGCGCCACGAGCTCGCCGAGCCGCTGCCGCCGGTCACCTCCGCGGTCGCCGCCACGCCGCCGTCGGGCCGCCGGAGCAGCACGACCGCGCCGATGTCGGCGCGCACGCCGGTGGTGTCGGACGGCGTGCAGGCCCCGACCGGGACCACGACCTCGACGGTGAGGTGGCCGCCGCTGCCCGTGGGCGTGTTCAGGAAGAGGCGGTGGCCCGAGCCGGTCGCGAGATCGAGGTCGAGGTCCCCGTCCCCGTCGACGTCGACGAGGGAGACGTCGCGGACGTCGACCAGCCCCGCGGGGAGCCCGGTCGTGAGGTCCTCCTCGAAGTGTCGGGGCGAGCCGTCTTCGCGCTGACCGAGATAGACGCGCACGCCCCAGGCGCCGACCACGACGAGATCGAGGTCGCCGTCGCGGTCGACGTCGCCACAGGCGGCGGCGAGGGCCGGCTCGGCCGGGGAGAGACCGGGCTCCGGGTCGCCGCTGGTGATGGGGAGGAACGCGCCCGAGGCGCTGCCCCAGAAGACGCGCCCCGGCGTCTCGCCGGCGACGGTCTCGTCGAGGCCCGCGCCGGCGCGGAAGAGATCGAGGCGACCGTCTCCGTCGAGGTCGCAGAGGAGCGAGCGAGCGCGCGGCGCGGCCACGGCGAAGTTGGGGGCGGCCACGGGGACGAAGGGGAGGGTGCCGGCCAGCCACACGTCGGGGGCGGCGGTGGCGGGGAGGACCACGTCCACGTCGCCGTCGAGGTCCCAGTCGGCGGCCGCGACGGCGCCGCCCGCGGTCGCCGTGCTCGCGGGGAAGGCGGCCACGCTGGCGGGGAACGACGTGCCGCCGCCCGGGTCCGCGGGGTTCACGAAGACGCGTGGCGCCCCGCCGTCGGAGACGAGGAGGTCGAGCCAGCCGTCGGCGTTCACGTCGACCCACGCCAGGCCCGTCGGGGAGAAGCCCGCGATCGCCGTGCAGCGGCCGTTCGGCGGGTCGCCCGGGGCGCCGCAGGCCCCGCTGCGGATGAGCAGCGTCGGCGTACCGGCGAACGGCGTCGTGCCGCCGGCGTTGCGGTACAGCTCGATCCGACCGGGGAGGGCGCGCGCGAGGTCGACGCGCCCGTCGGCGTCGTAGTCCGCGAGCGCGACGCCGACGGGCGCCGCCGTGGCGGCCAGCTCGCCCGCGGCCACGAGGGTCCCGCCCACGGCCAGGCGCGTCACCGTGGCGGCCTCGGTGTCGAGGACCAGGTCGAGGTCGCCGTCGCCCTCGAGATCGACCCAGCGCGCGCCCGAGGTCGGCGCCCCGGTGGCCGCCCCGAAGGCGTCTGCGCTGTCCGGGCCGAAGGCCGCCCGCGCCCCCGCGGCGTCGGCCCCGACCAGGGCCAGGGCCGCGATCGAGGTGAGGACGGTGCGCGTGAGGGAGCGTGGGTTCAAGTCCGGGGCCTTGTCGTTCGCTGCGATCGGCGGTCCCCGGCCGCGCCGCGGACCCACCCGGGAGGATCCTGCGGTGAAGGCGGCCGCGGTGCAACACCCAGCGGTATCTCGGCCTCGTTTTCGGCGGGCCCGCGCCGCGCGGGGCCGCCGCCGGAGGGCCTCCCACCCCGGCTTCGGGAGATCGCGGCCGCACATGGGAGGGGACGCGCTCACCGGGAGGTGAATATCATCGGAGCGCCGGCGTCGTGGCGCCAGGACCTCATCGCTCGTGCGGAGGACGCGTCATGCGCTCCCGGATCCTCGCCCCCATCGCCGCCGCGCTCGTCGCGCTCTCTCTCGCCCCCACCGAGGCCCACGCCGGCGGGACCGCGCTCTACGCCGGCGTCGGGCCGCGCTTCTCGAGCGGCGACACGGCGACCGTCGGCGGGCTCCGGCTGACCTACGGCATCGAGTCGCTCCTGTCCTTCGCGGTCGAGCTCGACGCCTACCTCAGCGCCCCCGATCCCGCGGCGCCGATGGACTTCGCCGGCGGCCAGGCCGGCCTCTCGGTGGACCTCCCGCTGCCGGGGCCGATCACGCCCGAGCTCGGCCTCGCCCTCGGGGTCGTGAAGCTCCTCCCCGAGCGCCACGGCCTCGCCGACAGCGTCATCACCGTCAACGGCGAGCTGGCGATCCGCGCCGCGCTCGGGCCGGTCAAGCTGCGCGCCGCGTGGACCAAGCCGCTGTGGGCCGAGGACGAGCCGCTCGCGAAGCGGGCCCTCGAGTCACAGCTCACCTTCTCCCTCGGCGTCGGCTTCTGAGCGGCGCGACGCGACCCGACCGCGCGGGCCGCGGCGACGCCGCGCGCGCCTAGTGAAAGAGGTCGGAGATCGAGTCGCCCTTGTGGATGCGGCGGATCGCCTTGGCGAAGACCTCGGCGACGCTGATGACCTCGAACTTCTTCGACTCCTTGCCCTGCAGCGGGATGGTGTCGGTGAAGACGAGCTGCTCGATGACCGAGGCGTCGACGCGCTCGACGGCGGTCCCGGAGAGCACGGCGTGGGTGAAGGCGGCGATGACGCTCTCCGCGCCCTGCTCCTTCAGGAAGGCAGCCGCCTCCATCAGGGTCCCGCCCGTCGCCACCTCGTCGTCGACGATGATCGCGTGCTTGCCCCGCACGTCGCCGATGAGGTGGGCCGCCTTGGCCTGCTCGGAGTCGTCGTAGCGGCGCTTGTCGATGATGGCCATCGGCAGCCGGAGGCGGTTCGCGTAGCGGCCGACGTCCTTGGCCTCGCTCGCGTCGCCGGCCACGAGGACGTGGTTCGAGAGGTCCCGGCGCTGGAGGTAGTCGGCGATGATCGGGATCGCCTGGAGGTGGTCCACCGGCACCCGGAAGAAGCCCTGGATCTGCGGCGCGTGCAGGTCCATCGTCAACACGCGGTCCGCGCCGGCCGTCTGGAGCAGGTCGGCCATCAGGCGCGCCGTGATGGAGATGCGCGGCTTGTCCTTCTTGTCCGAGCGGACGTACGGGAAGTAGGGCATCACGGCGGTGATGCGCTCCGCCGACGCGTGGCGCAGGGCGTCGATGGTGATGAGCAGCTCGACGAGCCCCTCGTTCACCGGCGGGGCGGAGGTCTGGATCACGAAGACGTCGGCCCCACGCACGTTCTCGTCGATCTGAACCATCAGGTTCTCGTTCGAGAAGCGCGTGACGTGCGACTTGCCGACGGGGATGTCCAGGATCCTCGCGATCTTCTGGGCAAGGTGGGGGTGGGAGCGGCCAGAGAAGATCTTGAGCGAGCCGTTCATGGGAGCACCAGCGGGTTGGGGGGCGACCTTCACTTATGCATGGGGCCCCGAGGTGTCAACGCACCGACCCGGTCCAGCCCCGCCCCTGGGCCCCGCAGAGCGGTGTCACAGGCCGGCCAGGCCGGCCTGGCCGGAGCTTCGCCTTGACGTCGGGGGGCCGACTCGGTAACGAGCCCGCTGGACGCTCGGGGGCGATGACGCCCTTGCCGCCGCTCCAGGGCGTTCGGATCGCGACTCCGCACGGGCCAATCGCTGAGGCTCGCACGCTCGAGCGCGATCCCACCGAGCCATCGACTTCTCTCGAGCCAGGACACCGCGGATGAACATCCACGAACATCAAGCGAAGGCGCTGCTGAAGCAGTTCGCCATCCCCGTCCCGGAGGGGCGCGTCGCGTTCAACGTCGAGGAGGCCCGCGCGGCCGCGGACTCCCTCGGCGGGCCCATTTGGGTGGTCAAGGCCCAGATCCACGCCGGCGGGCGTGGCAAGGCCGGCGGCGTCAAGCTCGCCAAGAGCAAGGCGGAGGTCGAGACCCTCGCCAAGCAGATGCTCGGGATGACGCTGGTCACCAAGCAGACCGGCCCCGAGGGCAAGACCGTCAACCGCATCTACATCGAGGAGGGCGTCGACATCGCGCGCGAGCTCTACCTCGGGATGGTGATCGACCGGGCGACCGGCGGGATCACGATCATGCTCTCGACCGAGGGCGGCACCGAGATCGAGGAGGTCGCGGCCGAGAACCCCGACGCCATCGTCAAGGTCCACGTCTCGCCGGCCGTCGGCGTGCAGCCCTTCCAGCTCCGGAACGCCGGGGCGAAGCTCGGGCTCTCCCAGAAGCTCACCCGGAACCTCACCAAGATGGTCACCGGGCTCTACGAGGCCTTCACCTCGCTCGACTGCAGCCTCCTCGAGATCAACCCGCTCGTGGTGACCTCGGCCGAGACCGTCATCGCCCTCGACGCCAAGCTCAACTTCGACTCGAACGCGCTCTACCGGCACCAGAACGTCGCCGACCTGCGCGACCTGACCGAGGAGGAGCCGAGCGAGGTCGCCGCGTCGAAGTACGACCTCAGCTACATCAAGCTCGACGGCACCATCGGCTGCCTCGTCAACGGCGCCGGCCTGGCCATGGCGACCATGGACATCCTGAAGTACTTCGGCGGCGAGCCGGCGAACTTCCTGGACGTCGGCGGGTCCGCGACGGTCGAGAAGGTCACCGAGGCGTTCCGCATCCTGATGGCCGACCACGTTCAGGCCATCTTCGTGAACATCTTCGGCGGCATCATGAAGTGCGACACCATCGCGAGCGGGCTCGTCGAGGCGGCGCGCACGCTCAACCTCGACGTGCCCCTGGTGGTGCGCCTCGAGGGCACCAACGTCGATCTCGGCAAGCAGATCCTGAAGGAGAGCGGCCTCGAGATCATCAGCGCGGACTCCATGGCCGACGGCGCGGAGAAGGCTGTCGCCGCCGCGGCGGCCAAGGCCTGAGGAGGAAAACGGACATGGCCATCTTCGTCGATTCCAACACGCGCCTCGTCGTCCAGGGCATCACCGGCAGCGCCGGCGCCTTCCACACCCGCCAGATGATCGAGTACGGGACCAACGTGGTCGCCGGCGTCGTCCCGGGCAAGGGTGGGCAGACCTTCGACGGCGTCCCGATCTACGACACCGTCGCCGAGGCCGTCGCCCAGCAGGGCGCCAACGCCGCCGCCGTCTTCGTGCCGCCGCCGTTCGCCGCGGACGGCGTCATGGAGGCCGCGGCCGCGGGCATCGAGCTCGTCGTCGGCATCACCGAGGGCATCCCGGTCCTCGACATGATGCGCGCGAAGACCTTCCTGCGCGACTACCCGAAGACCCGCCTCGTCGGGCCGAACTGCCCCGGCGTCATCACCCCGGGTCAGTGCAAGATCGGCATCATGCCGGGCCACATCCACATGGTGGGCCACGTCGGCGTCGTGTCGCGCTCGGGCACGCTCACCTACGAGGCCGTCGGGCAGCTCAGCGCCCTCGGCATCGGCCAGTCGACCTGCGTCGGCATCGGCGGTGACCCGCTCAACGGGACCAACTTCATCGACACCCTGTCCGCCTTCCAGAACGACGACGACACCCACGCCGTCATCATGATCGGCGAGATCGGCGGCAGCGCCGAGGAAGAGGCCGCGGCCTGGATCTCGGAGCACTTCACCAAGCCCATCGTCGGCTTCATCGCGGGCAAGACCGCGCCGAAGGGCAAGCGCATGGGCCACGCCGGCGCCATCATCTCGGGCGGCAAGGGCACGGCGGCCGAGAAGGAGAAGGCGCTGACGGCCGCGGGCGTGCGGATGTCGCCGAACCCCTCGGAGATGGGCACGACTCTCAAGAGCCTGCTCTGATTCGACCTTCACTCGACGGGGCCTCACCGAAATCTCGGTGGGGCCCCTTCGTATAACCTCGCCCCGCCACGCGGCGGGCGCGGACCTGGCGACGAAGGCGTCGCCGAAACCTCAGGAGAGAACCGATGTCGCTTCAGCAGACCCTCGCCATCGTCAAGCCGGACGCCGTCAAGGCCGGCAACAGCGGCAACATCATCGCGATGATCGAGGCCGCCGGCTTCAACATCGCCGCGATGAAGAAGACCCGCCTCACCAAGCCCCAGGCTGAGGGCTTCTACTACGTCCACGCCGAGCGCCCCTTCTTCCCCGAGCTGGTCGAGTTCATGACCTCGGGTCCGGTGGTGCTGATGATCCTGGAGGCCGAGGGCGCGATCCAGAAGTGGCGTGACCTGATGGGCCCGACCGACGCCACCAAGGCCGGCCCGGACACCGTGCGCGGCCGCTACGGCACGAGCATCGGCGAGAACGCCTCCCACGGCTCGGACGCCCCCGAGACCGCCGCTTTCGAGACCGCTTACTTCTTCAGCTGCTTCGAGCGGAAGTAGAACTCTCGCCATGAGCCAGCCCCTCCCGATCCCGCCTCTCCTCGCTTCCGTGTCCGACGTCGCCGCGGAGCTCGACTCCAGGGTCGACCTCAAGTCGATGACGCGCGAGGAGCTCTCGGCCTGGGTTCGGGAGGAGCTGGGCGAGTCCCGCTTCCGGGGCGACCAGATCTTCCAGTGGTTGCACCAGAAGCGGGCGCGCGAGGTCGGCGCCATGACCAACCTCTCGAAGAAGCTGCGGACGCGGCTCGAGGGGACGGCGCGGGTCGGCGGGCTCGCGCTCGAGGACGTCAAGACGGCGGCCGACGGGACGCGCAAGCTCCTCTTCAGGACCGCCGCCGGGGACCGCCTCGAGTCGGTGCTCATCCCGATGGAGGACCGCATCACGCAGTGCGTGAGCTCGCAGATCGGCTGCAAGATCGGCTGCCGCTTCTGCCTCACGGCGCGGATGCCGATGCGGCGCAACCTCAGCGCGGCCGAGATCGTCGACCAGGTGCTCTGGGCCCAGGAGGTCCTCGGCACCGGCACGGACGAGGGCGAGCGCGTCACCAACATCGTCTACATGGGGATGGGCGAGCCGCTCGACAACTACGACAACGTCGTGAAGTCGCTGCGCATCCTCATGGACGAGCACGGCGCGAACTTCTCGAGCCGGCGCATCACTGTCTCGACGAGCGGGGTCGTGCCGAAGATCGCGCGCCTCGGCCACGACGTGCCGGTGAACCTCGCCGTGAGCCTGAACGCCTCCTACGACGCCCAGCGGACCAGCGTCATCCCCATCAACAAGGTGTGGGACATCGACCAGCTCGTGGCGGCGCTCCGCGCCTTCCCGCTGCCCCCGCGCCGGCGCATCACGGTCGAGTACGTCATGCTCGCGGGGGTGAACGACACCCGCGAGGACGCGCGGCGCCTCGTGAAGCTGCTCACGGGCGTCCGCTGCAAGGTGAACCTCATCCCCTTCAACCCGTGGCCCGGCGCGCCCTACGCGCGGCCGACCAACGACGCCGTCGAGGCCTTCGGCGCGGTCCTGAAGGACGCCGACTACACGGTCACCATCCGCTACTCGAAGGGTGAGGACATCGGCGCCGCGTGCGGCCAGCTCGACGGCGACCAGGTGTGACGGTGGGAGCCCTCCCGCGCCGTTCGCGGCCCGATTTCGGGCCGAGCCGGCGCGCCGCTCTCGCCCACGCTCCAACCGTGCTTAGGGTCGCCCAGCTATGACGAAGCCCCTGCTCGAGCCGGCCGACAAGGCCCGTATCATCGACGCCCTGAAGGAGCGGCACGCCGCGGGCCTCCGGGGCGAGCGCATCACCGTCGAGGCCGCGCGCCTCGGGGACAACCCCAGCGCCGCCGTCACGCTGGCGACGCCCGACCGGACCTTCGTCTACACGATGGAGTGTGCGATCGTCCGCGAGAAGTACACGGGCATGTCGATGACCGACGGGGTCGACGTCTGCTTCGACTTCCTCGACTGGTACCTGGGCGAGTTCTTCGAGAGCCACCGCGAGCTGCTCCTGCCGCTCGACTGGCAGCCCCACCGCTTCGGCGACGTCGAGGTGATGGCGCGCGGCGAGCTGCGCAACGCCTTCCTCGACGACGCGGCGGACGCCTGGCTCCGCGGCGAGCGCCCGGACGTCGAGGGCCAGTGGAAGGCCCTCAAGCGCAAGCACTGATCGCGGTAGTCAGCGAGCTTGAGCCTCAGGCCACCTGCCTGAGCCGCGCGAGGATGCGGGCGAGGGCGTCCTCGGGGCCGACCGAGAGGAAGACCGCGCCGGCGGGCTTGAGCACCGTCTGGGCGAGGGTCAGGTTCTGGCGCACGCGCAGCCGCTCCACGTCGATGATCGCGTGCTGTAGCCGATCCTCGGGGTCAGCGTCGGCCAGGTCGAAGCCCTGGTGGTCGGGGCAGAGGACGAGCAACGAGTGGTGGCGCCGACGGGCCGCGACCGCGACCCTGCGCAGGGCGTTCACGTCGTCGGCGGTGAAGAAGTCGCTGATCGACACCATCGTGTGCGGCCCGCCGCGCGAGGCCATCACCGCCTCGACCGCCGCCTCGAGCCCGCGCGCCTGCCCGCCGGGGCGGAGGGTGGGGTCCACGGGCAGCGGGATGCCGACGTGGCGGCAGAAGGCCCGCAGCACCGAGCGCTGGTAGTCCGCCGCGTAGCCGTCGAAGGGGATGAGCGGCGCCCGCCGGGCCTCGAGGGCGACCTCCTGCAGGACCTCCTGCGCCGCCTCGATGAGACGCGCCTCGTCGTAGTGGCTCAGGCGCGGGCTGCCCGCCTGGATGAGGCCGGCGGGGAGGGCGAAGGACTGCCGCCGCTGCGCGGTGAACCAGCGCGCCACGCGCTCGACCAGCTCGCGGTCGGTGAGCTCGGTGCGGTCGTCGTGGACGAGGTGGGGCACCTCGGTCAGGGCGTTGACGATGCGCGTGAGCTGCCCCGGCCCCGCGCCCGGCTTCACGACGAGGCGGATCTTGTCGTCGTGGACGAGGAGGCCGGCGCGGTCGCGCTTGGCGATGAGCACCGAGGCGAGGTTGTAGGCCGTCTCGATGGCGTAGTCGATGCGGGCGTCGCCGGGCCGCCCCCAGAACATCGAGGGCGAGCAGTCGACGAGGATCCAGGTCGAGAGCGCGAGATCGGACTCGAACTCGCGCGAGATGAGCTTGCCGCGGCGGGCGCTCGCCGACCACGCGATGTGCTTGAAGGGGTCCCCGGCCTGGAAGTCGCGGAGCTCGCGGATCTCGAGCCCGAGGCCGGGCCGGCGCCGGTACGCCACGTCGCTGTGCTCCTGCATCGAGGCGCGCGTGGCGCGCAGGCTCGCGTCGGAGCGCAGGGGGAAGTGGCGCGGGAGCACCTCGACGGCGACGGGCGTCGCGACCCAGACGCGCACCTCGAAGAGACCGCCGACGACCGTCGCCTTCACCTGGAAGCCCTGGATCCAGGCGTGGCCGACCCGCGGGCTCGCGACGTGGACCTCGAAGACGCCGTCCTCGTCGGTGGGGACGACGCGCGCGTGGGTCGGGGCGGTCACGCCGGGCTCGAGCTCGAGCCCGTGGACGTCGACCCCGGGGGTGACGCGCGGGCGCGCCTCGAGCACGACGGTCCGCCCGGTCACGGTGCGGATCTCCGCCCCGGGGTCGAGGCGGAGCTGGAGCCCGCGGTCCTCGAGCCGCTGGCGCGCGACCCGGGCCCGCACGAAGCCCCAGATGAGGAGGGTCGCGGGCAGGAGGCCGAGCGCCGTGACCACGGGGAGGCTCGCGATGAGCCCGACCGCCGTCCACGTCAGCGCCGTCAGCCCGACGAGGCGACCCCGCTCGCTGAGGGCGAGGCGCGGTCCGCGCGGGGAGGGCGTCTCCAGCATGGCGGGGCGCTCAGGCTTCCCGGTTGTAGGGGACCGCGGCGAGGCACTCGGCGAGGACCTCGTTCACCGAGACCTGGTCGAGCTCCGCCTCGGGCGACAGGATGATGCGGTGGTTCAGCACGGGCGCCATCAGGCTCCGCACGTCGTCGGGGAGGACGTGGTCGCGCCCGTGGAGGAAGGCCAGCGCCTTGGCGCAGCGCATCAGCGCCAGGGAGGCGCGCGGCGAGGCGCCGAGGAGCACCGCCTGGTGGGTGCGCGTGTGCTGGACGAGGCGGACGATGTAGTCGAGCAGGCTCGGCGCGATGTAGACGCGCTCGGCGGCGGCGGCCATCGCGTGGATGTCCTCGGGCGACAGCACCGTGTCCACGTCGGGGACCGGCACGTTGTAGGTCATCAGGACGCGCCGCTCCTCCTCGTAGGTCGGGTAGCCGAGGACGACCTTGAAGAGGAAGCGATCGACCTGCGCCTCGGGGAGGAGGTAGACGCCCTCCTGCTCGACCGGGTTCTGGGTCGCGAGCACCACGAAGGGGGTCGGCAGCTCCTGGGTCTGCCCCTCGATGGTGACCTGGTTCTCCTGCATCGCCTCGAGCAGCGCGCTCTGGGTCTTGGCCGGGGCGCGGTTGATCTCGTCGGCGAGGACGATGTTGGCGAAGATCGGCCCCTTGCGGAGGACGAAGGTGCTGTCGCGCAGATCGAGCACGTAGGTGCCGGTGATGTCGGCCGGCAGCAGGTCGGGGGTGAACTGGACCCGCGAGAAGCGGCAGCCGAGGGTGCGCGCGAAGGTCTTGATGAGGGTCGTCTTGGCGATGCCGGGGACGCCTTCGAGGAGCACGTGGCCGCGGGCGAGCAGCGCGACGAGCAGGAGGTCGGTGGTGCGGACGTCGCCGATGTAGACCTTGGCGATCTCGCTCGCGACGGCCTGCTTGAGCATCAGCGCCCGCTGCGCCTCCTCGGAGGGCGGAGCGGCGCCGCGTTCGGTGCCGGTGTAGCCGCTATCGGGTGCGGGCATGGAGCTCCTGGCGTGACAACGGGTCGACGGGGCGAGCGGCCGGCGTCACCGGCGCGGGTTCCCGAAGCGCGCGAGCGTCTGGACGTCCTCGTAGAAGCGGACGAAGCGCTCGGCGGAGATGGCCGGCGGCTGCCGGGATCGCAGGCTAGCGGTGTCGCGTTTGACGCGCAACACCGCGTGACGCAAGAGGTGGAGGCTCTCGGTGGTCTCCCCGCGGGGGAGGCGACGGTGACCGGCGACCCAGTCCTCGATGGACCGGGTCTCCAGCAGGTGCTCGGCCTGCTCGGCCAGGGCCAGGGCGAGCGCCGAGAAGTCCGCGTCGGAGCGGACCGCGGCCAGGCCGATGGCCTCGGCCACGATGGGGGAGCGGGCGGGGACGCCGACCGCGAGCGCCGGGGCCTCGACCGGGCGACGCCAGGCGGCCAGGGCGAGGGCGAGCAGCATGGCCGCGACCAGCGCCAGCAGGAGCGCGATGGAGACCGACCACGGCGGCTCGGTCAGGGTCGAGTTGAGCGCGGCGAGGGCGTCGTTGATGGCGGTGGCGGCGCGCTCGAAGAGGCGGGGGAGGGCGCCGAAGCGGCCGAGCCCTCCGGTGTAGTGGCCGCTGACGGTCGTGTCCGGGAGCAGCAGGCGCAGCCGACAGGGCTCGTGCTCGCAGTAGACGCGCATCACGTTCGCGGCGAACTGCTTGTTGCCGTAGAAGCGGCGCAGCATCTGGTTGAGGAAGATCGACGGGTCCCCGATGGCGAGGAGCGCGCCGCCGGCCCCGACCCGGCGCTCGACGACGAGGTGGGCGTCGCCGCCGTCGAAGGAGAGGATGGGGCTCCCGGCGCCGGTGAGGGCGGCGGGGTGGTTGGCGACGATCTCGTCGACGTTGAAGAAGAGGAAGTGATCGCCGGCCGGCGACAGGACCGGGAGCCCGTCCTGGCCCTCGAACCAGCGCCGGTGGGAGGCCGGCGGCGCGGGAGCGCGCTCGATCCCGAAGGCGGCGAGCAGCGGGGCCGAGGATCCCTGGTCGTCGGCCAGGATCAGGTGCCCGCCGTCGTCCACGAAGGCCGACAGGTCGGCCACCGGGAGCTCGCTCTGCGGGTAGAGCCAGAGCAGGACCTCGTCCGGGCGCAGCTGAGAGAGGTCCAGCGCCGCGGTGGGCTCGACGTCGACGCGGGCCTCGGTGCCGGTCGTGACGAGGTAGCCGACCGCGTTCCAGGCGGTGGCGTCGAGGTCGTAGTCGGCCGTGGGCGCGGCGGCGGTGACGCTCGTGGCGAGCGCCGACGTCACGGCGAGCGCGAGCGCGGCCCGGCGAGCGGGGCTCATCGCGCCTCCAGGATCCGGAGGAGACGTCGGGCACGGGCCGCGTCGTCGACGGTGGCCGGGCGCTCGGAGAACCAGGCGCCCTCGACGAGCTGGCGCAGCTCGAGGAGCGCCTGCTCGTCCGGCGCGATGGTGCGGCGCGCGTTGAAGAAGGCCTCGCGCGGGGTGTCGACGCCCCACGAGAGCGTCGACCCGAAGCGCATCACGGCGCGGACGTAGGTGTCGCGGACGCGCCGGCGGATGGAGACGAGGGCGAAGGTCGCGCCGTCGAGGTCGCCGTCGTGGGGCAGGGTGAGGGCCACCTCGCGCGCCAGGTAGTCCGCGGCCTCGACGTGGAGGCGGTAGCGCGCGGCCGGCAGCGGGCCGAGGTCGAAGCGACCGTTCGCGCCGCAGCGGACCACGAGCGGGTCGCCGCCGTCCGCGGGGGTGAGCGTCACGTAGGCGCCGACCAGGAGCGCCTCGCTGTGGGCGTCGACGACCACGCCCGCGATGTGGTCGAGCCGCGGCGAGCGCCCGCCCGAGGCGGCGACGACGAAGGGCGGGTCGTCGTCTTCCGCGGCGTCGTCGGGGAGGACGCGGGGGCGCTCGGGTCGCACCGCGCGGAGGCGCTCCCAGAACGCCGACAGCACGCGGTGGCGCACGGCCTGCGCGAGCAGCAGGATGCCGAAGACGATCGCCAGCCCGACGAGATACCAGCGCGTCGGCACCCCCGGCGGCGGCGGGACGTGGATGCGGACCGGGAGGCTGATGGCGCCCTGGTGGCGACCGTCGCCCGGGCTGAACACGGCGCGGACGTCGAGCTCACGCGGCGACGTCTCGCGCGTCGGGTCGAGCCCCTCGAAGAGCGTCTCGGCGGGGATGGCGTCGAGGTAGATGCCGTCGGCGTGGGTGGTGGCGAGGATCTGGACGAGGGGCGCCGCGTCGGGGTTGCCGGCCGGGGTGGCGAGGATGGCGACGGTCGCGCCGGCGAGCGGGCCGTCGGCGTCGGCGAGGCGCCCGCTGAAGCGGTAGCGGCCGGTATGGACGTCGCCCTCACGGCCGACGCGGAGGGTCACGCGCGCCGGGAGGAGGACGCGGAGGGTCGCCTCGGCGTCGGCCGGGCTGTAGAGGTGGTCGCCGAGGAAGCGCGCGTGGACGTCGTAGCGGCCGGGGCTCCCGAGGAGGCCGGCGCGGATGAGGAAGGTCGAGCGGCCGGCGCTGCCGGTGCGGCCCACGAGCTCGGTGCCGTCCCCGACGCGCACGCGCACCTCGGCGTCGGGGATGGGGAGGTTGTTGCCGTAGGCGTCGACGTGGACCCGGATCTCGCTCTGGTCGAGGGTCACGACCTCGGGCGCGAGGGTGACGACGAGGCGGGTCGGCACGCGGTGGAGGTCGAGGACGCCTTCCTCTAGAGAGGCGCCGTAGACGCGGTCGCCGTGGTAGCGGAGGGTCCACGGGAGCTGGCGGCCGCGGCTGGCCTCGAGGAGCGAGAGGTCTCGCCCGTCGATGGCGACCTCGAAGGCGCCGTCCGCGTTCGTGATGCGCGTCTGGGTCGGGTAGCCGGGGAGATCGAGCTGGACCTCCTCGAGCGGGACGGCGAGGCCCTGGTCGTCGACGAGGCGCCCGCGGACGACGACGCCGTCCGGGCGCCGATCGAGGGTCAGGGTGACGCGGGTGTGGGCGCGCACGGTGAGCGGGTGCGCCGAGGCGTCGGCCGGGCCGGCGGCGAGGGCGAGGCAGGCGAGCAACGCCGCGACGGTCGGGCGGGATGACACGGCCGGATTATCCACGCTCGCCGCCGGTTTGGGAACCGGACGACGCGCCGGCCGCGGGGTGGACAGTGGTTGCGTGGGGGCGACAGGCAATGTAGGACATGCCCCCACGCGTGACGAGGCCGTTCAGGTCGGGAGGAAGGCGCATGGATCCGGGTGGTATCGGAACGAGCACCACGGTGATCATCGTGGCCATCGCGGTCGCGGCGGCGCTGCTGGTCGTCCTGCTGCTGCTGCGCGGCAAGAAGAAGGGCGCGCCGCCGGTGGAGCGACGGCCGGAGCCGTCGAAGCCCGAGGCGCCCGCGCGCGTGCCGGCGACGAAGGAGGTGTTCGCGCCCCTGCCGCCGAAGCCCGAGCCCGTCGAGGTCGCGCCGCCCGTCGCGGACGCGCTCGCCGAGGCGGAGGACGAGGAGCTCCCTGAGGAGCTCCGGGAAGAGGAGGACGAGGTCGAGGCGGCGCCGCCCATTCCGACGCCCGCCCCGGCGGAGGCCAAGCCGACCGAGGCGCCGGCCGTCGACGCGGAGGCCAAGGCCAAGGCGGAGGCCGACAAGAAGAAGGCCGAGGCGGAGGCCAAGGCGAAGGCGGAGGCCGACAAGAAGAAGGCCGAGGCGGAGGCCAAGGCCAAGGCGGAGGCCGACAAGAAGAAGGCCGAGGCGGAGGCCAAGGCCAAGGC
>SBGO01000158.1 GCA_006226565.1 Deltaproteobacteria bacterium | reverse complement strand
CGCCGGCGCCCGCGCCGCCGCGCCAGACCGCACCGTCGCACCCGCTCCATCCGGCCCCCGCGCGGCCTGTCGAGATGGCTCCGACCGGTGCTCCGCCGGCCGACCGGTCCACGTTCCCGAGTGCCGTGTCGGGCTCGCCTCTCGGGGAGCCACGCACGGCGCCGCCGCCACGCAGTGACCTGGCCCCGCACGTCGATCCCCAGGCCGTGCCACCGCCGGTGAACAGCGCTCGCCCGCTGGACACGAAGGTGCCGCCCAAGGTGATCGAGCTGTTCCCCGAAGAGGTCGGCTTCGCGGACCCCAACCTGCCAAACCGCGGCGGCTACCAGGTCGACGACCATCGCTACGGGCGACCCTCGCCCGGCTATGTCGACGACTGCCCCTACGCTTCCGGGCCGCTGCCGTGGCGGTGGACCTACCACGGCTGGTACAGCCGCTGGTACGTGCATCCCTACTGGCGCTGGCAGTACGGCACGTACATCGTGATCCACAGCGGGTGGGGCACGCTCGCGTGGATCGACGGGTGGACGCCGCATCCTCGAGCCGGCTGGGTGTGGATGCCCGGCTATTGGGACGGCTTCTGGCATCCCGGCTACTGGGCGCCGATGGGCGCGCCGCCTCGCGGCTACGTCTACGTCCCCGGCTACTGGTACTCGGACTACTACGTCGAGGGCTACTACCGCTCGCAGACCCGCGAGGATGGCGACTGGCAGTGGGTCGAGGGGCAGTACCTCGAGGACGGCACGTACGTTCCCGGTCACTGGCGCCCTCGGGATCCCGGACCCGAGGGCTACACCTGGGAGCCCGGGTTCTGGGACGGCGAGGTGTACGTCGACGGCTTCTGGCGGCCGATGTACCGCGATGGTTTCGCGTGGCAGGGCGCATACTTCGACGCGGATGGCGTGTACCACTCGGGATTCTGGAAGCCGATCGAGGACAAGGCCGAGCACGTGTGGGTGCCCGGCTGGTTCGACGGGAATGGCTGGCAGGAGGGCTACTGGGTCCACGAGGGCGTGTACTACTCGCAGCGGCCCGAGGAGTTCGAGGCCCCCGAAGGCTGGAACGCGGGCTGGGACGTCGGATCGGGTTGGGGAGACGGCGAAGTCGTCGAGCGCCACGAGCTCGAGGCTTCCGAGCCGGAGCCAGTGCCCGACCCGGCGCCGCCCGTGACCGAGCCACCCGAGCGTCCGCTCGGAATCCCCGTGGAGTAGGCGCGGCCCGCGCGTTACCCGGCGCCATGGACGAGCGACGCCAGCGTATCCGCGACAACCTCCTCGCGCGCCTCGATCGGGTCTGTGTGGCCATCGAGGCGCTCCATCACCGCCACAACGTGAGCGCGGTGATGCGGACCGCCGATGCCCTGGGCATCCACCGGGTCCACCTGGTCGAGGGCCACTTCAAGCCCAGCAAGGGGGCCGCGCGCGGTGCCGAGCGCTGGCTCGAGATCTACGAGCACGCCAATGCCGACGACGCGGTCGAGGCGATTCGCGCCGCGGGCTACGAGATCTGGATCGCGGACCTCGGGGACGGTGCGGTCACCCCGGCCGAGGTGCCGGTCGACCGCCGCATCTGTCTGTGGTTCGGCGCCGAGCTCGTGGGCGTGAGCGATGCGGCGCGGGCGGCTGCGGAGGGCGTGGTGCAGATCCCGATGCGGGGCTTCGCTCAGTCGCTGAACGTCAGCGTCTCCGCGGGCATGATCCTCTCGAACGTCGCTGAGCGGGCCCGCCAGCTCGGCCGCGAGGTGCTGCTCACCGACGAGGCGCGCGAGGCCCAGCTCACGGCCTGGTTCGATCGCGAGGACGAGGTGATGTACCGCCTCAACCGCCGCAGCGGGGGCGAGTCCTAGGCGCCGCGTGCGTCCCGCGACATCGACAGAACCGGGGGATTCGGCTACCTGCGGCGCCAAAGGAGGCTCAGTGGAGCTCACTGGAAAGCAGAAGCGCCATCTGCGAGCCCTGGCGCACCATCTCAAGCCCGTCGTGCTCGTCGGGGCCGCCGGCGTGTCCGAGGCCCTCGTCGGTCATGTCACCGACGCGCTCGAGGATCACGAGCTGATCAAGATGAAGTGCGGCGAGAACGCGCCCCTGTCCATCAAGGAGGCTGCCGCCGAGGTCTCGCAGGCGACGGGCTGCGCAGTGGCTGGCACCATCGGCCGCACGGCGATCCTGTACAAGCGCCGCGCCGAGGACCCCGAGATCGAGCTCCCCAAGGCGTGATTCGCGCCTATCGGGACGCGGACGTCGACCGGGTGGTCGAGGTCTGGTCGATGGCTGCTCGCGGCGCGCATCCCTTTCTCGTGGGAGAGGGCACCGGCGAGCGCGCGCGGCTGATCCGCGAGGTCTACCTCCCCCTGGCCGAGACCTGGGTGTGGGAGAGCCAGGGCCGGGTCGAGGGGTTCGTGTCCCTGCTCGCGCATGACGACGGACCGTGGGAGATCGGCGGCCTGTTCGTCGCGCCGGACGCACAGCGGGGCGGGATTGGCTCCGCGTTGGTCGCCCACGCCGCGACGCTGAAAGGGGCCCTGGTGCTGACGGTCTTCGAGCGCAACCACAGCGCCCGAGCTGCGTACGCGCGCATGGGCTTCGTACCGACCGGCGCGCGGGGCGAAGACAGTGGCGTCGCGCTCATCGAGCTCGGTCGCGCCGGCTAGTCGTCGTCGTCGAGGGGCGTGGACTGCAGCAGGGCGTCGCGGCTCTGGCGCAGGCGGCGAAGACGCTCTTCGGGCGTCATGCCATCTCCGCTCGGGGGCGTGGCTCGGGGCGGTCGCTGGGGCGCGCCGTCACGACGGACACCACGACGCGGCTCGTCGCCGTCGGTGCGGCTGCGCAGCGCACGTCGAGTGTCGTCGGCGCCTTCTTCCCCGCGCCTGCGCAGGCCGCGGCGCGGCTCGTCGCCATCTTCGCCGCCGCGACGCACGGGTCGCCGGGGCTCGTCACCGTCGCCACTCCCGCGACGTAGTCCTCGCCGGGGCTCGTCACCGCCCTCGCCACGGCGCCGCAGGCTGGGACGCGCGTCGTCGCCGTCACCACCGCGCCGCAGGCTGGGACGCGCGTCGTCGCCGTCACCACCGCGCCGCAGGCTGGGACGCGCGTCGTCGCCGTCACCACCGCGTCGGAGCGAGCGACGTGGACCGTCGTCGCCACCCGGGCGGCGTAGCGCCGGACGCTCGCCATCGGCGCTGTCTCCGCGCCGGCGGAGCTCCCGCCGGGGCCGTTCTTCGCCATCTCCGCGTCGTAGGGGGCGCCGCGGACCGTCGCCGTCGTCCCCGCGGCGACGCAGCTCGCGACGGGGGCCTTCCTCGCCGTCCCCGCGACGTCGGAGCTCGCGTCGGGGACGCTCCTCGCCATCTCCGCGACGTAGCGGGCGGCGCGGGCCGTCGTCGCCCTCGCCACGGCGACGCAGCTCACGGCGCGGGCGCTCCTCCCCGTCACCCTCTCCGCGCCGACGCAGCTCGCGCCGGGGCCTCTCGTCGCCGTCGCGGCTTCGCAGGCTGCGACCTGGACCGTCGCCGTCGTCGCCGCCACGGCGCAGCAGGCGGCGCGGACCTTCCTCACCTTCTTCTCCCCGACGACGGAGACCGGGGCGGCCTTCCCGGAGGTTCGGGCGGTCGCCACTCTCGCCGCGTCGCAGCGAGGGGCGCTCGGCGCCGTCTCCCCGGCGGAGCGAGGGACGTTCGCGCAACGAGCGGCGCTCGGGCTCGGGTTCGAGGGACTGTGCAGCCTGGGCGGCGGCCTCCTCGAGCATGCGCTCGGCCGCGTCCGCGGCGCCATCGGCGGCGGACTTCACGGCGAGCAGACGGCGGCGGCGGCTCGCGGGGCTCTCGTCGGCCTCGGCGGCGGCCTGGGCAGCTGCCCGCGCCTCCATGGCAGCGGCGAGCAGGGTCTCGAGCAGACCCGCGATGCGCTCGGCCTCCTGGGCTCCCTGGTCGATGCTCGCCTTGGCCTCGGCGGCGATGGCCTGGGCCGCTTCCGGGCTGTCGGCCGATGCCGCGGCCTCGGCCTGCGGAAGGACGGCGTTCGCGAGCTCCTCGAGGGCCGCGCTCAAGGCTTCGAGCTCGGCGAGCGGCTCGGCACCCGTGCCCTCGGGGGCGTCGCGCAGCTCCTTCTTCGCGGCGGCAAGGGCCTGACCCGCGGTGGCGGCCTTCTCCCGGAGCGCGGCCGCACCCTCGGCGACCGGTAGCGCGGCTGCTCGGATCGCTTCCGCGCGCTCGGCGGCCTCGCGAGCGATGCGCTCCTGCTCGGCACGGGCCTCGGCGGCGGCCTCGGAGAGGATGCCCAGCGGACGCTCGATCGCGTCCGTCGCCTTGACCAGGGTCTGCAGCGCGGTGGTGGCCGAGAGCAGGGCCTGCTGTGCTGGCACGGCGAACTCGGCCTGGTCCACTTCGCGGGCATGCGTCGCCACCTGCTCGTGGAGTTCGACCGCGCGCGCGAGCACGGTCTCCACCATCGACATGCCGTGGTCGATCTGCGTGCCGGTCAGGCCCTCGACCTCGGCGTGGCCGGCGGCGATCCGCTGGGTCAGGCCGGTGAGTGCCATCTCGGCGGCGGCTCGCACGGTCTGGGCTTCGGAGCGCGCCTCGGAGACGGCGGCGGCCTCGGCCCGCTGCTTCTCCCGCTTCTCCTGCTTCGAGCGCCGAGTGGCTTCCGAAGCGGTGCGGGTGACGACCTTGGCGGCGTCCGTGCACTTCTCGTAGGCCTCGCGGGCTTCGAGCAGGAAGGGCAGCGCGTCCGCGGGGAAGCGCTGGCCCTGCATCGCCTCGGATGCGCGGGCGATGGCGTCGCGTCCCTCAGCGGCGGTGGTGGCGGCTTCGTCGCAGGTGACACCGAGGTCGCGGAGCTCGAGGCTGCAGCCGTCCACCGCCTCCACCGCCGCATCGGCATCGGTCCGAGCGGTGGCGGCGTAGTCCACGCTGCGGGTGACGAGCTGCTCCATCTCCGCGAACATCGCGGCGAGCTCGGAGCGGTCAGAGGCGAGCTTAGAGTGGAACTCGACGGCCTCGGCCAGCGACGACTGAATCGTCTGCAGCGCCTCTTCGACCGTCGCGGCGGCCTCCATCGCGGCGTCGGCGGCGGGACGCGCACTCCGCGCGGCCTCGGCCGTGGCGGCGCGAGCGGCGCGATCCTTGGCGCTCTGCGCGTTGCCACGTGCGGTCTGCAGCGCGGCGAGCGCCTGGTCGCGGAACTGCGCGGCCTCGGGGCTCTCGGTGTTCGACAGCATCTCGCGGGTAGCCGAGATGCTCATCTCGGCCTGGGCCAGGAGCTCGGCAGCCCGGTCGGCAGCCTGCTTCGCTTCGACCTTGCTGGTGGCGAGGGTCTCGACTTCGAGGCGCTCGGCTTCCTCGGCGGCGCGGACCGCCTCTTCGCGGGCCCGGGTCTCTCCCTCGGCGGCGTCGACGCCCTCGGTCTCGGCCCGCTGTGCCTGGGACCGGGCCTCCATGACGCGCTGAACGGCACTGCGAAGCTCGTCGACGAAGCGCAGGGCCCGCTCGGCGGTGTCGCTGTCCTCGCAGCGCTCGAACGCGTTCTCGGCCTGCTCCAGCGCCGCGGCTGCCCGCTCGGTAGCCTCGATCATCGATTCGAAGGCGTTGTGGGCCTCGTCGCCGGTCGCCTTGTGTTCGTCGAGGGCTCGCTCGAGGTGGGTGCGGGCGGCGAGCACGGCCTCGTTGGCGCCGCGTGCGGTGCGAATCAGGGACTGGGCCTCGGTGATCGCACCGATGCGGGCTTCCTCTTCGCGTCGGGCGGCCTCTTCGGCCTTGCGGATGGCCTCGCGCTCGAGTGCCACGGCGTCGTTCACGCGAGCCAGGGCCTCGTCGAGGCCGTAGGCGGCCATCGCGGCTCGGCCACTGGCGTCGGAGGCGCGCATGCGGGCGGCGTCGGCGGCATCGGGATCGACGGCATTCGCAGCGATCTCGGCGGCGTCGCGGGTCTCGTTGTGCGCCTGCTCGGCCTCGTGGACCAGCTGGCGGAGGCGTTCCATCGCCTCGAGCACGGCGTCGGAGGTGAGGTTGGCGGTGGTTCCCTCGGTCGCGCGCAGCGCGGTGGCGGCGCGCTCGGCGCTCACCCGGGCGCCGTCCGCGGCTGCCGCCGACTGCGCCTTGGCCATGGCGATGATCTGGGCAGCCTTGGCCTGCCGCTCCTTGCGCTCGGCGGTGGCGGCTTCGCGGACCGCTTCCGCCGCGCTCTGGACGGAGGACACGGCCTGATCGGCCAGGGCGGCGGCGCGGGCAGCGAATCCCACGTGGGGCTCGGCCTGCTCGACGTTCGTGGCGCCGGCGATTGCCGCCTCGGCCTTCAGCGCCTCTTCGACGTGTGCGGCAGCGGTCGAGAGCGGCGCGGTCAGCCCACCGAGGGCAGCCTGCACGGCTTCGGAGTGGCAGCCGCTGGCGTCTTCGCGCGCCGACTCGGCGGTCTCGCGAGCGCGGGCCAGCGCATCGCGGGCCCGGTCCACGTGGACCTTGGCTTCGTCGAGCAGGGCGGCGAGTGCCTCGTTGGTGATCGCGGCCTCCTGGGTCGCCCGAATGGCGGCGGCGAGCTCTTCTTGTAGCGCACGTGCGCCTTCCGAGGCGGCCTGCGCCGCTGCAGCAGCCTGTTCGGCGGCCTGCATCGCGTCGTCGGAGTGCTCCGCGGCATCGGCGGCATCTCGGGCCTCGGCAGCGGTCGTGTTGGACGCGGCGATCGCGGCGGCGCGCTCGGCGGCGCCGTCGCGGAAGCTGGCGGCGCTGGCGGACTGGGTCTCGCCGAGCTCGGCAGCGGCGCGAGTGGCAGCCGCTTGCGCCTTCTC
>SBGO01000528.1 GCA_006226565.1 Deltaproteobacteria bacterium | reverse complement strand
CGCGGCGTCCTCCGTGGCGGCGGGCGGCGCCGCGGTCGGCGGCGGCGGGGTCGGCGGGGTGTCCTTCTTGCCGCAGGCGGCGGCGAGGGCGGCGACGGTGACGAGGAGGGCTGCGCGGCGCATCATGCTAGGGCCTCCGGCTGCTGGGGCGCCGCGAGCTAACCACAGCGTCCCGGCTTTGCAAACGACCGGCCGGCGTTGGGCTTTGACGCGGCGGCCGTGGCCCCTATGGTGGCGCGATGAACGGCACCCGCCCGACGCTGCTCCTGACGCTCGCCCTCGGCGGCTTCGCCCTCTGGCACGCCTTCACCTACATGGGCACGTTCAACACGACGCCGCCCGGGCGCGTGCAGTGGACGCCGCCGCCGGCGCTGCCGACCGTGACCTCCGGCTTCAGCAGCCGGCGCGTGGTGGTGGCGATCGTCGACGGGCTCCGCCTCGACCACGCGGATCTGCTCGGCTTCCCCGACGACCAGGGTGCGCGCTGCGTCCTCGACGCCCAGCTGCCGAGCTACTCGCGGCCGAACTACGTCGCGCTCGTCACCGGGGCGCCGCCGTGGCTGAGCGGCGTCCACACCAACGACCACGAGGGCGCCACCTGGCTCGAGTCGGTCTTCGACGCGGCCGCCCACGCGGGCTGGAAGACCCTGGTCGCGACCGACGGGATCGACTGGTGGGGCGAGCTCTTCCCGAGCGCCTTCGGCGAGCGCCGCTTCGGGTCGCGCGAGAGCTTCCCGGGCTGGATCGCGACCTGGTCGCCGCCCCCGGGCTCGGTCAGCCTCCTCCACATCGTCGCCGCGGACGACGACGCCCACGACCACGGCGTCGGCGCCGCCTACGACGCCGCCCTCACCGCCGCCGGGGCCGAGCTGCGGGCGCTCTGGGCGCGCCTGGACCCCGCCCGGGACACCCTCTTCGTCGCCGCCGACCACGGCCACCTCGACCGGGGCGGCCACGGCGGCCCCGAGCAGATCGTGCTCGAGACCCCGCTCTTCGTCCTCGGCGCCGGCGCCTCCACGACCCGGTCGGGCTGCCACCGGCAGAACACCGACCTCGCGGCCACCATCGCGGCGGTCGTGGGCCTCAACCCGCCGGGGGCGAGCCTCGGCGCCCCGATCGAGGCGGTGCTCGACCCGGCTCGGGTGAACCTCGACGCCGTGAAGACCCGGACCGACGCGCAGCTCGCCCTCCTGTGGTCGCGGACGTGCGTCATCACGGAGGACGGTCAGTGCGCCCGCGACTACCCCGGGATGTCCGAGCCGCCCCCCGCCGACCCGGCGAAGCTCGTCTACCCCCCGAACGACGCCCCCTTCCGTGACCGCCGCCCGGTCGCCGCCGGTCCGATCGTGCTCGTCAGCGCGATCTGGCTCGCCTTCCTCGGGATGCTGATCTTCTTGACCCGCCGGCGGCACCCCGGCGACGCGCCCGCCTGGCCCTTCGCGGTCCGCGGCGTGGCCTACGTCGGGGCCTACGCCGGCGTCGTGCTCGGGGTCGAGCCGGCCATCTCCTTCAGCGCCGTGTGGCTCCGCGGCCCGTGGATCATGCACATGGTGACGCTCACCCTGGGCGCGGCGATCCTCGCCTGGGCGCTGACCTGGGTGCTCAACAACCACCTCCGCCGGCACCCGCTGCGGACGGCGGGCTGGGTCCTCTTGATGAGCACCCTGCCCTTCTTCGCCGCCGCCGGCCTCCACGGGAGCCTCCGCGGCGGCCCCGAGCTCGGCGAGCCCCACTCCGCCTTCGCGCTGCTGCTCGGCGACTTCTCGATCCTCGGCGGCGCGCTCACCGCGCTCCTGCTCGTCGCCTTCGACGGGATCCGCCGCCTCCGCGGCGTCGCCGAGAGCACGCTGCGCGCCTGATCCGTCGCTCCGACGGCCGGCGCCCCGCATGGCCCGAAGGACTTCCTCAACAATCTCGCGCACCCGGAGGGGAGTGCCAAAAACCACACCCCTCATGTCCGCCTCTGACACGCGCGACCGCACGCCTGGATCGCGTGTGTCATTTTTCACAGTGTGAGGATTGCGCGACCGCGCGGTCGAGCCGACCGCAGTGCAGCAAAAGATCCCCGCGCTACGGGATCCGGATCGGCTGACGGCGAGAGCCCCAGCTCCCCGGTCGCGGCTCGAAGACCCCCGGGATCCGTGTCTCGCAGTGGGGGCAGCGACCGAACGCGTCGAGGTTCCACTGGAGCAGCTCGTACCAGTCGCGCTGGATCAGCACGGCATCACAGCCCGGGCAGCGGGTCTGATCGCCCTCGTGATCGTGGACGTTGCCGGTGTAGACGTAGTGGAGGCCGTGCCCGCGCGCGATATGACGCGCACGCGTCAGCGTCAGCGCCGGCGTCCGCGGGATCTGGGTCATCTTGAAGTCGGGGTGGAAGGCCGAGAAGTGGAGCGGCACGTCGGGCCCGAGGTGCTCGACGAACCAGGCGCTGAGCCGGTGCAGCTCGTCGTCGTCGTCGTTGTGGCCGGGGATGAGGAGGGTCGTCACCTCGGTCCACACCTCCGTCTCGTGGACGAGGTACTCGAGCGTCTCGAGCACCGGCGCCAGCTCGGCGAAGCACAGCTTCTCGTAGAAGCCGTCGGTGAAGGCCTTGAGATCGACGTTCACCGCGTCGATGTGCGCGAAGAAGTCCCGCCGCGCGAGCTCGCTGATGTAACCCGCCGTCACGGCGACCGTCTTCACGCCCCGCGCGTGGCACGCCTCGGCGGTGTCCATCGCGTACTCGGCGAAGATGACGGGGTCGTTGTAGGTGAAGGCGATGCTCCGCGCCCCCACCTGGCGCGCGGCGTCGGCGATCGCCTCGGGGGTCGCCCACTCGCTCAGCCGCGCCACCTCGCGCGACTTCGAGATGTCCCAGTTCTGGCAGAAGCGGCAGCCGAGGTTGCAGCCCGCGGTCCCGAAGGACAGGACCGGGGTCCCCGGCAGGAAGTGGTTGAGGGGCTTCTTCTCGATGGGGTCGACGCAGAAGCCCGTGCTGCGGCCCCAGGTCGACAGCACGATGCCCTCCTCGTCCGCCTCGCGGACGAAGCAGAAGGCGCGCTGCCCGGGGTGGAGGCGGCAGTGCCGCGGGCACAGATCGCACTGGAAGCGCCCGTCGTCGAGCGCGTGCCAGTAGCGGCCCCGATACGGTGGTCGCGGTGTGGAGGTGTTCACGGGAGCCCTCCGGCTTCGTGGGTCGACGCCGCCGGGCGGCGCCACCCACTAGGATAGCCACGCCGCGCCGGCGGTCCTCCCCACGGAGCGCCGTGTCATTTTACACAGCCCGCCGTTCGTCTCCGCACAACCGGGATCACACCATCCGCGAGTAGAGCGGGCCGTCCTGCTTGCTGCGCCGCAAGCGCGCGTCGAAGATCGTGGCGACGTTGCGCACGAAGAGGCGCCCGAGCGGCGTCACGTCGACGCGATCCTCGCCGAGGTCGATGAGCGGCGCCAGGTCCTCGCTCGCCCGCAGCTCCGCCAGCTCGCCGGCGAAGTCGCGGCTCAGGGACAGGCCGAAGCGGCGCTCGAGGGTGGCGTCGTCGACGTGGAAGTTGCACATCAGCTCGTGGATGAGCCAGCGCCGCGCCTCGTCGTCGACGTCCCGCGCGACCCCGCGCGCCACGGGCAGCTCGCCCGCGTCGATGGCCTTGTTGTAGTGGTTGAGCTGCCGCGCGTTGGCGACGTAGGCGCCGCCGATGTCGCCGATGGCGGACATGCCGAAGCCGACGACGTCGCGGACCTTCATGGCGGTGTAGCCCTGGAAGTTCCGCCGCAGGCGCCCCTCGCGCTGGGCCACCGCGAGCTCGTCCTCGGGCAGCGCGAAGTGGTCCATCCCGATCGCCTCGTAGCCGGCGTCGAGGAAGGTGCTGCGCGCGTCGCAGAAGAGCCCGATCTTGGTGTCGCGATCGGGCAGCGTCTCCGCCTCCATCACCTTCTGGTGCGGCTTGACCCACGGCACCCACGCGAAGCTGTAGAGCGCCACGCGGTCGGGCCGGAGCGCGATCACCTTCTGAACGGTGCGCGCGAAGTCGGGCTCCGTCTGGTAGGGCAGCCCGTAGATCAGGTCGAGGTTCACGCTGACGAAGCCCTCGGCGCGCGCGGTCTCGACGAGCTCGCGCACGCGGCCGAAGGAGGTGATGCGCCGGATCGCGGTCTGCACCTTCGGCGCGAAGTCCTGCACGCCCATCGACAGGCGGTTGAAGCCGATGCTCCGCAGGTGGCGGATGCGGGCCGCGTCGGCGTGGCGCGGATCGACCTCGATCGCGACCTCGGCGTCCTCCGGCACCTCGAAGTGGCGCCGCACGATCTGCATCAGCTCGGCCAGCTCGGCGTCGCCGTAGCTGTTCGGGGTGCCGCCGCCGAGGTGGAGCTGGGAGACGAGCCGCCGATCAGGCAGCTGCGCCGCCACCATCGCGACCTCCTCGGCGAGGCGATCGAGGTAGCGTCGGCGCGTCTTCTCGCTCTTGCTCACGACCACGTTGCAGCCGCAGTACGAGCACAGCGCCTCGCAGAACGGCAGGTGGAAGTACAGCGACAGCGGCTCGCCGGGGTGCTCGCGGTTCGCGCGTGCGAGCGCGGCGCGGTAATCCTCGGGGCCGAAATCGGTGGTGAAACGATCGGCCGTCGGGTAGCTCGTGTAGCGGGGACCTGGGCGGTCGTAGCGCAGCACGAGCTCAGGGGTGACGTCCGGGACGGTGACAGGCTGGATGGAAGGTGCGTTCATCGCTCAACCCTGTACATGGCAGGTATGCTGCTCTGCAATGGTGCAAGTCACGTGCCACGCTCGCGCCCGCATAGATTGAGGCATCTCAAATATCACGCACGATAGATATCAGGGTGGACTCACACACCCGTTTGTGGGATATGCCCCACCGCAGCGGCCGCCGGGCCGGTATTCCATCCCGGCGACCCGCTCCAGGTGCGGTCTTTGCTCGTCTGCGTCGTTGGCACGGCCTTTGCTGCGACCGCCGGCCAAGTCCAGCCGTTTCCTGGCGGAGCCCCAGTGCCTGAAGCTGTTCCGAACTGCCCGCATTGTCTGAGCCCTGTCCCGGAAGGGACACCTGCGGCCCCGTACTGCTGTGCGGGCTGCCGGGTGGCTTGGGAGATGCTGCACGACGAGGGGCTGACGCGCTTCTACGACCTGTCGTGCGGGGTGGTGAACCCGGGCGCCGAGGACGCCGGGCCGATGACCTGGCTCACGCCCCTCCTCGATCGCGCGCGCGATCTCTCGCGCGACGGCCGCCTCAGCGTGACCGTCGACATCCAGGGGCTCCACTGCGCCGGCTGCGTCTGGGTCATGCAGACGCTCTTCGAGCGCCGCGACGGCGCCGTCCACATCGGCGTCAACCCCGGCGTCGGCCGCATCGAGCTGGTCTTCGACCCGGAGCGCTTCGACGTCCACGGCTACCTGAGCGACCTCGCCCACCTCGGCTACCGCTCGGGCCCGCCGCTCAAGGCCACCCGGGCCGAGAGCGACGGCCTCGCGCTCCGCCTCGGCGTGACCATCGCGCTCGCGATGAACGTCATGATCCTGAGCCTGGCCGGCTACTTCGGCCTCGACGCCCAGGAGGACCAGGGGCTCTTCACGCTCTTCGGCTGGCTCTCCTTCGGGCTGACCACGATCTCGGTCCTCGTCGGCGGCCCCGTCTTCGTCCGCGGCGCCTGGGGCGCGCTCCGGCGCAAGGCGCTCCACCTCGACGTGCCGATCGCGCTGGGCATCGGCCTCGCCTGGGTCGGATCGACCTGGCTCTTCTTCGAGAGCGGCGCCGATCGCGCCTACTTCGACACCCTGGCGATCTTCATCGCCCTGATGCTGCTCGGCCGCTTCCTGCAGAGCCGCTTCGTCGAGCGGAACCGCCGGATGCTGCTCGCCGACGCCGGGCTCTCGGGCCTCCACGTCCGGACGCTGGCACCAGACGACACCCTGACCCTCGCCCCGGTCGACGAGATCCTGTGCGGCACGCGCCTCCTCGTCACCCCCGGCGAGCTGGTCCCGGTCGACGCGCGCGTGGTCGGCGGCGCCGCCGACTTCAGCCTCGCCTGGATCGACGGCGAGTCCGATCCCATCGCCTTCGAGGGCGACCGCCTCGTCCCCGCCGGCGCCCACCTCGTCGGCGGCGTCGCGCGCGAGGTCGTCGCCTCCCAGGGCTTCGGCGACTCCGCCCTCCACACCCTCCTCGCCCCGGGCTCCCGCGCCGGCGAGGCCAGCGACGGCTTCTGGCACAAGGTGAGCACCACCTACGTCGTGCTCGTCCTCGCCTTCGCGGCGCTGGCGCTGGGCCTCTGGTGGGGCGACTCGCCGGAGCGCGCCTTCGAGGTCGCCATCGCCGTGCTGGTGGTGACCTGCCCCTGCGCCATCGGGCTCGCCACCCCGCTCGCCTACGAGATCGTCCACGCGCGCCTGCGCCGGAACGGCCTCTTCGTCCGCGAGCCCGGCTTCCTCGACCGCGTGCGCCGGGTCAAGAAGGTCTTCTTCGACAAGACCGGGACGCTCACCCTGGGCGAGCTCTCCCTCGCCGATCCCACCGCCCTCGACGGGCTCTCGGTCGCCGAGCGCGCGGCGCTCCTGCAGATGACCGCCCGCTCGAGCCACCCCAAGAGCCGGGCGCTCTTCACCCCGCTCTCCCGCCGCGACGCCGCCGCCCTCGACGCCGGCGCCGCCGTCACCGAGGAGCCCGGCGTCGGCCTGACCCTGCGCTCCCCCGCGGGCACCTGGCGGCTCGTCGCCGACACGGTCGCCGACGCCGACGGCGAGCGCGCGCTCCTCTTCGAGCGCGACGGCCGCGTGCTGCGCCGCTTC
>SBGO01000216.1 GCA_006226565.1 Deltaproteobacteria bacterium | reverse complement strand
CCTCACCTCGGTCGACCTCGAGCCCCTCGCGGCGAGCGCGCCCGAGCTCCGCGACCTCGGCCTCTCGTGGCTCTGCGTCACGCGCCCCGGCGGCCCGGTCTCGCCCCGCGTCGACACCCTGGGCGCGACCACCACCGGGCCGTTCGCCCCGCGCCCCGGCGGCGACGGCGTGGCGATCCTCCAGTTCACCTCGGGCTCGACGGCGCACCCGCGCGGCGTCCGGCTGTCGGACGACAACCTCCTCGCCAACCTCGAGGTGATCCGCCGCCGCTTCGGCCACGATCGCGACAGCGTCGGCGTGATCTGGCTCCCGCCCTATCACGACATGGGGCTCGTCGGCGGCCTCCTCGAGCCGCTCTACGCGGGCTTCCCCGTCTACCTGATGTCGCCCCTCGAGTTCCTGCGGCGCCCCTCGCGCTGGCTCGAGGCCGTCAGCCGCTACCGCGCCACCACCAGCGGCGGCCCGGACTTCGCCTACGCCCTCGCCGTGCGGCGCACGCCCCCCGAGGTGCGCGAGCGCCTCGACCTGTCCTCCTGGCGCGTCGCCTTCAGCGGCGCCGAGCGGGTCCGCGCGTCGACCCTGGCGGCCTTCACCGCGGCCTTTGCCCCCACGGGCTTCGACCCGGCGGCCTTCCATCCGTGCTACGGGCTCGCGGAGGCGACGCTCTACTGCACCGGAAGCCAGGGGGTGACCGTTCACCCCGACGACCCGACGCTGGTCAGCTGCGGGACGGTCGCCGACGACCACGAGTTGCAGATCGTCGACCCGGCCGACGATCGCCCCGTCGCCCCCGACGCGGTCGGCGAGATCTGGCTCCGCGGCCCGTCGGTGGCGGCCGGCTACCACGACCCGGCCCTCGACGAGCGCTTCTCGGGCGTCCTCGGAGGGGCCGCGGGTTGGCTCCGGACGGCCGACTTCGGCCGCCTCCGAGACGGTCACCTCTACGTCGTCGGGCGGATGGCGGCGCGCGTGGTGGTCCGCGGGCGCACCTTCCAGGCCGAGGACATCGAGGATCTCGCGGCGGGCGCGGCGCCCGGGCTGCGCCCCGGCCGTGCGGTGGCGACCACGGTCGAGGACGACCCGGAGACGCGCCTGGTGCTCCTCCAGGAGGTCCGCGACCCGGCGGACGTCCCGGACGCCGAGCGGGTCGCCGAGGCCCTCGACGAGGCGTTGGGGCGCGTCCTGGGGCTGACCCTCGACGGCCTGGTGCTGCTCCCGCCGGGTGCCGTGCTCCTGACCTCGAGCGGCAAGGTCCGGCGGGACGCGACGGCGGCCGCGTGGCGGGCCGGCGAGCTCGCGCCGCTCGCCACCTGGCCCGCCCCCTGAGACGCGAGAGGCCGGCGCCCCCGTGGGACGCCGGCCTCCGCGAACGTTCACGCGCTCAGGCGGCTACGGCTCGAGGCACTGGTGGGTCGCGCCGTCGCAGCTGGCGAACCCCAGCGAGGCGCACTCGGCGTCGCCCCACAGATGCGAGGTCGCGGTCGGGCTGTCGCAGCTCGGGATGCAGAAGTCGAAGCTGACCCCGAAGACGCTCCCGGCCTGGCAGTAGGCCGCGCCGCTGCTGCCGAAGCTGGCGTCGCAGTCGGCCTGGGCGGTGCACTCGGTGGTGCAGGTCGCGGCCAGGCAGAAGCCGCCGAGCGCGCACTGCCCCGCGTTGGTCATCCCGGCGTCGCTGAAGCAGGTCCCGCCCGGCGCGACCGAGCCGAAGTCCGCCGCGACCGGGGCCTCGCACGCGCCCGTGGTGGTGTTGCAGGCGAGGGCGAAGCCCGGGTCGTCGCCGGCGATGCCGCCGCCCACGTAGCAGGCCGAGTCGGCGGTGCACGCCGCCGCGCTGGGCGTGGCGGTCGCGGTGATGCTGTAGGCGACGCCGGCCGTGCCGCTGCCGTCGGTCGTGTACTGGTCGACGAGGAAGAAGTAGGTGCCCGCCGGCAGGTTCGCCCCGAGGACGGTCTCGGTGCCGTCGCCGTACCAGCCGGCGCCGTAGGGCGTGCCGTCGGCGCCGAGGAAGTAGAGGTCGAGGTCGTCGGAGGTCGACCAGGTGACGGTGGCGGTGATGTCGCTGGTGGCGCCGACGGTGAGCTTGTACCAGTCGTTGCCGGTGTCGCAGACGACCTCGCTGGTCACCGGGGTGCCCGAGGTCAGCGCGGTGGCGTGGGTCTGGGAGTTGTCGGCGTCGCTGCCGCAGGGGTCGGCCGCCTCGGGGACGCACATGGCGATCGGGCCGGTCGCGGTGAAGGCGCCGCAGACGTTGCCGCCGGTGCAGTCGGCGTCGAGCTTGCAGGCCGCGGCGACGCTCGCGGTGATGGTGTAGGCGACGTCCCCGGTCTCCGAGCCGTCGGGGAAGTAGTCGAGGTAGAGGTGGTAGCTCCCGGGCCGGCCGACGAAGGTCACGCCGAGCTCGCCGACGCCGCTGTCGGCGTCGAGGACGATGGGATCGCCGACGAACGCGCCGTCGGGGTCGACGAAGAGGGCGAGCAGCAGGGCGTTGCCGGTGAGGCTCGCGCTGACGGTGCCGGTGAGCGTGTCGGCGGCGGCGAGGTCGAAGGCGAAGACGTCCACGTCGTCGCCGCAGATGCCGCCGGTGAAGGCGCCGTCGGTGGCGACGCTGCCGAAGGCGACGGCGGTCCCGTCGCTGTGGGAGGAGGGGCTGTCCTCGGCGGTGCTCTGCCCGCAGGCCGGCACGGTGTAGGCGCGGCACTCCTGGGCGAGGGTGTAGTTCGCGTCGTCGATGCCGGCGTAGCAGATGGCGCCGCCCGTGCAGTCGGCGTCGTGGGCGCAGCCGGTCGCGACGTCGAAGGTGAGGCCGTAGTCGACCGACGAGCCGCCGTAGTCCTCGACCACCAGGATGAAGGTGCCGGCGGTCTCGACGGTGAAGACGATCTGCTCGACCGCGGCGGCCGTGGCGGCGACGCCGCCGCTCAGCTCGTTCTCGTCCGCGATGGACCCCGCGTAGAGGTACATGTCGACGTCGTCCACGCCGGGGGTGGTGTCGGCGGTGTGGTCGGCGACGTCGATGATCAGGTTGATCTTCACCACGTCGCCGGCGTTGGCGCTGAAGCTGAAGACGTCGTGCACGTCGGGGCAGATGTGGAAGGTCGGGTCGCCGGCGAGCACCGTCGCGAGGTCCGCCGGGGCCGCCTCGGTCCCCGCGAGGTCGTCGTCCTGGCAGGTCCCGCTGGTGTCCGTCTCCGTCGTGTCGGACGCCGTGGTGTCCTGGGTGACCGTCGTGTCGTCGGCGACGGCGGTGTCCTGGGCGACCATCGTGTCGTCGGCGACGGCGGTGTCCTGGGCGACCATCGTGTCGTCGGCGACGGCGGTGTCCTGGGCGACCATCGTGTCGGCGACGGTGGTGTCCTGGGCGACCATCGTGTCGCTCGTCACGGTGTCCGTGGCGGTCGCGGTGTCCGCCCCGACGGTGTCGGTGGTGGTGCTGCCGCCGCTGTCCCCGCACGCCGCGAGCGGCGCGAGGAGGAGCGCGACGAGGCCGAGATGCGAGATCCTGCGCATGATTCCCCTGAGGTGAGTGCGAGCTGTGTTGGGTGCGAGGGCCCTTACACCGTCGCGGCAGGGATGTCGATGAACCCGTCCCCCGAGCCCCGAAAAGGAGAAAGGCCGGCGTCCCGAGGGACGCCGGCCTTTCGACCTAGCTCAACCGAGGTCCGAGATTACTCGGCGCACTGGTTGCTGGTGCCGTCGCAGCCGCTGAACCCGAGCGAGCTGCACTCGGCGTCGCTCCAGAGGTGGGTCGAGGCCGTCGGGCTGTCGCAGTTCGGGATGCAGAAGTTGAAGCTCACGCCGAAGAGCGAGCCGTCCTGGCAGTACGCCACGCCGCTGCCACCGAAGTTGGAGTCGCAGTCCGCCTGGACGCCGCACTCGGTGGTGCAGGTGCCGACGAGGCAGAAGCCACCCATCGAGCACTGGCCGGCGGCCGCGATGCCCGCGGCGTCGAAGCAGGCGGCGCCCGGCGCGACGGCGCCGATGCCGGCGCTGACGGGGGGCTCGCAGATGCCGCTGGTGGTGTTGCAGACGAGGTCGACGGTCGGGTCGCCGTCATCGCTGAGGGCGCCACCGGCCAGGCAGGCCGCGTCGCTGGCGCAGTTCGCGGCCGAAGCGGTCGCGGTCGCCGTGATGCTGTAGGCGACGCCGGCGGTGCCGGAGCCGTCGGTGGTGTACTGGTCGACGAGGAAGTAGTAGGTGCCGGCCGGGAGGTTCTTGCCCCCGACGGTCTCGCTGCCGTCGCCGTACCAGCCGGCGCCGTAGGGGGTGCCGTCGGCGGAGAGGAAGTACACGTCGAGGTCAGCCTCGCCGGTCCAGGTGACCGTGACGCTGATGTCGCTCGTGGCGTCGACGGTGACCTTGTACCAGTCGTTGCCGGTGTCGCAGACGACCTCGGTCGTCACCGCCGTGCCCGAGGTGAGCGCGGTCGCGTGGGTCTGCGAGTTGTCGTTGTCGCTGCCGCAGACGTCGGCCGGCTCGGGGACGCAGACGGCGACGGGGCCGCTGGGGGTGAACATGCCGCAGACGGTGCCACCGCTGCAGTCGGCGTCGAGCTTGCACGCGCTGGCGACCTGCGCGTTGACCGTGTAGGCGACGTCGGCGGTGGCCGAGCCGTCGGTCAGGTAGTCGACGTACAGGAAGTAGGTGCCGGCGGAGGCGACGAAGAGCGAGTTGAAGTCGCCCGAGGCGGTCTCGGCGTCGAGGACGATCGCGTCGGCGGCGATGTTGCCGTCGGCGTCGACGAAGGTGCCGAGCATGATGGCGTTGCCGGTCAGGGTCGCGTTGAGCGAGCCGAGGAGGCTGTCGCCGGCGGCCAGGTCGAACTTGTAGACGTCGACGTCGTCGCCGCAGATGCTGCCGGTGAAGGAGCCGTTGGTGGCGATGCTGCTGAAGGCGACCGCGGTGCCGTCGCTGTGCGAGGAGGTGCTGTCCTCAGCGGTGCCCTGGCCACAGGCCGGGGCGGTGTAGGCGCGGCACTCCTGGGCGATGACGAAGTTCTCGTCGTCGATGCCGACGTAGCAGATGTCGCTGCCGCCGCAGTCCGCGTCCTTCGCGCAGCCGGTGGCCGTCGAGAAGGTGAGGAAGTAGTCGACGGCCGAGCCGTCGTAGTCCTCGACCACGAGGTAGTAGGTGCCCGTGGTGTCGACGGTGACGACGATCTGCTCGATCGCCGCCGCGGTCGCGGCCGAGCCGCCGCTGATCTCGTTGGCGTCGTCGATCGACCCGGCGTAGAGGTACATGTCGATGTCATCGACGCCCGGGGTGGTGTCCGCGGAGAGGTCGGTCACGTCGGTGATCAGGTTGATCTTGACGATGTCGCCGGCGTTCGCCGTGAACTGGAAGACGTCGTTGACGCCGGGGCAGATGTGGAACGTCGGGTCGTTCGCGAGCACCGCCACGAGGTCCGCCGGAGCGGCCGCGGTCCCAGCCACGTTGTCGTCCTGGCACGTCTGGACATTGGTGTCCGCGACGGTCGTGTCGGTGTCGACGTTGGTGTCCGCCACCAGCGTGTCGCCCGTCACGTTCGTGTCACCCTCGACCATCGTGTCGGTGTTCGTCGACGTGTCGGTGGTCGTCGTGGTGTCCGACACGGTGGTGTCGCCACCCAGGGTGTCGGTCGTAGTGGTTCCGCCGTCGTCCCCACACGCCGCGAACGGCGTGGCGAGGAGCGCGACGAGGCTGAGACACAAGATCTTGCGCATCGGTTCCCTCGGGCTGTTGGATTGCCTCGATCCGTAGAAGTTCGGCCCCTTACACCGTCGCGGCGCGGATGTCGAACCGAAAAAGTGCTCCCGCGTGCTTCACGCGCAGCGCAACGCCGCCGGAGTGACGCGCAGGTCTACCCGTTTGCGCCGCCCGGTTCAACCTCATCGGCACCGCTCGCGGGCGAGTCGATCGGGGCGCCCGGGACCCAGAGGAGGCGCTGCGCGGCCTTGCGGCCGACGACGACGAAGCCGGTGTGCCCGATCATCCGCTGCTCGGGGCGGACGCTGCGCGCCGTGACATGCCACGGGCGGACGATGGCCTCGTAGCTCTCGACCGTCGCGAACCACTTCGAGTAGGTGAGCGCGAGCGACAGGCGATGGACCTGGAGCGCGGTCGGCACGTAAGCGGCGAAGATCCCGCCCGCGCGGAGCGAGGTGATGGCGTGGGGCACGACCTCCCACGGCTCCGGGACGTCGAGCACGATGCGGTCCACCTCGCGCTCGGCGATGCCGCCGTAGATGTCGCCGATGCGGACCTCGTGGTTCGGCGTCTCGCCGAGCAGGGCCGCGACGTTCTTGTGGGCGCGCGCCGCGGGCTCCTCGTGGAGCTCGTAGGTCGTGAGGCGCCCCTCGGCGCCGATGGCCCGCAGGAGGGCGATGGAGAGGGCGCCCGAGCCGAAGCCGCCCTCGATGACGCGGGCCCCGGGGAAGAGGTCCGCCCACAGCACGATGAGCGCCGCGTCCTTTGGGTACACGATCTGCGCGTGGCGCTTCATGTTCAGGACGTGCTGGCTGTAGGTCGCCGCGAAGACGTGGAAGAGCACGCCGCGCTGGGAGCGGACGAGGCTCCCGTCCTGAAGCCCGAGGGCCTCGTCGTGGGCGATCAGGTTGCCGCGCACGTTGGTCGTCCCGCCGGGGGCGAGCTGGTCGTAGTACGAGCGGTGCCGTCGGTCGACGAACACCACCGGGTCACCGGGTTGGAGCAGCCTCGGGGCCATCCCGTCTCCTGTCGTCGGCGGCGCCGCGGGTCGCGGCCGCCGCATAGAAGGTCTCGAGCGCCGCGACCACGGCGGGCCAGCGGTGCGCCCGGGCCGCCTCGGCGGCGCTC
>SBGO01000025.1 GCA_006226565.1 Deltaproteobacteria bacterium | reverse complement strand
GACCAGGCGCGGGCCCGAGGCGCCGAGGACGACGACGTCGCCGCCGGGCAGCGCGCAGACGTCCTGGGGCAGGTGGAAGGCGCCGAAGAGGTCGTAGTCGCCGCCGCCCCACCAGCCGGCGAGGCGCACGCCCTCGGCGCTGATGGCCTGGACGCCGCTGACGCCGTCGCCGGTCCAGAAGACGCCATCGGCGCCGCGGGTGAGGCCCTGCGGGTTGTTGATGGTCGGCGACAGGGCGATGACCTCGCCGTGGGTCATGTCCTGGTTGGCCGCGTCGTCGATGCGGAAGATCTGGTGCGAGCGCAGGACCCAGACGCCGTCGGCGTCGGCGAAGAGGCCGGCGGGGATCGGGTAGCCGTTGTCGGGCATCCCGAGGGCGTCGTCGAAGGCGCCGTCGAGGGTGAAGCGCAGGATGCGGTGGTGGCAGGTGTCGGTGACGTAGGCGTGGTGCGCGTTGACGGCCACCGAGCCGGCGTAGCAGATCGAGGCGCCGTCGAAGAGGCCGCTCAGGTCCACCACGCCGTCGTTGCCGAAGGTCGTGTCGTAGGTCCCGGCGACCGTGAAGCGGATGAGCGCCTTGTTGGTGTAGGAGCCGAGGGCGTAGAGCCGGCCGTCGGCGTCGACGGCGAGGGCGTCGGGGTGGCGGTTGCTGGGCAGCGTCGGGTAGACGCGCGACGGCGTGGCGTCGCCCAGGGCGTCGTAGCGCAGGACGCTCCCCGCGGCGCCCCAGGAACTGCCGGGGGCGAGGTAGATGCGGCCGCTGGCGTCGGTGGCCAGGGCCCAGGCGTCGGCGACGGAGTCCGGGTTGCCGTGGTCGGGGGTCCAGGACTCGAGCGGGGTGATGGCGTTCCGGACGTTGAAGGGCACCGTGTCGGAGACGGTCCCGCCGCCGGCCAGGGTGGCGCGGACCTCGACCTGATGGGCCCCGTCGGCGAGGTCGAGGGTCGAGAAGACGAGGGTGCCGCCCTCGCTCCACGCGCCGTCGTCCACGCGGGTGTGGAGCTGGCTGATGGGGAGGTCGCTCTGGAAGCTGCCGCCGAGGACCAGGACGCCGGAGATGGGCGCGCTCGTGTTGGCGAAGGTGTAGCTCTGGGAGAAGACCGGGGCGAGCCGGTGGTGGAAGTCGCTGCCGCCGTTGTTGTCCCAGTGCTCCTCGCCGAGGACCTCGTAGCGGACGGCGTAGTCGACCTTGTCGGGGAGGGGCTCCTGGGCGACGTTCTCGGCCCGGAACTCCCAGTCGTCGTCGGCGACCCAGTAGGCCTGCGCCTCGTCCCAGGTGGCCCAGCCGTCGGTCGTGTAGCGGACGGCGACGACCTTGTCGAAGGCGAGGTCGAGGACGCGCACGCGGCCGGTCATCACGACGCCCTTGCCGGCCTCCATGTGGACCTCGGAGGACAGCCGGCGGACGGGCCGCTCGAGGGTCACCGAGTTGTAGATGTAGTAGTTGTTGCCCGGATCCCAGTAGGCCGCGCCGGCCATGCGCGCGAAGGCGGCGACCTCGATCTCGTGCGGGGTCATGTAGCTGGCCATGGTGCCGACGGTGACGTCGACGCCCCACTGCTCCCAGCCGTCCTCGAGGGGCTTCTCGTAGACCGCCATCGCGGTCTTCACGCTGGCCCAGCCGTTGTCGGTCCAGAGGATGCCGACCTCCTTCTGGTAGGCGTCGTTGCGGACCTTGAGGTCGACCCAGAAGTGGACCTCGTTCACGCAGAAGCCGCTGCAGGCGACGGTCTTGGACCAGTGCCCGGTGTCGAGCACCTGGACCGGCGCGTCACCGAGGGCGGCGGCGGTGGCCGCGGGCGCCGCGGGCGCGGGGGCGGCGGGCTCGGCCATGTCGCAGGCGGCGAGCCCCAGGGACAGGAGGGAGCCGAGGAGGAGCAGGCGGATCGTTCTCACAGGGACCTCACTACTCAGGGGACGCAGATCTGGCCGTCATCGCCACAGGCCGCGCAGGTCGTGGTGGTGTCGTCCTTGCCGAGGCAGCTCATCGCGACCGGCGGGCCGGCGGCGCAGGCGCAGGAGATACAGGGGCCGGCGCTCTGCCAGGCGCCGTTGTCGGCGCAGTACTCGAGCGTCTCGGCGTCGCCGCAGCGCCAGGCGCCCGGGGTGCAGGGCCGGCAGGCGATGGCGACCGAGTCGCAGCCGAAGGGGCAGCCCTCTTCGGTGAGCTGACCGCCGACGCAGCGCTGGAGCGAGAGCTCGCCGAGGCAGCGGTCGTCGGCGCTGGTGCAGGCGGCGACGCAGGCGCCGGCCTGGCAGACCGTGCCGCCGTCGCAGAGGACCGGGGCGCTCCAGGCGGTGCAGCCGTTGGCGTCGGCCACGCAGGTCGCGACGCCGGTGGTGCCGTCGCAGCGCTTCTCGCCCTCGGGGCAGTCGACGGTGCAGGAGACGTCGCTACCGGCGGTGTCGTCGCCCGCGGCCGTGTCGTCGCCCGCGGCCGTGTCGTCGCCCGCGGCCGTGTCGCCCGTGACGGCGGTGTCGTCACCGACGGCGGTGTCGTCGCCCGTGGCCGTGTCCTCGACGGTGACGGTGTCGCCGCCGACGGTATCCGCGTCCTCGCTGGACGAATCCCCACACGCGACGAGGGCGAGCACGCCCATCGCGACGACCGCCACCCGGTTCACGGGCAGGTACGCAAGACCTCGCATCCGGAGCCTCCTGACCGCATCGGGTCGGCTCGTGAGCGGCGCCGCGACGATAACGGCGTGACTCAACATCGAGTAACTACTTCCGCGAGACCCCTGATGTCAAAGCGAATCGACCGCGGACCGAGGTCGGCACCTGGCGTGCGCGAGGGCTGTGCGCCGGGCCGCCAAAGCGGCCTGTCGCCCTCTTTTCCGGGAAGTTCGTTGCCACGAGGATCTCCGCTCGGATACGGTGCGCCTACCCACGCACACGAGTGTCACCATGCTCGACTTCCTGAAGCGGTCGCCCCAGCCCGCGCCGCAGGCCCAACAGGCCCAGCAGGAGCAGCCGTCGCCGGCCTGGCTCCGCTCCATGTCCTCGATGGAGGAGCAGGAGCAGGCGCTGAGCCCCATGGCGCAGGCGATGCACGCCGTGAAGAACCCCAAGGAGGCGATCTACAACGCCCGCCTCGGGGCCAAGGGGCGCAAGCAAGAGGTCATGGACGGAGCTCAGCAGATCTCCAACCAGGACATCATCATGGAGCAGCTGGCCCACCGCGGCGCCTACAAGGGCATCGACGCGAAGACGCTGGCGCTCTGGGGCTACAAGAACGCCGGCGCGGTCGAGGACCCGGAGAGCGGCTTCCGCGCCGTGCTCTACCTCCCGAGCGAGGAGGCGCTGGCCGGCAAGACCGCGCAGGCGAAGATCATCCGCGCCGCGCACGGCGGCGTGCCGCCGGCGGTGCTCGCCTTCCGCGGGACGGCGAACGACCGCGGCATCTCCGACGACACCAACCGCCACGGCATCGGCACCTACCAGTTCTCGTCGAACATCCACCGCATCAAGGCGATGTTCGGGGCGGCGGGCGGGCCGGTGCTGGTCACCGGCCACAGCCTCGGCGGCGCGCTCGCGCAGCTCGCGGCGGCCTACTTCCCCGGCTCGGTGCGGCGCATCGTGACCTTCCAGGCGCCGGCGGTCGACGGCGACGCGGCGGACAAGATCAAGAAGTTCAACGCCAGCAAGCCCGAGGGGAAGAAGATCAAGTCGACCCACTACCGGGCCGAGGGCGACATCGTCCACAGCGCCGGCGAGAAGCTCTCCGAGGGCGAGGTCTTCACCTTCCACTCGGTCGGCATCGGCAACCCCCTCGACCACATGCAGTTCCCGCTGGCCCGGCTTGCGGCGGCGCGCGGCAACGTCATCCCCGGGCTCCGCAGCAAGGGCGGCAAGCAGGCCGAGGACAAGCTCGTGCGCGTCACGAAGTCCGACGCCGACAAGGAAAAGAGCGAGTGGACCGCGAAGGTCTCGGAGTGGGGCCGCAAGGCCTTCGGCGGGATCAAGCGCGACAAGGACATGGAGCCCTACGTCGCGATGTGGAAGCAGGTGACGCAGATGGCCGAGTCGGGGGTCTACTCCCTCAACCGCGTCCTCGCCGTCATCAAGGACGCCACGAAGCTGACCGAGGTCCAGAAGGTCAAGATGCGCGACGCGGTCATCGGCCTCTACGGCGAGGCGGCCAAGGAGCCGCCGAAGAAGCAGCCGGCGTGACGCGCCACCGCCGGGGCTGACCTCGGACCTGGCCCGCGTCCCGCGCCGGTGACGCGGAAACGCAACGCTTCACGAAACGGAGGCAGCCCCCTTGGGCTGCCTCTTTCGTTTGACCGCGACCTCTCGGCTCGAGGCGGCGGACGGGCCGACATTCCACCGCACGGGTTACGTAGGTCACGGCTCCGGAAGGCCGTAGGAGCCCCGCTGACGTGGCCCGCTTCGCGCTCGACGGAGCGCGAACGCGGTTCAGCATCGCCACGCCTTTTCGTTGAAAAGGCGCCACCCGTGTGGGCAGACTCCTCACGAGACCGCACTAGCCATGCGGTCAAATTGCGCTCCCCCTGAGAGAAATCACATGAGATCAGCCACCTACCTCGCCGTGTTCGGTGTCGCCGTGCTCTCTTTCGTCGCGTGCTCCGGCGACGACAGCGGAGGGAACAGCTCCGACGACACATCGACGGACACCAACGCGGCCCCCGTCGTGAGCATCGTCAAGCCCGCCGCAGGGGCGATCGTCCCCTCCGACGAAGCCATCACGTTCACGGCCACGGTGAGTGACGACCGCGACGCTCCCGATGCGCTGACCATCGAATGGACCAGCGACCTCGTCGCGACGCCGCTCAACGACTCGCCGGCCAACAGCCTCGGCAACACGACCTTCGACTACCCGTCGCTCGAGCCGGGCACGCACCTCATCACCGTCGTGGTGACCGACACCGAGGGCCTGACCGGCACCGACACCCTCACGCTGCAGGTCAACGAGCCGCCCGGCGCGGTGGTCGTCGCCATCTCCCCCGCCACCGCGACGACGGCGGATGATCTCGAGGCCGTCATCACGACCGGCGCCACCGACCCCAACCGGGCGGCGAGCGCGCTGACCTACAGCTACCGCTGGTTCAAGGACGGTGAGTTCGCGAACGTGACCACGGCCGTGGTGGCCGCAGCGCAGACGGCCAAGGGCGAGACCTGGGAGGTCCGCGTCGTGGCCAACGACGGCATGGCGGATGGCGCCGAGGCCACGGCCAGCGTGACCGTGGTCAACAGCCCCCCGAGCTGCGACTCGGCGACGCTCCTGCCTTCGGCGGGTGACACGATGACCGACTTCGACTGCCTCTGCACCGGCTGGCGCGACCCCGACGGCGACACGGCCAGCGACACCTGCGCCTTCTTCGACGGCGCGACGCCCATCGCCCACGACGGCAGCTGCACCCTGCCCGCGGCGAAGACCGACAAGGGGATGAACATCCTCTGCGAGTACACCCCGAGCGACGGCGATGACGCCGGTGAGGCCCGGACGACCGCCTCGGCGCAGGTCCTCAACGCGGGACCGACGGCCCCGGAGGCGGCCCTCGCCCCCGCCACCGCCGACGCGACGACGGCGCTGACCTGCACCCTCGCCACCCCCTCGACGGATCCCGACGGCGACAACCTCACCTACACGGTCGGCTGGCGCGTCGACGGCTACCTCAACCCCGACATTGCGCAGTCGGAGCTGTCCGGGAGCGTCCTGAAGACCGCGCTTGGCGTCACGGCGCGCCGTGGCAACGCCATCTCGTGCCAGATCGTCGCCTCCGACGGCCAGGCGAGCTCGGCGCCCGGCGTCAGCGCCGCGGTCACCCTCGCCAACGCGGCGCCGGTCCTCGGCGAGACCCTCGTGCGTCCGCAGGCCGGCACCACGAGCGTCGACGAAGGTGCGGTCATCGAGTGCGTCGTCAACGACGCCACGGACCCGGACGGCGACTCGGTCACCCTCGGGTATGTCTGGTACGTCAACGGCGAAGAGGTCGCCGGGGTCACGGGGAGCGTCATCACCGGCGCCGACTTCGACCGCGGCGACGCCGTGACCTGCGGCATCTCCGCCAACGACGGCCAGGGCGGCATGACCGCCCCGAAGCTCAGCAAGAACAGCGTCACCATCGGCAACGCCCCGCCGACCCTGGTGGGCGCCACGATCACGCCCGCCCAGCCGACCCCGTACGATCTCCTGACCTGCACCCCCACCGGCTGGCACGATCCCGACGGCGACCCCCTCGAGGTGAGCTACGCATGGTTCACCACCAACGGCCTGGGCACCCAGACGCCCATCGCCGGCGCCATCGGGGGCACCTACACGCCGAGCATCTACGCGGCCGGCACCCTGATCATGTGCGAGGTCACGCCGAAGAACGGGGCCACCCTGGGCCCGGTGGTCCAGAGCAGCCCCATCGCGCTGGTCGCGCCCGAGCCGCGCGCGCCGGTCGTCGTGGTCGTGGCCCCCAACGGCGCCGCCGGCGCGGTGCGCTGTGACTTCGTCGAGCCCGCCAAGCACTTCGACGGTGCGGTCACGTACACCTACTACTGGGTCGTCACCGGACAGGACGAGGTCGAGGGCGCTGCGAGCATCTCGGGGCTGAGCGACTGCGACCTCGTGAGCTGCCGGGCCGTCGCGACCGATGGCGTCACGACCCTGTCCAGCCAGAACGCCCAGCTGCTGCTCCCGGTCGGCGACGACTGCGCGACGGGCAACGACTGCAAGACCCCGCAATGCGAGCCCACCGGCGGCTGCGACTTCGTGCTCGCGAGCGACATCGACTGCGATGACGGCGACCCCTGCACGGTCGGCGATCAGTGCGAGCTCGGCTTCTGCCTCGGCGGCGGCATCGCCCCCGAGGGGACGCCCTGCGACGACGGCCTCTTCTGCACCGACGCGGACACCTGCAACGCCATCGGGACCTGCGTCGGCGGCGACGACCCGTGCGCCCAGAGCGCCGGGAGCTGCCTCGTCGGGGCCTGCAACGAGTACGACGACACCTGCCTCATCGACAAGAAGGCCCAGGGCGCCGCCTGCAGTGACGGCAGCGGCTGCACCGAGGGCGACGTCTGCAGCGCCAACGGCGTCTGCATCCCCGGCACGGCGCCGGACTGCTCCTCGGCAGGGGACGCCTGCAACGCCGGGACCTGCAACTCGACGGGCGCCACGACGCACACCTGCGTCGCGACGCCGCTGGCGGCGGGGACGGCCTGCGAGAGCAGCAACGTGTGCAAGGTCGACGCAGCCTGTGACGGCGAAGGTGGCTGCGTCGGCGGCGTCGACCGCGACTGCGTCGCCGAGATCGGCGACGCCTGCAACAGCGCCTTCTGCAACCCCAACAAGCCGCGTGACACGGCCTGTCAGGCCATCCCGCAGCCCAACGGGACCCCGTGCGACGACGCGGACGAGTGCACCATCACCGACGCCTGCAGCGTGGGCGTGTGCATCGGCACCGGCAACGCCTGCATCGAGGAGCGCGTCAACGCGAACGTGCGCGGCGACCAGCAGCCGTCGATCGTGGCCCTCGGCTTCGGCCGCTACCTCACCCAGTGGTGGGGGACCGCGTCGCCGAACGTCCAGCTCCGCTTCAGCGACGGACAGGGGAGCCGCGAGAACGAGGAGCTCTCGCTGACCGCCACCGGTCGCACGCCGGTGTGGTCGACGCGGATGGCGACGCGCCCCGGGGGAGACGTCGCGACGGCGTACTACAGCGGCCAGGCCTACGTTCAGGCTGTGAACCCCTGCTACAACTGGCACTGGCAGACGATGTCCGCAGCCCTCCGCGGAGCGGCCCTCAACAGCGACGGCGACGTGCTCGCCAACGAGCAGATGCAGAGCCTCACGATGAGCGCCGACCTCTGCTACTACGGATCCGTCGCGGTCGGCCGGCTCAGGTCGAACAGCGCGCGCTCGATCGCGTTCGCGACGAGCGGCGGCGACTTCGGCTTCGTCGTCGCGCACAACGCCGAGATCACGGACAACTACCGGTCGGCATCGTACCCGACCCTGCGCCCACGCAATATCTACCTCCTGCCCCCCACGGGCTTGATGCAGAACGGCACGCCGGTTCAGCTGGTGGCCGCGAGCGCCAAGGCCTCGGGAGACTACTGGGACGCTCGCCTCGCCACGGACGGCACGGGCAACCTCCTGGTCGCGTGGGTCGCCCCGAGCCTGACCGAGATCCAGATGCGCCGCTTCCAGCAGAGCGGTCAGCCGGCCGGCGCCTCGGCGATGACGCTCGTCACCGCGAGCACCGGTACCTTCGGCGACGTCCGCATCATCGGGCAGCAGGACGGCAGCGTCGTCGTGATCTGGGAGTCGCAGGGCGGCGACGGCGACGGCCTCGGGGTCTTCGGCCAGCGCTTCGACGTTTCGGGCAGCTCCCTCGGCAGCGTGTTCAGGGTCAGCTCCGCCACCACCGGCGACCAGCGGCTCGGTGAGGTCGCGCGGTTCTCCGACGACGGCTTCGTGGTGGTCTTCGACGACCGCTATGGGGACGCCGACGGCTGGGGCGTGAAGGCGCGACGCTACTCCGCGAACGGCTCGCCGCAGGGCGCCGACATCTCGGTCAACACGTTCACGAGCGGCGCACAGTATCTGCCCACCGTCGAGGTCCTTCAGGACGACGACTGGGTCGTGGGCTTCGTCGACAATCAGGGCGCGGTCTGGACCCGCCGCTTCGAGCAAGACGGCTCGCCCATGATCGGGCAGGTCGAGCGCCGGCTGAACGACACCACCGCCGGGGACCAGCGCGGTGTCCGCGGGGCGGCCATCGCCTCGGGCGACGTGCTCGCGGCCTACGACTCCCCCGTGGCGGGCCAGCAGGACGGCGAGATCCTCGCTCGGATCATCACCCCCTACGGCGGCGGCCTGTCCGCCGAGCTCCAGCTCAACACCTACAACGTGGGCGCCCAGCGCGGCGTCGCGGTCGCCGGCGGCCAGGCCCACTTCGCCGCCGTCTGGCAGTCCGCCGAGCAGGACGGCAGCAACGACGGCGTCTTCGGCCGATTCATCGACGCCACCGGCGCGCCGACGACGGTCAGCGACGTCGCGATCAACGCGACGACCGCCGGCTTCCAGCGCAACCCCGACGTGGCGATGACGACCGACGACGCCGCGGCGGTCGTCTGGAGCGGGCAGGCCGGTGACGGCTCCATCTCGGACATCTTCGCCCGGGTGGTCGACTACGACGGCACGCCGGTCACCACGGACTTCATCGTCAACACGGACACCGCGGGGCTGCAGGACTACCCTGCCATTGCGGCCGACGACGACGGCAACCTCTTCATCGCGTGGCAGTCGATGGCGTCCGACGGCTCCGGCCTCAACATCCACGCGCGCAAGTTCGACGCGCAGGGCGGCGCGCTCGGCGACGAGGTGGTCGTCAACACGGAGCTCGGCCAGGATCAGACCAACGCGACCATCGCCGTCTCCGCGGACGGTACCCGCGTGACGGCGTGCTGGCAGTCTCTGGGCCAGGACACGGCCGACTCGCTCGGCGTCTTCTGCCAGGTCATGAACAGCAACCTCGGGAAGCTCGCGAACGAGGTCCAGCTCAACGTGCTGACCGCGAACACCCAGCGGAACCCCGTCGTCCGCTACCTCTCCACCGGCAACATCGTCGTCGGCTGGGAGTCCGAGGGGGTCGACGGCGACGGCTACGCCGTGCAGTACCGCCGGATGTCTCCGTCCGGGGTCCCCTTCGGCGCGCGCGTCGTGGTGAACCGGACCTGGACGGCGTCCCAGGACCAGCTCGAGCTGGTCCCGCTCCCGGGCGCCAGCCTCATCTCGCTGTGGCGCTCCACCGGCCAGGACGGCGACAGTGGCGGGATCTACTTCCGCGATCTCACGGCGTACTGATCGGTCACGGGCCCGCGTCCTCGTCGACGGACTGGCGACGAGGACGCGGCACCGTGGCAGCCTCTACGGCGAGGAGGCGCCGGCGCTGACCTCGGTCGGCGGCGGCGCGACGCCCCCGCGGTGACGCGCAGGCGAGCAGAGGGTACCGGGATCCGCAGGTTCGAGCCGATTCCGCACGATCACGACCTCAACTGAGGTCGGCGCGCGCAGGATCAGGCAGGATCTCGGCAGGAACGCCCGTTCACGGGTCCCCGAGCGGCGACTAAGGTGGGTTCGTGGCCAGCTCTACGCTCCTCCCGAGGAGCGGGGAGCTCGGACGCGTTCCTGACGACCGCCGCTCGCACGGTTCGACGCGGCCGCGCCCTGATGTGACCGATGCGATTGCTCTCGACCCTACTCTCCGTTGCGCTCCTCGCCTCCCCCGCCTACGCCGAGGAGCCACCGCAGGCTCCCCCGGTGCCGCCCGCCGAGGTCACGGGAGGCGGCGCGCTGGAGGATCTGCCGCTCGGGCTCTTCGAGAACCTCGACGGCAACTTCCTCGACTCGTTTCAGGACATCAACCTGCTGTGGCACGGCCTCGCGATCGGCGGCACCGCGCTTATGGTCACGACGGGCGCCGACGCCAAGATCCAGCAGTACTTCTGGGATGGCGGGAGCATCCTCGGGGACACCGTCTCCGACGTCGCGCTCGGCGCGGGCAACCTCACCCCGATCCTAATCCCGGGGTTCATCGCCCTCGCGGGCTGGGCGGCCGACGACGACGAGGCCATCAGCGCCGGCGTCGCCGCGATCCAGGCGGTCGGCATCAACTTCGTCGTCACCACCCTCCAGAAGCTCGTCACCGACCGACCGCTGCCCTACGTCAACGGCACCGGCGCGGGCAACTACGGCGCCATCTCCATCGAGCGCACCGACAACCCGCGCGACTTCGGCTTCTCCTTCGGCGGGGGCCTCGCCTGGCCGTCCGGGCACACGTCGTCGCACATGGCCCTCGCCTCCTCGCTGGTCGCCTTCTACCCCGACGAGGAGTGGCTCCCCTGGGTCGCCTACCCCATCGTCGCCCTCGTCGGCCTCGCGATGATCGAGGGCGACCACCACTGGGGCTCGGACGTCTGGGCCGGCGCCTTCATCGGCCACGCCATCGGCTGGACGGTCGGCAGCAACATGCGCGAGCGCTACGACATCGCGAGCGGCAAGCGCCCCGCGCCGGCCGCCACCCTCCTCGACCGCGTCGACATCCAGCCCATCGTCAGCCAGGACACGCTGATGGTGCTCCTCTCCTTCGACCTCGACGGGAACTGGTAGAAGGGGCCGGGCCGACGGCGCGACGAGTCGCTCCGGAGCCCGACCGAATCCGGTCCGTCTAGCGACGGCACAACGGGGCGTCCGACGAGGTGGCACTCTCGTCCTCCGCCCCTGTCGCTCGCCGGCGCGCGCCCCCTACACCTGCGACTCGCGCCGCCCCGTCAACCCTCGGTCTTGCAGAAGCGGTCGAGCCAGGCGCCGACCGTCTCGTGCCAGAGCACGCTGTTGGCGGGCTTGAGGACCCAGTGGTTCTCGTCGGGGAAGTGGAGCAGCTGGCTGGGGATGCCCTTGCGCTGGAGCGCCGTGAACGTCCCGATGCCGTGGGTCTCGAGGACGCGGTAGTCGCGCGCGCCGTGGATGACGAGCATCGGCGTCTGCCAGTGGCCGACGAAGCGGATGGGGTTGTGCTTCTCGAACTCCTCGGGGTTGTCCCAGGGCGTCCCCTCGTGCTCCCACTCCGGGAACCACAGCTCCTCGGTGTCGAAGTAGCCCATCCGCTCGCACAGGATGCCGTCGTGGTTGACCAGGCACTTGAAGCGGTCGGACCAGTTGCCGGCGATCCAGTTGATCATGTAGCCGCCGAAGGACGCCCCGAGGGCCGCCACGCGCTCGCCGTCGAGCCACGGGTAGCGCGCGAGCGCCGCCGCGAGCCCCTTCTGCAGGTCCTCGAGCGGGCGGTCGCCCCAGTGCCCGGTGATGGCGTCGGTGAAGCCCTGGCCGTAGCCGGTCGAGCCGTGGAAGTCGACGAAGACGGCGGCGTAGCCGGCGCCGGCGTAGGTCTGCGGGTTCCAGCGGAAGTGGAAGTGGTTGCCCATCGAGCCCTGGGGCCCGCCGTGGATGATGAAGGCCACCGGGTACTTCTTCGCGGGGTCGAAGTCGGCGGGCGTCACGACGTAGGCGTGGACCTCCTCGCCGTTCCAGCCGGTGAAGCTGAACTGCTCGGGCCGCCCCATCGCCACGTCCGCGAGCACCGGCGCGTTGAAGCGCGTGAGCTGGGTCGGCTCGCCGCCGTCGTAGCCGACGCTGTAGAGCTCGGCCGCCGACGTGAGGTCGTCGCGCACGAAGAAGACCCGGTCGGTCCCGGCGACGAGCTGGCTGACGAAGCCGTCGCGCACCAGGGTCCGCACCGCGCCGGTGGCGACGTCGATGGCGAAGAGCGAGCGCTGGCCGAGGTTGTCGGCCGCGGTCAGGAGGGTCTTGCCGTCGGGCGACCAGGCGAGCGCCATCGCCGAGCGGTCCCACGCCTCGGTCAGGACGCGCGGCTCGCCCTCGGGGAAGGCGCGCACGACGACGCGCAGCCGATCGGCCTCGAAGCCGGGGCGCGCCATGGCGAGCCACGCCAGCGCCGTGCCGTCCGGGGAGAACGTCGGCATCAGGCACATCGCCGGGTTGTCGGCGGTCAGGTTCACCCGGTCGCCGTCGCCCGCCGCGGAGGTCAGGAACACGCTCACATCGGTCGTCCACGCCATCTCGCGGCCGCGGTCGTGGGCGCAGAAGACGACGCCCGCGCCGTCGGGGGTGAAGCTGACCTCCTCCATCCCGCCGAAGGGCTTGGTCGGGGCGTCGGCGGCCATGCCGCGCGTCAGCGGCACGGGCTCGCCGCCGGCGACGGGGACGGCGAAGAGGTGCGAGCGGCGCCCGTCCTTCCAGGTGTCCCAGTGGCGCACCATGAGCTGGTCGTAGACGCGCCCCGAGGCCTTGCGCTTGGACGCCTCCTCGGCGCACGCGACGCTCTCCGCCACGGTGGCGGCGTCGGGGTAGACTTCGAGCGCGACGACGAGCGACGCGCCGTCGCGGGACAGGGTGAAGCCCTCGACGTCGAGGGGCAGGTCGGTCACCTGGGTCGCCTCGCCGCCGTCGAGGGCGATGCGCCACACCTGGGACTTGCCGGAGCGCCCCGAGAGGAAGAGGACCGAGCCGTCGGGGGCGAAGCGCGGGCTGTGGCTCCCGGCCGGGTGGGTGGTGAGGCGGCGCGGCTCGCCCCCCTGGGCGTCGACGAGCCACAGGTCGGGCCGCGTCTTGTTCGCCTCGAGGTCGGTCTCGCGCACGGTCAGCACGATCCGCGCGCCGTCCGGGGACAGCGCCGGGTCGCCGACGCGCTTCACGCGCCAGAGATCGTGGACGGAGAACGGGTGGGACGTCGCGTCAGCCATGTGGAGCCTCCCGGGCAGGGCGCGCATGGTCCCACAACTCGCCCGCCCCCTCCAGGGTCAATGCGGCCAGGACCGCGTCGGCGCCCATCACATCGCGGTGGACGCGGCCTCGCGGGCGGCGCAAGATGCGGCGGCGTGCGCGGAGGGCGAGAGATGTCCAGGGGACCGTGGCAGCGAGCGTGGACCGAGGACGGCGCGCCGTCCGTCATCAGCGACGGCGGACCGGCCGGATCCGCCGCCCTCCCGGCGGGGCGCCTCGAGCGGCTGCTCGGGCGGCGGCCGGAGGACTGGTCCGTCGAGGACCTCGAGAGCGCCTACGCGCAGGTCGGCGGGCGCCTCGTGAGCCTGATGCACGTCGGCGACGACGGCTGGCTCAAGACCCTCGACTTCGCGCCTCGGGACGCGGCGCACCTCCGGGCGATCCTGCTCGGCGGCGAGCGCGCGGACGGCTCGAGCCTGCTCCGCGGGGTCGGCATCCGCACCGAGGCCAGCGACATCCTCCTGCGCCCGCGGCTCGACACCGCCTTCGTCGACCCCTTCGCGCCGGTGCCGACGCTCGCCGTGCTCTGCGGCCACGCCGGGCGTGACGGGCGGCCGCTGCCGGAGTCGCCCGCGACCATCGTGCGCGCGGCCTACGACCGCGTGCTGGCCGAGACCGGCGTGACCCTCCACGCGCTCGGCGAGGTCGAGTACTTCCTCGGCCGCCGCTCGCACGAGGAGGACATCTACGGGGCCGACGACCGCGGCTACCACGCGACCGCGCCCTTCGTGTTCGGCGAGGCCCTGCGGCGCCGGGCGCTGGTGCTCCTGGCGGAGATGGGCGTGGCCGTGAAGTACGGCCACAGCGAGGTCGGCTACGTCGAGGCGGCGCCCAGCGACGACGGCCGCCCGGGGATGATCTGGGAGCAGCACGAGATCGAGCTGGCGCTGGCGCCGCTGCCGCGGGCGGCCGACGCGGTGGTGCTGACGCAGTGGGTGCTGCGCAACCTCGCGCACGCCGAGGGGATGCTGTGCAGCTTCGCGCCCATCCTGATGGCCGGGCACGCCGGCAGCGGGATGCACGTGCACCTCGCGCCGGTGCGCGACGGCGAGCAGCGCGGCGGGCGCGGCGCCGACGGGCACCTCCATGACGAGGCCGAGTGGCTCGTGGGCGGGCTCGTGCAGCTCGGCGGCGCGCTGATGGCCTTCGGCAACCGGAGCCCCGGCTCGTTCACGCGCCTCAGCCAGGGCAAGGAGGCGCCGAACCGGGTGACCTGGGGCGAGTTCGACCGCAAGGCGCTGGTCCGCCTGCCGATCGTGGTGCGGACCGACGCCGGCGAGGTCGTCACGCCACCGACGGTCGAGTTCCGGCTCCCCGACGGCTCGGCCCACCCGCACCTCCTGATGGCGGGGCTCGCCCAGGCGCTGATGCTCGGCCGGACGACCCCGTACCGCGCGACCCTGCTCGAGCGCACGCGCTCGGGCCGCGACGCGGTGGCGACCCCGGTCCCGACGACGTTCTCGGCCATCGCCGACGCCCTCGACGCCCACCGCGAGGTCCTCGGCGCCGGCGGCGTCTTCCCGCCCCACGTCCTCGCGGCCGTCGGGGCGACGCTCCGCGCCGGGCCCGAGGGCTGACCGCCGCGGCTCAGCCGCCCTGGACCGCGCACTGGAGGAAGGCGCCGACCGCGTCGCCGCAGGTGGAGCCCGCGTCGATGTTCAGCGTCGGGGCCTCGCCCTCCGTGTCCGAGCACGAGTACTCGCTGACCGGGGCCTGGGACTCGCACGCGATGTCCGCCGCCAGCTCGCTCTTGCACGACTCGATCGCCGGGTTCGACGCGGTGGCCTGGCACGCGGTCAGACAGTCCGACTCGCTCCGCGCGTTCGCGCAGCCGAGCTCGGCTACGACGCTCGCCTGGTGGCCGCAGAACGCCGCGCAGTCGATGCTCGTCGACGAGCTGCGCTGGATCGGCCCGTCGTAGGCGCCGCCGTAGCCGTTGAGGGCGTTGCAGTGGGGCTCGGTCGGCCCGCCGCAGTAGTCGGAGGACGAGCAGCAGCGGTTGGTGCCACAGGCCGCGTCCTCGAAGTCGGGACCGCAGCGGTGGTCGGCGCGGTCGTCGGTGCCCTGGGTGACGCCGCCGGTGTCGCAGGCGCCGACGACCGCGGGGGCGGCGAGCATGGCGGCGAGGCCGAGGGCACGGATGACGTTCGTGAAGGCGGAAGACGTGGGCATGGTCATCTCCGTGGGCAGCGAGGTGAGGGCGGGCGACGCGAGCGGTCAGATCCCGCAGACGAGGGTGGCCTTCAGGACGCCGCTCCCGCCGGTGCCCGCGATGGCCGCCTCCACCGCGATGGTTCGCCAGCCGTCGGCCTCGGTGACCTTCACGGTGCCGCCGTTGCCGTTCATCACACCGTACGGGCTCGGGAGGGTGATCTTCACGTCCGCCTGAGCCGGCACCGCGAGCACACCCACGGCGGGCTTCGTCTGGTTCGTCTCGGTGAAGTAGACCTGCAGCGTCGTGAAGGTGGGGCTCGTGTCGGCTTGGCCGTCGGCGACGTACTGCCCGAGGTGCCCTTCGTCCCGCACGGCAAAGGCGCACGAGCGCATCGTGAGGTCGCCGCTCACGTTGACGAACCCCGGGTCCTGGTCCTCATCGAAGGTGAACGACGTCGGGGGCACCGGCCCGCGTTGGGTCCCGCTCCCCGCGGTGTCGCAGCCGAGGGGGAGCGGCGCGAGGAAGGACAGGAACGAGAGCGCGGCGAGCCAAGGACGGGGAGGCGACATGGGCACGGACTCCTGAGACGTGGGCGACCCGGAGAGAGCGGGGCTCGAGGCGGCGCGACCCACGGCGGAAGGGGCCACGGCGCACGACACTTGGGATGGGCGGAGACGATAGCCAGACATGCTGCGGTCGGTCGAGCGGAGCGTGACCTTTTTTGACCGAGCGCATAGCCGCGTCCCGACGGCAGGCGCCTGCTCGGGTCGGCGTACGGGAATGCCCCGCGGGGAGCCGAGGGCCGTGCCCCGCGCCCAAATCGGGTCCGCCGAGGCCACGGGATCAGCGGCGAGACGGGAGCGGCGGCCGACGGCCGCTGGGCGAACGACGCGGGACGGTGCACAATGGCGAGCCAGGCGCCGACGTTGCCGTCGTGGGCGCCGGGGAGGCGACGATGCTGCTGCTCGCGGAGCACTACCCGACCACGCCCTTCGTCGACGCGACGCCGCACCTGGGCGACGCCGCGGCGCTCCACGCGCTGGCGAGCGACCTCGGCTACCTCTACGTCGAGCGCCACGTGCCGACCGAGCTCGTCGACCCGGTGCGCGCCTTCGTCCGCGAGGTGGCGGCGGACTACGGCTGGGTCCGCCGCGACCCCAACAACCCCGACCACGTCGTGGCGGTCCCCGGAGCGCGGCTGACCGGGCGCGGCTTCGACGACCCGCGCTTCGTGGAGCTCCAGCGCGCGGTGATGGCGCTGCCGGAGTTCGTGGCGCTGGTGACCGACCCGCGCGTGATGGCCGTGGTGGACGCGGCCGCCGGCGAGCCGATGGCGCTGGCGACGACCAACCACACCTGGCTGAAGCTGCCGGGCAGCCCCGAGCACACCACCCTGCCCCACCAGGACGTCTACTACATCCCGCAGTGCCCGAAGATGTGGACGCTGTGGGTGCCGCTCGTCGACACGCCGATGGACGTCGGCCCGCTCGGCGTCGTGCCGCGCTCCCACGAGGGCGAGATGTGGCCCCACGTCGACCCGTGGACCGGCATCGCGGTCGCGCGGGACACGCCGTGGTCGACCCAGCACGTCCGGCCCGGGGCCACCGTCGTCTTCGACGCCGCCACGGTCCACTGCGCCTGGTCGAACGTCTCGCCGACGCTCACGCGCCTCTCCCTCGACGTCCGCTACGAGCCGGCGAACGACCCGCCGATCCTGCGCGCCATGGCGTAGCCGCCGGTGGTGGCCACACAACCAACTGTCCTGGAATGGTTTTTTTCACCACGAAGAGCACGGAGAGCGCGGAGTGGGAGCCCGGTCGCGCTGGAACCTTCGGCTCGCTCTGGCCAACCTCCTCCGTGGTCTCCGTGGCCTCTGTGGTGAGAAGAAGACCGCCGTCTCGACGCGTCATCTCCGCGTGACCGGCATCGGACCTAGCCCCTGACGGCGCGAGCGAGCCAGAGGGCGACCGGGACGAAGAGGACGACCACGGCGGCGGCGAGGAGGTACGGCACGGGGACGCCGAGGGCGAAGAGCGTGGTGCCGACGACCGGCCCGAGCATCCCGCCGACGTCGCCGCACAGCTGGAGGATCCCGGCGCCGGCGCCGCGGCGGTCGGCGGGGACCACGGCGCCGAGGAGCACGAGGACCGACGGCCCGAGGAAGGCGGCGCCCACCCCGACGATGACGATGCCGAGGGCCGTGAGCGTGGTCGCGGGGGCGACGCTGACGACGACCAGGCCGACGGCGAGGAGGACGAGCCCCGCGGCGGCCACCTGGGCGTGGTTGCCGCGGCGGTCGCCGAGGCGGCCGGCGAAGGGGGTGAGCGTGGCGTCGACGAGGACCATCAGCCCCATCAGGAGCCCGGCGGTGGCCTGGACGTCGCGCCCGAAGACCGACAGGTCGCGGCTGGCGACGAGCAGCGCGAGGGTGCTCAGGACGACGCCGCTCATCGAGAAGGCGAGCGCGAAGCTGAGGCTCCCCACCCCCAGCAGGCGGCGGTCCTTGAGCGCGCGCACGGCCTCGAGGACCGAGCCCGGGGACGGCCCGACCGGGCGGACGTCGGGCACCGTGACGAGGGCGGCCGCCAGCGCGACCGCGCCCGCGAGGGCGGCGACCGCGAAGGTCCAGGCGTAGCCGACGCCGTCGGCGAGGAGGCCGCCGAGGAAGAGGCCGAGGGGGATGCCGAGGACGATGGTGGCGCGGACGGCGCCCGCGGTCTGGCCGGTGTTGCCGGGGCCACCGGCCAGGGCGAGGGCCTGGGCGGAGATGAAGACGCAGGCCGAGGCGGGGCCGTGGACGAGGCGTCCCAGGAGGAAGAGCGGGCCCTCGGCGTGGGTGACGACCGCGAGCAGGAAGATGCCCATGACGACGACCTGGAGGGCCAGGCCGACGAGCAGGGTGCGGCGGAAACCGATGCGATCGGCCAGGACGCCGACGTAGGGCGCGCTGACGACGCGCATGGCGCGGTTGGCGGCGAGGATGACGCCGATGAAGGGCAGCGAGAGCCCGACCTCGCGGCCGAGGATGGGGAGGATCGGGAAGGCGATGCCGCCGGCGATCCCTGCCAGCAGCGTGCCCGGGGCCAGCGCCAGGGCGAGGCTCTTGGGGTGGGCGACGCTCATGGGGTCGGGCGGCGGCGGGCGACGCGCGATGCGGGCAGGCTCATGGGCGGACGCTACCGAGCCGCGACCGGCCGTACAAGCACAAGCGCCGGAGGCGACGGGCCTGCCCCGCCGCCCGGGTGTGATCCAACGCACGGTTGACCGAGCGGTGCTGGAGCGAGAGCGGACGCTGGGGCGAGAGCGGGAGAGGGCGCGAGAGTGGGAGGGGGCGCGAGAGCGGGAGGGGAAGCGGACGCGGAGGCGGACGCGGGCCCCCGGACTGCGGGCGTCCCCGCCTATGAGTCTTTTTGCAGCCGCCGTTGCCCGCTTGAAGGCCCGAACCAAGAGACCGCCTGCCTCGGAGTGTCGGCGGTCGTACCAGGCAGGGCGTGTCCAGGAAAGTGCGCGTGCGTGGGACTCCTGAGTCTGGCCGCGTGCTCGTCCCCCGCAAGGCCAAGCCCATCCTCGCCGTCCTCGCCGTGCTCGCTTCGCTCCGCGCGGCTCCGGGCGGCTCCGGTGGGTGGCGACTGCGTCGCCAGCCTTGCGGGGGACTTGCGCGCGCGGCCTTGGGGGAGGAGTCCACCGCGACACAGGGTCGACGGTGGATGACGCACCTCACTCCTCGGAGGCTTCTCCCATGTTGCGAATCTACCGTGTAGCGCTTCGCGTCGCCGCCGACGCCGCCGACGCCGCCGACCGCATCGGCCGGCGCGACGCCGACCTCGCTCGACAGCTCCGGCGGGCCGCCGCGAGCGTCCCGCTCAACATCGCCGAGGGCTCGGGCTCCCTCGGGGGCACCCGCAGGGCCCGCTACGCCAACGCCCTGGGCTCCGCCTACGAGGTCGCTGCCTGCCTCGACGTCGCGGCCGCCATGCGCTGTATCCCCGACCCGCAACCCGACGTGCGACAGCGCCTCGACCACGTCATCGGGACGCTCGTCAAGCTCACCCGATGACCCGCTGGGCAGGCGGGGGCGCTACCTCCGCCTGCCCGATTGTTCCATCGGTCAGCCGGCTCGCGAATCACGCCCCGTCGCCCCCGACCGGCCTCATCACAGGGACTGCAGCCCGGTCTTCGCCTGCATGTTGTCGCTGCGGATCGACAGGACCTGCTCGAACATGCCGCGCGCCTCGGCCTTGCGCCCCTCGCGGAGCCAGGTCCAGGCGAGGCCGAGCATCATCTCGAGGTCGCTCGGGTAGTCGGCGAGGACGGCGGCGTAGAGCTCCTCCGCCTCCTTGTAGCGCCCCTGGGAGAAGGCGATCCACGCGAGCCGGCTGCGCACCGTGTAGTCGCGCGGGGCGAGCTTGAGGAGCTCACGACCGACGATCTCCGCCTTGGCCCAGCGCTTGGCGGCCATCAGCGGCAGCATCAGGCCGAGGCGCGGCTCGAGCGCGCGCGGGGCGAGCGCCTCGGCGGCCTCGTACATCTGGACGCTGTCGGCGTAGCGCCCGCCGACGTAGTAGAGCCACCCGGCGCGCAAGGTCGCGACGTAGTGCTTCTGATCGCCGCGCAGGATGACGAGGACGTCGTTGAGCGCCTCGTCGATCTCCCCCTTGGCCTCGTGGGCGAAGGACGACGCGAAGCGCTCCGCGACCTGGTTGCCCTCGGCCGCCTGGGCCGGGCCGGCGAACAGCGTCAGCGCCAGCAGACCCGTCGTGATGAAACGCAGCATGTTGGGACTCCTCTCCTCGAGTGATGTGCCGTGATCTCTCGTTCGGGCGCCGCGTAGCTCAGAAGTCCACGCCGACGCCAAGTGTTCCGCCGAAGAGCGAGGTCGTCGCCCCGCCACCGTTGCCGTTGCCCTGGCTCGTCCGCACGAGGTCGTGGCGCCAGGTCAGGCTCAGCGCCACCGAGCGCGAGACCGCCCAGCGCACGCCGGCGCGGTAGCCGCCGACGAAGCGGTCCGTCGCCGTCCAGAAGGCCAGCCCGTCCCCGTCGGCCGGGTTCTGCCGCTCGCCCAGGTACCCGCTCGCCCACAGCCCCAGCCGCGGGGACAGCGCCAGGTCGAGCCGGAGGTGCCCGCTGAGGAGGCGCTCGCCGCCCACCGACGCCAGCTCCGGCCCGGCCGTCAGGGTCACCGCGCCCACGCTCAACGCCACGAAGGGGTCGAGCTGGCGCGCCTTGACGCTGGGCAGGAGCATCGTCCCGGCGCGCACGCCGAAGCTCCACGCCCCCGAGGTCACCGCGAGCCGCACCGTGGCGACGCCGCCGCCATCGGTGTCCTCGCTGTCGGAGGTGAGGAAGGCGCCGGCGAGCGCCCCCGTGAACGCCCCGAGGCGCAGCTCCACGCCCAGGTGCGCCGCGCCCAGGGACTCCGGCGTCGCGCCCAGGCCGACGACGTCGGACGCCGTCCCGCCGGCCCACAGCGTCACCTCCGGCCAGCGGACCGACGCGATGGCCGACACCGCCGCGACGCGCTCCACCGTGCCCTTGGCGTTGCCGAGCCAGCTCCCGCTGAGGGTCGCCGCGGCGATCGGGTACGGATCCACCGCCGCGGCCGCCTCGCGACACGCCGCGACCCGCGGGTCGTCCCCCAGGATGCGCGCCGCCTCCTCGCAGCGCGCGCGCGCCGCGACCTCCTCGCCGAGGCGCGCCAGGGTGAAGCCCAGCCCGAGGGTCATCTCGCCGTCCCCGGGGGCCAGCGCCAGCGCCGCCTCGTAGCCGCTCCGCGCGGCGCTCATGTCGCCGCGGTTGAAGGCGATCCACGCCTGCCGGCTCTGCGCCCAGTAGCTCTGCGGGTTCAGCGCCAGCGCGCGCTCGCCGGCCACGGCCGCGCCCGGCCAGTCCTCGCGCGACAGGCGCGCCAGCTGGAGCCCCAGCCAGGCGTCCTCCGAGCGCGGCTCGATGGCCGTCGCCTCGGTGTAGGCCGCCTCGGCCTCGGCGTAGCGCCCGGCGGTCACGGCCTCCCAGCCGCGCGCCAGGGTCGCCGACAGGTCCTCGGACGCCGACGTGGTCGTCAGCGCCGTCAACGTCACCACGAGGGTCACGAGCCCGTTCATGCCGTCACCTCCGCGGCGAGGAGCAGGGTCTCGGCGCGCCAGGCCCGGAGCGAGACCGGCCCGCGCCCCGGCGCCCACACGACCTCGATGACGTCCGGCAGCGCCCCGCGCCCGGCGAGGAGCCCGCTGCCGTCGACCTCGGTGCGCACGACCAGCCCGCGCTCCTCGGCGCGCACGCGGGTGCGGGTGTGGAGGGCGCCGACCTCGGCGAAGGGGCGCGCGAGCTCGTGGAGGATCCGCGCCCAGAGCGGCACGAAGGGCCCGGCGTCGAGGGTGTCGCGCCAGGCCACGCCCGGCCGGGCGAGGAAGGGCACCCGCGGGGTCCCGAGGTGGAAGAGGCCCAGCAGGTCGTCGGCGCGTCCGGTGAAGTCGAGGGTCGTCAGGTAGGCCAGGTCCGCGTAGATGCCTGAGCGGGCCCCGCTGGAGCTCGTCAGGTGGCGGGCGCCGAGCGGGCTGATGGTGCTCAGCCAGCGCACCTCGGAGAGCACGCCACGGCGGACGACCCGCCACGGGATCGCGAGGCCGGGGGGCAGGCTCACGGCGGCCTGGGCGAGCGCGTCGACCGGCAGCGCCTCGACGGTCTGCCCGGCGATCGGCGAGCTGCTGGTCTGGTAGCTCGGCGCGTCGTCCTCGGCGCCCTGGACGAGCACGTGGAGGAAGGTCGCCGGGGTCGTCGGTGCGCCGATCTCCGGGCTCCGCTGCGCCTGCATGTGCAGGTGCGGGACCGGCGAGCGGCCGCTGTTGCCGACCTTGCCGAGGACCTGCCCGAGGGCCACGGGGTCGCCCTCGCGGACGACGACGCTGTGCTGCTGGAGGTGGCAGAGCAGCGTGTAGACGTCGCCCGGGTGCCACAGGAGGACGAGGTTCCCCCAGTTGTTGACCGTGTCGACCTCGCCGACGGGGTTGTCGGGGTGGTGGGCGACGACGCGGACCACGCGGCCCGCGGCGGGCGCGACCACCGGGGCGCCGTAGGCGTGGTAGTCCTTCACCACGGTGCCGGTGTCGTGGAAGACCTGGCCGTCCTCGCCGCGCACCTCGAAGTCCCAGGCGTGGGCCCAGAGGCCCTGGTGGGTCTGGTCGCCGTGGGGGCCCTGGGTGACGGCCCAGCGGCCGAGCACCGGCAGGTGGAAGACGGGCAGCAGCGGGTCGGGGTAGCGGCGGGCCTGGAAGGTCGCGCGCGTCAGGTTCCGCTCGGGGCTCCCGGGGACGCCCCGGACCAGGCGCAGCGCGCCCTCCACCGGGCGCAGGCCGAGCGCGTAGCGGACGAGCAGCGTCGCCAGCAGGAACGGGAGCGCCAGGACCGGCAGGGCGAGCGGCACGAGGGCGCCGAGGGTGGCCGCGGCGAGCACCGCGGTGACGCTGGCGGCGACGGCGGCGAGGAGCAGCGAGAGCGGGCTCAGGACGACGAAGTAGCCGCCGAGGGCGATGGCGACGAGGATGAAGTTGAACCCGAGGAGGTGCCCCTCGAGGGCGGTGGGCTCGCCGCCGAGGGCGATCCAGGTCGCGGCGCCGGCGGAGAAGCCGATGACGGCCAGGACGACGGCCCAGCGCGAGATGACGAGGAGCGCGAGCAGCACGAGGAGCCCCGACGGCACCGAGAGCTGGAAGAAGCACGCGCCGAGGGAGCGGAGGAAGAGCTCGACCGGGCCCGGCAGGACGCCGGCCCCGAGGTGGAGCGCCCAGGCCGGATCGAGGGCGATCTCGAGCCCCGGGAAGCGGGCCGCGGCGAGGAGCGCCAGCCACGTGCCGAGGACGAAGGGGAGGCTCAGGATGGGCAGCCCCACGTAGCGCTCGGCGAGGTCGCGGAGCACCGTGCCGACGAGGGTCGTGAACAGCGTCGCGAGGACGAGCACCAGGGCGAGCGACCACGAGAGCCGGAACATCAGCCCCATCGCGAGGCCGACGAGGAGCCCGTTGAAGGCGTAGAAGCCCTCCTCGCGCTGGGCGAGCGGGCGGCCGAGGAGGCGCGCCCAGAGCTCGGCCGAGGCGAGGCCGAGGAGGCCGGCGGCGCCGTGGGCCGGGACGACGAGGGTCGCGGCGAGGGCGAGGAGCCCGGCGAGGGGGTGGGCGCCGAAGATGATGGCCGCGTAGGGGAGCGCGAGCCGCCGGAGCGGCGCCACGAGGCGTGAAGGGATGCGCAGGCGCGCGTCGAGCGGGGAGCTCATGGCCTGACTCTGGGGGAGTGCGGTTTCCATGTCACCAGCGTCGTCCGTCGCGAGAGGGACCGGAGGGGCGGCTCACGAGCGGCGGCGCGCTCCCGTCGGAGGCGCGCCGCCGCCGCGTGCGGTCAGGGCTTGAGCCGATCGGGCAGGAGCTCGGGGCCCTTGAGGTCGTCGAGCACCTCCTCGCGCCGGATGAGGTCGATCTCCTTGTTCTCGCCGATCATCACGATCGCCGGGCGCAGGCGGATGAACTGCATCGCCTGGGTGACGTTGTAGGCGCCGACGGGGCGGATGACGAGGGCGTCGCCGGCCTCGAGGGGCGGCAGCAGCACGCTCGGGCGCACGACGTCGATGTTCATGCAGAGCGGCCCGTAGACGACGGTCTCCTCGAGCATCCCGCCGCGGTCGACGGCCGGGAGCACGTCGTGGCGGTACCAGAAGGAGGTGAAGAGCACGTTGACGCCGGCGTCGACGATGATCGCCCGGGTGCCGTTGGCGAGGCGCTTGTGGCCGGCGACGCGGGTGATCATGAAGCCCGCCTCGTCGACCAGCGCGCGGCCGGACTCGAGGAGCAGGGTCGGCAGCTCGTCCTGCGGGAAGCCGGCGGCGAGCAGGGCGCCCGTGATGGCCTCGGCGTAGTCGTCCACCGGCGGCTTGGTGTCGGCGCCGGGGCCGTACTGCGCGTGCAGCGTGGCGCGCGAGGGGAGCCCGCCGCCGAGGTCGATGGTCTTCACGGCCACGCCGGTGTCGCGCTTCGCGGCGAGCGCGAGGTCGGCCAGCTTGGCGGCGCCGCGGGCGTAGGCCTGCGGGTCGAGCATGAAGGTGCCGATGTGGGCGTGCAGGCCCTCGAGGACGAGGTGGCCGCCGGTGTGGAGGCGGCGGATGGCGGTGAGCGCCTCGTTGTTGTCGTAGTTGAAGCCGAAGCGGTCCCAGCGCGGCTGGATGCCGGTGTCCATGTTGATGCGCAGGGTCACCGGGACCTTGCGGCCGAGCTCCTTCGCGATCTTCTCGATCGTGTAGAGCTCCTCGTGGTGGTCGATGTGGATGTGGGCGCCCTCTTCGATGGCCACGCGCAGGGCGGGCTCGGGCTTGTAGGGCCCGTTGAAGAGGATGTGCGAGCCCGGGATGCCGAGCCGGCGCGCCATGGCGTACTCGACCTCGCTCACGACCTCGGCCCAGGCGCCCTCCTGGTGGAACACGCGGCAGACGGCGTCGAGGTAGTTGGTCTTGTAGGACCACGCGAGCTGCACCTTCGGGTAGCGCAGCGCGAAGGCGCGGTGGACCTCGCGGTAGGTGCGGCGGAGGGTGTGCTCGCTGAAGACGAAGAGCGGGCTGCCGAAGCGCTCGACGAGCTCGGAGACCGGGACGCCCTCGATGCGCGGGAGGCTCCGGCGGCCGGCGGGCGCGCCGCCGAACTTGTTCGCGAGGCCCGTCTTGTGGGCGATGATGGTGGGCGGCTCGTAGGGGAGGCGCTTGACGCTGGGGTCGTCGGGGAGGCGGCTCATGCGGGGAACTCCGTCGGGAAGGTGGCGAGGGCGTTGAAGTCAGCCGGCGGCGCCGCCATCAGGGCGGGGGCGGGCGCGGCGGCCGGGCGGGCGGCGTCCGCCACCTCGGGGTCGGGGATCGGCTCGCGGTGGATCTCGCCGTGGACGGTGAGGGCCTCGAAGTCCGACAGCGGCAGGATCTGGTCGACGCTGTGCCGGAGGAACATGACGCCGGCGGGCGCGGGCGGCATCGGGGCGACCTCGCGGCCGAGGGCCAGCTCGACGGCGGCCCACGGGAGGTTCCGGCCGGCGCCGGCGGAGAGGTAGACCCACGCCGGGAAGCGCGGGTTGATCTCGATGAGGTAGAGCCCGCCGTCGTCGCCGCGCATCACCTCGAGCTCGCAGGGGCCGCGCCAGGACAGGGCGCGGACGGTGTCCTGCACGAAGGCCTCGAGCTTGCGATCGCGCACGGTGACGCCACCCCAGGCCTTGCCCTTGTCGGTCAGCTGCATCTTGCGCATGGCGACGGAGCCGATGAGGCCGCCCTCGCCGTCGCCGACGCAGACGACGTCGAACTCGGTGCCGGGGACGAACTTCTGGATGATGACCGGCAGGCCCCAGGAGTTGGCGAGCTTGTGGAACCAGTGGGCGACGTCGTGGGCGTTCTGGGCGACGTAGGCGTCGTAGAAGCGGCCCTTGACGACGACGGGGTAGCCGAGCTCGTCGGCGACCTTCGAGATGCTGTTCGGGTCGGTCAGGACCATGCTCTTCGGGACCGAGACGCCGAGGTCGGCGAGCTCGTGGAGGCGGTCCTTGTTGCGGAGCGCGAGGCCGTCGGCGTCGGGGAGGAAGGTCCGGATCCCGTGCGCGGCGAGGAGGCCCTCGAGGCGCACCCAGACGGGGAGCTCGGCGTCGAGGGTCGGCACGAGCACGTCGATCGGGGTCAGCGCGTGGATGGCGAGGAGTCGGTCGCTCAAGGCGTCGGCGCCCATCGACGGGTACGGCAGGAGGTAGGCGTGGTCCGCGATGCCCGGCATGAAGTTGCCCGGATCGAGGGTCTCGTAGGCGAGGCCGACGATGGTGCAGTCGGGGCAGGCGTCACGGATGGCGCGGATGACGGCGACCCCGGGGCCGGGGTTGTCGGTGGCGTTCATGCCGGTGACGGCGATCGTGAGGCTCATGCGGCCACCTCGTCGTCGGCGTCGGCGTGGCCGAGGATGCCGATGTCGGTCAGGCGGAAGAGGAACTGCTCGACGTCCTTCCTGGCGACCGGCGGCTCGACGTCGAAGGTCGCGACGAGGCGCTCGGGCAGCGTCTCGGCGTCGGCGCCGTCGATGAGCGCGCGCAGGAGGAAGGTGCCGGACTTGCTGAGCGTGTAGGTCAGGCCCGTCCGCGAGTCGAAGAGGAAGCCGCTCTCACTGAGGGCAAGGTGGTCGAGCATTGGGGACTCCTTCGCAACCGTGCTGTGCGAGGAGAAAGCAAGCCCCGTGCCACCCGCCGGAGGCGCGAAGACCCTGGATTTCACGGGGTCGCGTGCACGACGTGCACCCCCGCTTTGCCGATCGTGCACGTGCACTCGTGCAAGATCTGCACGACTCCCCTCGCGCCGGCCCGGACGCGCGCCCCCCCCAACGAAAAGGCGGGGCCCGACCGACGTCGGGCCCCGCCCCCACTCTCCCCCCCTCCGATGTCTAGAAGTCCAGGTCGTCCGGCGTCATGCACCGGTCGAAGAGGGCGTCCCCGTCGGCCATGCACTGCGCTTCGCAGCTCGGCGGCGGCGGGTAGCACGCCATCAGGCACGGCTCGAGCGTGGCCTGCCAGACCTGCTCGCAGGCCATCGGGTCCATCCCCTGGGCCTCGCAGGCCATCCGCGCCTCCTCGGCGGCCACCTCGCACTGCTGCTCGCAGGTCGGGGCGGTGCCGCAGGCGAAGGCCTGGACGCAGCTGTCCGTCAGCGCCGTGAACGCCAGGTCGCACAGGTTCGGGTCGAAGGCAGACAGGCAGAAGTCGACGAGGCTGCTCGCGAAGGTCCCGCACCCGCCGTCGCAGGGATCCGCCTGCCCGCCGCACAGCACGGCCACGCACTGCTCGACGGCCGCGCCGGCGACGAGGTCGCACAGCGCCGGGTCCCCGACCAGCCCGTAGCAGAGCTGACGGACCGGATCGACGGTCTTCTCGCAGGTGATCTCGCACTCCCCGAGCGGGGCGCAGTCGGGGTCGCAGCCCGCGTCGCACCAGGCGAGGTCGCAGACGCCGTCACCGGGCAGGCAGACCTCCGGCGAGCAGTAGGTCGCCCCGCAGTCGAGGTCGCACGACGCGTCACACGCGCCCGGGTCGCAGATCCCGTCGCCCGAGATGCACACGATGGGGCTACAGCGATCGACGCCGCAGTCCGGATCGCAGGTCTCGTCGCACCAGACGTAGTCGCAGATGCCGTCGTCGGGGCGGCACCACTCGGGGTCGCACCAGGCGATGCGGCAGTCGGCGTCGCACGTCTCGTCGCACCACCCGAGGTCGCAGATCCCGTCGCCCGAGTCGCACACGACCGGGTCGCAGTGCCCCATCCCGCAGTCGAGGTCGCACGCCCCGTCGCACCACGACAGGTCGCAGATGCCGTCGCCCGATACGCACACGGCCGGGTCGCACCACGGGACGAAGCAGTCGTCGTCGCAGGTCCCGCACAGCGAGGGGTCGCAGACGCCGTCGCCGGGCACGCACCACGCCGGGTCGCAGTAGGCGATGCCGCACTCGGGGTCGCAGGCCGGGTCGCAGCCGGGCTCGCAGATCCCGTCCCCGGGCAGGCACAGCGCCGGGTCGCACTCGACCGGCCCGGCGCAGTCGTAGTCGCAGGTGGCGTCGCAGCCCGGGAGGCACCAGCCGTCCCCCGAGACGCAGAACTGCGGGTCGCAGTAGACCATCCCGCAGTCGTCGTCGCAGGCCGGGTCGCAGCGCTCACCGCACACGCCGTCGCCCGGCATGCAGCGGAGCGGGTCGCACGGATCGAGCCCCCCGCAGTCGAGGTCGCACGCCGGGTCGCAGCGCGGGTCCATGCAGACGCCGTCGAAGGGCGAGCAGAGCTGCGGCTCGCACGGGTCGAAGGGCACGCAGTCGGAGTCGCAGGCCGGGTCGCAGAAGTCGTTGCAGACGCCGTCGCCCGGGGCGCACTGGGCGGGGTCGCAGGGATCGACCGGCTGGCAGTCGCTGTCGCACGCCTCCGAGCAGCTCGCCGGGCACCACCCGTCGCCGCTCACGCACTCCGGCCAGCACACCGGGCCGCCGCCGCAGCGCTCGACGCACGCGATGAAGGCGGCCTCCGCCTCGGGCTGGCACTCCAGCGGGTCGAGGCCCTGCTCGAGGCACGGCGCGAACGCCCGGATCGCCTCGACGTTGCACCCGGAGGGGCAGCCCCCGCACTGCTCGAGGCACGACCGGACCACCTGGCACTCCGGCGCGTCCTCCGGGCCGAGGATGCAGGCCATCACCTCGTTCTGGAGCTCGTCGAAGCAGGTCTGCTCGCACGGCACGGGCTGCTGGCACTGCACCTGGAGGCAGGTCTGGTATTCGTCCTGCCAGCGCCAATCGCAGTCCTCCAGCGGCTGGCCGCTCGCGAGGCACTGCTCGCGCGAGGCGTCGGACTGCTGCATGCAGACGTCCTCGCAGCTCGGCTCCGTGCCGCACACCTGCGCCTGGCAGAGCTGGCTCACGAGCTGCCCGCCGTCGCCGCAGCCGACCGGCTCGAACGCCGCCGGGTCCTGGTCGCAGATCGCGCTCGCGCGGACGCCCAGCTCCTCACAGGCCAGCGCACAGTCGGGCGGCTCCGCGGCGCAGAAGATCTCGTCGCAGCTGTCGCCGAGGGTGGCGTGCAGCGCCTCGCAGGCCTCGACGCTCAGCCCGAGCGCGATGCACTGGGCGAAGATCTGCGCGTTGAGCTCGGTGCAGACGTGGCACTCGGGCGGCGGCGGCGCGACGCAGCCCTCGAGGCAGGCGGCCACGGCGCCCTGCTGCTCGTCGACGCACGCGTCCACGAACCCGTCGGGGTACCAGCGGCACGTGACGACCTCGCCTTCGGCGCTCACCGCCTCGACCAGGAGCGCCAGCTTCGGCGCCTCCACCGCCAGCACGCCGTCCTGCCACGCCCCGCTCGAGCCGTCGGCGGTCTGCGTCCAGTCCACCAGCTGCCCCTCGGGGACGGCGACGCCGTTCACGGTCCCGGTCGCCGACCAGGTCCCGTCGCACGCCCCGCTCAGGGTCCAGCTCGCGCGCAGGAGCTGCTCGCCCTCGCCGCAGCCGGCGCCGCACGGGCCGATGGTGTCCCCGTGCCGCACGTGGCCGGGGACCGCGGAGGCCGCGATCTCCAGGGTGCGCCCGTGGTGGCAGACCAGCGCCCGCCCCGCGTCGACCTGGTACGCGCCGCCGCAGGGACCGGCGGCGTCACCGTGGTCCAGGTGCGCCATCGCCGCCTCGGCGTCGCCGAGGTACAGGGTCTTGTCCCGGTGGCAGACGGTGTTGTGGTCCGTCGCCTCCGGGCAGGCCGGCAGCATCTCGCAGAGGAGCGCCGGCGGCGCGTCGATCACCTCCACCAGGAGCATGTCGGCGCCGGTCAGCCCGAGCTTGTCGGTGACCGTCAGCGCGACCTCGTGGAGGCCGGGGCCGAAGGACACCGTGACGACCGGCCCCTCGGCCAGGACGGTGCCGCCCTCGCTCCAGACGTAGCTCACGATGTCGTCGTTGGTGCTCGGCGGGACGGAGTCCTCGTCGAAGGACGCGCTGCCGTCGAGCACGATCTCTGCCACGCATGTGCCGGGCTCGAGGACGACGGTCTGGTCCCCGCCCGCCTCGGCAATCGGCGGCAGCCCGCCTTTGATGAACTCCGGGGACTGGGCGAATGCCTCGGACGGCGCAAATATCCCCGCGCACAGGGCCGCACAGAGCCCTGCCGCAGTGAAGCGTGCGGTCATGATCCTGCTCCCCGCCGCTCTCGGTGTCGGCGGCACCGAAGACGCGACTTTGCTTGTACGAATGCATCGATATTGGCACCCGCGTCTCGCCCGGTCAACGCCAGGACCCTTTCGAGACCCCTGATTCTAAATCACAAACCTCCTCTCGCGGCGATGCGACGCCCCGGCGCACGCCATGGCACAATCGTGACACTTAGCAGCATGGTTCGTTTGATGCCCATCAACATCGCCGGGCAAGAACGGCGTCGATTTGCCGTCCGGCGCGCGCTGCATTGCGTCTTGCACGTCCCGGCGCGAGGGTCCAAGGTGGGCCGCCCTCGTGCCCCGGAGCCGCCATGTCCAACGCCCCCCGCGTCCCCTGCCCCCACTGTGGCGCCGAGGAGGAGCGCGTCCTCGTCGACAGCGTGAACGCGCCGCGGCAGCCGGAGCTCGTCCACGCCATCCTCGCGGGCCGCCTGCACGTCTTCCGCTGCGGCGCCTGTGACCGCGAGTTCCTCGTCGACCGGCCGCTGGTCTACATCGACCTCGAGGCGGGGCACTGGATCCACGTCTTCAGCCGGGCCGACGAGCGCAGCTGGGAGACGCGGGAGGCGGAGGCCGACCACTTCTTCGAGCGCGCCACGAGCGGCCACCCGGTGCTCCGGGAGCAGGCGGCGAGCTTCGCCCAGCGCACGGTCTTCGGGCTCGGCGCGCTGCGCGAGAAGGTCGTCGCGCTCCGGGCGGGCCTCGACGACACGGCGCTCGAGGCGCTCAAGCTCGACATGCTCCGCCGCACGGAGAGCTTCTCCTGGCGGCGTGACGCCCCGGTGCGGCTGGTGTCGGTCGAGGACGCGGGGCTGGCCTTCGAGCAGGCCGGGAGCGACGACGTCGTGACCGTCCCGCGGGCGTGGCTCGACGTCATCGCCGCGGCGCCCGAGTGGGCGGCGGCGCGCGAGGCGGTCGCGGCCGGGAGCTACGTCGACATCGCGCGCACGGCCGGGCACGTCCACCACGACCTCGGGGGCTGAGGTCGCGGCGGGCGCCGGCCGACCGGCGGTCGCGGCGCCCCCGGCGGCTCAGACGTGGGACAGCTCGACCGAGGTCTTGGCGGCCTCTTGCACGTCGGCCGGGAAGTCCTCGAGCTCGAAGACGCGGCGGATCTCGATCGTCGCGTCGTGGCTCACCACCGGGCAGCGGCGCGCCCACGCCACGGCCTCGTCGAGCGAGCCGACCCGGATCATCCAGTAGCCGCCGACGACCTCCCCCGCTTCGGGGAAGGGGCCGTGGGCCACGCGGACGTCGCCGCCGGAGAAGTGGACCCGCGCCCCCACCGCGGGCGGATAGAGGCCGTCGAGGCTGATGAGCACGCCCGCCTGCTGCAGCTCCTCGTTGTAGCGGGCCATCTTCTCGACGTCCTCGGGCGGAGGGGTGGTGTCCGCCGCGGCGTCGCCGTAGCCCTTGGGGATCATGAACATCATGAAGCGCATCTCGAGGCTCCTTCGGCGCGCGCGCGCCAGGGGGGCGGTCCAGACGACCGCGGTCACGTGCCGCCGACGGGCGCACGGCGCCTTCGGGGATCACGGATCGGAGAGAATCTCAGGACCTCGCTGGAGGTCCGGAGCTCCCCCGATCTAGCCCAAACGCCGCGCCCTGACCACGCTCGAGCGCACCGGCGCCTTCGCACCTGCACCACGCCCCGCCGCGCCCGGACGGCGCGCCACGCCGCCTGCGACCTGGACGCGCGCGCCGTGCCGCGTCACGATCCGAGAAAAGGCGGGGCCTCGATTTCGCTTCGCCGTCACCCACGGGTCGAAAGGGGAGAAACGCGCGCCGCGGCCGGACCCGAAGACGAACACGAGACGAAGACTGCGTGGGAGGGAGACGAGATGAGACGCATGACGATGCTCCGCACGGGAGCGCTGGCGATGGTCCTGGGCGCGGCGCTGGTGAGCAGCGGCTGCCTCGAGAGCGGCGCCGGCGACCCGAACCTGAACAGCTCCGCGCTCCACAACGGGGACGCCAGCGACAGCTCCGGCGGCGCCTACGCCGACAGCTACGGCAGCGACGACGATCACGGTGACAGCTACGCCCCCGGCTACGGCGACAGCTACGGCCCCGGCTACGGCGACAGCTACGGCCCCGGCTACGGCGACAGCTACGGCCCCGGCTACGCCGACGCCGACGCGGCGGGCGGGGACACGCTCCACGCGTGCGTCGTCGCGCTCGTCGACTGCCTCTTCGAGGAGCCGCGCGAGCTCTGCGAGGAGCGCTTCGCCGTCTGCTACGCGGGCGATGACGCCAGCGCACCGCCCGACGTCGACCCGGGCCTGTGCGAGCACGAGCTCGAGGCCTGCCTCGGCGCCACCCCGGCCGACCCCGACGCGTGCTTCGCCCACTTCGACGCCTGCATGCAGGGCGAGGGGCAGGCGCCGCCCGATCCGGCGATGATCTGCGACGAGCGCTTCCGCGCCTGCATGGAGACGCCGGAGGGCCCGGAGGATCCCGCCCGCTGCGAAGAGGAGCTGATGGCCTGCCTCGACGGGCTCGCCACCGGGCCGCCGGCCTTCGACCCCGCGCTCTGTGAGCAGGAGCTCGACGCCTGCCTGCAGGGCGCTCCCGAGGACCCCGAGCCCTGCCTCCTCCACTTCGACGCCTGCCTCCAGGCCGGCGCGCCGCCCGCGCCCCAGGACGACCCGGTGCGCGCCTGCGAGGAGCAGCTCGACGCCTGCATGGGCGGCCCCGAGGGCCCGATGGACCCCGAGCACTGCATGATCATGTTCGAGCAGTGCCTGCAGGCGGCCGCCGGCGACCCCGGCGCGCCGCCGACCGACGCCGACCCCAACGACCCGGCCCAGGTCTGCGAGCCCGCCCTCGACGCCTGCGTGCAGGCCTCCCCCGGCGACCCGGAGCCCTGCTTCGACGCCTTCGTGGCGTGCATGGAGTCCTTCGCGACGCCGGGCGACCCCGGGCCGAGCCACCCCGACCCGGCGCTCTGCGAGGAGACGCGCGAGGGCTGCCTCGCCGACGGGCGCTCGCCCGAGCAGTGCGACGCCGCCTTCGACGCCTGCATGAGCGAGTAGCGCCTTGGCGGGCGGATCCGACGCGCGCATCGACGTCGAGGCGCTCTACCGGCGCTTCGGCCCCGCGGTGCTCCGTCGGGTCCGCCGCTTCGTCCCCGAAGCCGAGGCCGAGGAGACGGTCCACGAGGTCTTCCTCAAGGTCCTCGAGCGCCTCGCCTCCTTCCGCGCCGACGCCTCGCCCGCCACCTGGCTCTACCGGCTGACCACCAACCACTGCCTCAACCGCGCCCGCGACGACGCCCGCCGGCGCGAGCTCCTCGCCGCCCACGGCGCGCCGACCTGGCAGGAGCGCGAGGCCGCGGCCCCCGACGTCCGCGTCTTCCTCGACGAGCTCTGGCGGTCCCTCGACCCCGAGCTCGCCGAGATCGGCGTCTTCTACTTCCTCGACGGCCTCACCACCGCCGAGATCGCGCGCGTCGTCGGCGTGTCCGACCGCACCATCGCCGCCCGCATCAAACGCCTTCAGCACCTGGCCCGCCGCGCCGCGGCGGAGGAGGGCGCCGCGTGAACGCCTCACCCGAGCCTCCCTGGGACCTCCAGCTCCTGACCCGCGACGGGCACCTGAGCGACCTCGCCCTCGAGCGCCGCCGCCTCGACGCCCCCGACCCGGCGCGCGACGCCGTGATCGACGCCCACCTCGCCGGCTGCGCCCGCTGCG
>SBGO01000711.1 GCA_006226565.1 Deltaproteobacteria bacterium | reverse complement strand
CAGGTGGCCCAGCCGGGCGACGAGCAGGGCTGCTCGTCGACGGCGATGGCCGACCCGGGGAGGGGCTTCGGGCCGCTCGCCAGCTCGCAGGTGAGCGCCGTCAGCTCCACCAGGAACGGGCAGCGCAGGCCGCGGTCGTCCGGGCTCCTGTCCATGCGCGATTTCATCCGAAGGCCCTCCGCGCCTGACGCGTCTCGGCTTCGCACCATCCTCCGGAACGAGCCAAGAGCAAGCCGCGTGCCTATCGCGTCGGAGGGCGCGGAGCCGCCGTCGTCGGGGGCGTCGCGCACGCGGCGAGCGGCGGGGACCGGGAATCCCTACACGCGCGTCCCGGAATCCGACACCGTGCCGACGGCGAGAGGACCTGGAGGGGGTGGGGCGAACGCGCTCGCCCCGCCGGCTGCGCGCGCTCTGCCTACGGCGCCCCGACCGACAGCGTCACGTCGTCCTCGATGCTGACGGTGCCGTCGAGGAGCGGCACGCCGCCGGTGTCGCCGAGGAGCTGGAGGCGCAGGAAGGCGAGGGCGTAGGCGTCGATGGCGGTGTGCGCCGCGTCGGCGTCGAGGAAGGCCTCGCCGCAGCCGTCCTCGAAGGCCGCGCCGACGTCGAGCTCGCACGCGTCGGAGAAGGTGAAGTGCCCGGCGGTCGCGAAGTCGATGCGCAGGTTGCCGGCCTCGCCCGAGAGGTTGCTCCAGGCGACGTTGCCCTCGGTCGCGTTGGGCGTGGTCTCGTCCATGGCCCCGGTCATGAGGAGCATCGGCGCGACGATGGTGTCGAAGCCGCCGGTGAAGAGCAGCATCCCGGCCGGCGCCATCGGCACCAGCGCGCTGATGCGCGCGTCGTAGAAGCCGGCGCGGTAGAGCGCCTCGTCGTCGGCGACCGTCTCGCACGCGCCGTTCGGCAGCTCGTTGGCCTGGCAGTAGGCGAGCATGAGGTCCACCCCGAAGCCCACGCCGCCGACCGCGAAGGTCGTGTAGCCGCCGAAGCTGTGCCCGGCGAGGGCGACGGCGTCGCTCGGCAGACCGTGGAGCGGGTGCTCGGCCGGCAGCGCCTCGACGTGATCGAGGAGCGCGCTGATGTCCTGGGGCCGCCAGCGGAAGATGCGCGGGTCGGCGTCGTTCTGGATGTCGATGAAGGTGTTGGTGGTGTGGTCGACCGCCGCCACGAAGAAGCCGTGGCTCGCGAGGAACTCGGTGAAGAACGAGCTCTGCTCGGCGAAGCCGCCGTTGCCGTGGGAGAAGAGCAGCACCGGCAGCGCCCCGACGTCGGCCACGGGGGCCGCGTCCACGAACGCCCCGGGGGCCGCGAGGAGCCCGGCGTAGAGCGGGTTGTCGCCCTCGGTGTCGCGGGTCGGGTACCAGTAGGCGACCCGGAGCGTCCGCTCCTCGGTGTCACCGGCCGGGGTGTAGGTCAGGGTCTCCGTGCGGTAGCCGACGTTGTACGGCCCCGGCGCCGTGAACGCCTCGAGCGGGGTCGTCGTGTCGGCGGCCGTCGTGTCCGCGACCGCCGTGTCGTCGCCGCCGGTGTCCTCCGCCGTCGCGTCCTCGCCGCTCGCGTCGTCGACCGCGTCGTCGACCGCGTCGCTCGCGACCGCGTCGGCGCCCAGCGTGTCCGTCCCCGCGCTGGTGCCGCCGTCCGAGCCGCAGGCGGCCACGGCGAGCGAGGCGAGGAAGACGAGGGCGGTGGCAAGGCGTGGTTGCATCGCGACATCCGGGCCGAGGGGAGATCCCGGCGTACCCCAACGCCGACGCTCGGTTCAACCCGAATGTGCGCCGCAGCTACCCGCGGCGCGGCGCGCGACGCGGGTCACGACGGGTCGATCGCGATCCTAGCTGACGAGCTCGCGGATGAGGCGGATCGCCTCCGACTCCTCGGGATCGATGCGCCCGTCCGCCGCGACCACGCGCGTGAAGACCTCGAGGAACGCCTTCCGGTGGGTGTGGGGCACGTCGTAGGGATCGAAGTCGGGCGGACCCTCGCGGAGCCAGCGCTTCACGAGCTCCAGGTCGCCCTCGCCCAGGTCGATGTCGTGCGCGATCGCCAGGACCGCGTCGCGCTCGGCGTCGACGACCTCCATGTTGGACCACGCGGCGACGCAGGCCAGCTGCATCAGGCGCCGCTTGGTCGTGGCGTTCATCGCCTTGATGTTCTCCATCGGTCGGGCCTCCAGAGGTGGCGCGTCACCTCGTCCGCGCGGGTGTGCCCTGCTTGTTATCATCGACCGGGGGGCCGGTCCACGCCCTCGCGACCGCCTGCCACGCGGCCCTGCGTCCGAGCGCTCGTCCGGTTTCCTTTGTTGCAGCCGGCGAGGCAAACCCGGATAATCCGGCCCGCAAGCCGCAATGAACGAAAAATTGCCTTTCCATCCGAGGGGTTGGGGGAGCCGATGGCGAGAACGGTCAAGAGCGTCGCCGACTACGAGATCAAGCATCACGAGCAAGCGCGCTACTTCGAGAACCCGCTGCTCGAGGCGTTGAGCAAGACGCCCTGGTGGGCCCCTCTGGCCGTCTGGGTGCCCATCTTCGGCGTGCTGATGTACGGCGCGGCGGTCGACACCACCCTCGGCGCCGGCGCCATCGTCGGCCTCGCCCTCGGCGGGCTCGTCTTCTGGTCCCTGTCCGAGTACTGGCTCCACCGGAAGTTCTTCCACTGGACCCGCCCCGAGCGCCTCCACTACATCATCCACGGCGCGCACCACATCTACCCGAACGACAACAGCCGCGTGGTCTTCCCGCCGACCGCGAGCCTGATCCTGGGCGCCCTCTTCTACGGGCTCTTCCTGCTCGTCCTCGGCTACGCCATGTCGCTGCCCTTCTTCGCCGGCTTCGTCGTGGGCTACCTCTGGTACGACATGACCCACTTCTGGACCCACGTCGCCAAGCCCAAGACGAGGTACGGCAAGTTCCTGCGTCGCCACCACATGCTCCACCACTTCTCGGAGCCCGAGAAGAAGTTCGGCGTGTCGTCGCCGGCGTGGGACTTCGTCTTCGGCACCTACGGCAAGCCCGCCGGCAAGGGCAAGATCTCCTGACCGAGGTCAACCTTCTGTCAACGGGCGACGCGTCGGTTGCGCGGCCGCCCGCCGCTGCGATAGGCCCCACTGCCACGATGGGGCCGGCAGCCCCGAACCTCTCCGCACCGCACCTGGGGGACGAGATGTCCGCAGCCCTCTCCGAGGCGACCGCCGCGCCGGTCGCCGACAAGCCGATGCGCACCGGCGCCGAGCTCAACACCGCGACCAAGCCCTTCGCCGTCGAAGACCGCGCGAAGAGCTGGCGCCTCCTGGCCGAGGTCCTCGTCCTGATGGCCGGCGCGCTGGTCGGCATCGCCGTCAGCCCGTGGTGGCCGCTCCAGCTGGCGCTCGCCGTCTTCCTGGCGCTGCTCCAGGTGCGCCTCTTCATCTTCTTCCACGACTACCTGCACAACGCGATCTTCGTCGACTCGAAGGCCGCGAGCGCCATCTTCAGCGTGGCCGGCTTCTACATGCTCTCGGTCCGCTCGGTGTGGCGCGAGACCCACAACTACCACCACAAGAACAACGCCAAGCTGATCGGCTCGGCCATCGGCTCGTTCCCGGTGCTGACGATCGGCATGTGGCGCTCCATCGACCCCCAGAAGCGCCGCCTCTACCGCATCCTGCGCCACCCCCTGACGATCTTCTTCGGCTACTTCACGGTCTTCCTCATCGGCATGACCGTCTCGCCCTTCCGCCGCGACGCGAAGAAGCACTGGGGCGGCCCGGTCGCCATCGTCCTCCACTTCGCGCTCTTCGCGCTCGTCGGCGCGACCCTCGGCTGGCTGACCGCCTTCTTCATGGTCATCCTGCCGCTCATCATCTCGCTCGGCGCCGGCTCCTACCTCTTCTTCGCGCAGCACAACTTCCCCGCCATCAAGCTCAAGGATCGCCGCGCCTGGGACTACACCTTCGCCGCGCTGAACTCGTCGAGCTACTTCAAGATGAACCGCGTGATGCACTGGTTCACCGGCAACATCGGCTACCACCACGTCCATCACCTCAACCACCGCATCCCCTTCTACCGCCTGCCCGAGGCGATGGCGGCGGTGCCGGAGCTGCAGAACCCCGGCACCACGACCTGGCGCCTGCGCGACGTCGTCGCCAACCTGCGCCTCGCCGTGTGGGACCCGGAGAAGGACCGGATGCTGACCTGGTCCGAGGTCAAGTAGCGCCCCGACTCGCGCCCGCGCGGCGGCGAGCACGACGACGAGAGCGCCCGGTCCCGGATGGGATCGGGCGTTCTGCGTTTTGCGGTCGCACGCAAGGTCAGGCTGGGCGCTGGTAACCCACGGCGAGCCGTCTGTTGCGGTGTGTCAATTTCGTGGGCTAGAGTGAGCGTGATGCCTCCCCCAGGGCATCCTCCCCCTCGTCATCGAGCGTCGCCGGACAAGCCCTTCGTCACGGGTGTCCTACGCCGCAGGAGGTTCGCTTGGACCTGCCTCTCCCCCTGCGCCTCAGCCTCGCGTTGGCCGCCGCCTCGCCGTGGTCCTGCCTCGCCGCCGAGGAGGCGCCGGCGCCGTCCGGCCGCGTGGCGATCGACGTCGCCGCGCTGAGCCTCGCCGGCGTCGCCGACGCCGAGTACACCCTCACCGTCACCAACGGCGCCGGGGGCGCCGGTGACGTCGTCTGGACGCGGACGCTCCGCTCGTCGTCGCACGGCGACGGTTCGGGGGCGCTCTCCTACGTCGGGACCTGCGACGCCGCGACCGGCGTCAACAGCGTCATCCTCGACCTCGACGCGCTCTACGACGCCGGCGGGGCGATCGCTCCCGAGACCTATCTCGACCCGACCCCGCTCACGCAGGAGGTGAGCTGCGTCGCGGACCGGGACACGCCGGTCCAGTTCGACCTGACCGTCGCGCGCCAGGCGCAGCAGGGCTTCTTCGACGTCGCCGTCCAGTTCGACGACCTCTTCTGCTCGGCCAAGTTCGACTGCTGCGACCCCGCCACCGGCACCGCCTGCGCCGGCGACGGGAGCGACGACATCCGCCTCCTCTTCACCGCCGACGGCGTCCGCGGCCGCACCTTCGTGATGGCCCTGGCGTGCACCGCCGGGCTCGACGCCTCGGTCGTCACCGCGCTCGTCCTCGACGACCTCGTGCTCGACTGCGACGTCAACTCGATCGCCGGGGACTTCGCGCCCGACGTCACCATCGATCCGGTCGGCGACCCGCCGGGCAACCTCTGCGACGCCGGCGATCTGAGCGCCTGCGCGGCGGTGACCGAGTACGGCAGCGCCGACGCCGACAGCTACCTCTTCCAGGTCGCGGTCTACGCCGGGAGCGAGCCGCTCCCGAACGCCGGGGTCGCTGCACACAAGGTGTACTGGAACGTCGCCCTGGGCGTCCTGCCCGGCGTCTCCGCCTGCACCCTCCGGACCCGCGGCTCGGCCTACGACGCCGCCGACCCGGCCGGACCGCCGATCGACCGGCTCTATCCCTACATCCAGTGGGACGTCGACCTGGCGAGCTGCGGCGCCGAGCAGCTCGCGTTCAACTCGGCCGGGGCCACGGTAGCGATCTCCAACGCGCCCTTCGCGCTGCGCCCCGTCGTCGAGGCGCCGGTCATCGGCTACGCCGCGAGCGTGAGCTGCGTCCTGGGCCAGCCCTGCACCATCGCCGCCCCCACCGACAGCGGCGGCGCCGTCGCCCGCTACGCCGTCAGCCCCGACCTCCCGGCCGGCCTGTCCCTCGACGCCCGCACCGGCATCATCACCGGCACGCCGACGAGCGTGACGGCCGCGGCGACCTACACCGTCACCGCGACGAACGCGGCCGGCGCCGGCCAGGCCACGCTCGACCTCGCCGTCATCGACGTCGCGCCGAGCAGCCTCGCCTACGCGCCGTCAGCGCTGACCTGCACCCGCGGGACGAGCTGCTCGCTCGGCCCGCCGACCCACGCGGGGGGCGCGGTCGTGTCCTACGGGATCAGCCCGGCGCTGCCCGCGGGCCTGTCCCTGAACACGACCACCGGCGTCCTCTCCGGCACGCCGACGGCCGTCTCCGCCAGCGCGAGCTACACCGTGACCGCGACGAACTCCGGCGGCTCGACCCAGGCCACCGTGAGCGTCACCGTCAACGACATCGCCCCGAGCAGCCTCGTCTACTCGCCGTCGACGCTGACCTGCGCGATCGGGACGAGCTGCTCGCTCGGCCCGCCGACCCACGCGGGGGGCACCGTCGTGTCCTACGGCATCAGCCCCAGCCTCCCGGCCGGCCTGAGCCTCAACACCAGCACCGGCGTGATCTCGGGGACCCCGACCGTCGCCTCGGCGGCCACGAGCTACACCGTCACGGCCACCAACAGCGGCGGCTCGACCACGGCGACCGTCACCGTCACGGTCAACAACCCCGCGTTCAGCTCGGCAACCTTCACCAACGCCGGCGCGTCGGGCGGCTTCGGACCCACCCAGACCCAGATCAACAGCGCCTACGCCGGCGGCCCCCTCGCCGGCAAGGTCACCGTGACCGACGGCGTCCAGGCGTGGACCGTCCCGGCCACCGGGACCTACCGTATCGAGGCCTACGGCGCCGAGGGGGCGGGCACGTCGAACGCCGCCTACAGCGCCGGCAAGGGCGCCCGGATGCGCGGCGACTTCTCGCTCACGGCGGGCACCGTGCTGAACATCGTGGTCGGCCAGATGGGCGGCAACTACAGCGGCGGCGGCGGCGGCACCTTCGTCTGGCGCGCGAGCGGCGGCACGCTCCTCATCGCGGCCGGCGGCGGCGGCGCCGCCGGCGGACACCCGACGGTGGGCTACTGGGGCAACGGCAACCCTGGTGTGACCGGTACGAGCGGCACCGCCGGCAACGGGGGCGCGGCCGGGGGCACCTCAGGCGGCGCCGGGAACCCGGGCGCCT
>SBGO01000640.1 GCA_006226565.1 Deltaproteobacteria bacterium | reverse complement strand
CTCGCCGACATCGCCGCCCGCCCCGACGTCCCGCGCCGCGACGTGCGCGCCCTGGCCCGCGCCCGCCGCGCCCACTCGCCCGTCGTGAGCGCCGACGGTCGCCTCGCCTGGTACGTCGCCGGCGCCTGGGGCCGCACCTGGCTCGAGGCCGTCGACCTCGCGAGCGGCGAGGTCGCCCGGCGCCTCGATGCGCCGGCCCCCGACGCCCGCCTCGATCACCCGGCCGTGGACCCCGGTGGGCGCTACCTCTACGTGTCGATGCACGCCGGCGGCAACCGCGACCTCTACCGCGTCGACACACGCTCGGGCGCCTTCGAGGCGCTCACCTCGGGACGCGCCCTCGAGCTCGACCCGATCGTGACGGCCGACGGCCGCTGGCTCGTCTACAGCGCCGATCCCGACGGGGTCTACAACATCTACGCCCGCGACCTCGCGAGCGGCGCCACCCACCGCGTCACCAACGTCCTCACCGGCGCCTTCGACCCCGCCGTCTCCCCCGACGGCGGCACCCTCGTCTACGCCGGCTGGACGGCCGACGGCTTCGAGCTCTACCGGCTCCCCTTCGCCCCCGACGGCGCGCCGCCCGCCCCGGCGGAGACCCGCGCGCCGCTCTCGCCCGAGCGCCCCGTGGCGACCCCGCTCCGGCGCCGCGCGTACCAGCCGCTCCCGACGATGCTCCCGCGCAGCTGGGTGCCGAGCTGGGAGGCCGACTCGACCGGCCTGAGCCGCCTCGGGCTGACCTTCTCCGGCGCCGACGCCGCCAACCTCTGGGCCGCCGCCCTGAGCGCCGAGTGGGCCTTCGACCAGGAGGACTTCAGCGCCTCCGCCAGCGCCACGCTGCGCCTCGGCTACCCGGATCTGAACCTCAGCGTCGGCCGCTACGTCTGGGACCGCTCGGCCTTCGTCGGCGACGTCTACAACGACTACCGCGAGGAGGTCCTCTTCGCCTCCGTGGACCTCTCGCTGCCCCTCCCGAGCGTCTACACGGGGCTCTCGGTCGGCCTCGGCTACACCGTCGACGTCGCCCGCGGCGAAGACGTCGCGGCCTACGCCCACACCCCCGAGGAGCGGCGCCCCTTCATCCCGCGCGAGGGCGTCAACGGCGCCTTCAACCTGTGGTGGAGCATCAGCGACATCCAGTCCTTCACCTTCAGCGTCTCGCCCGAGCTCGGCGGCTCCCTGTTCGTGAACCTGCGCCTGCGTGACCCCGGCCTCGGCGCGCCGGTGACGACCCACTCGCTCACCTGGGTCGCGCGCGCCTACCTGCCCATGCCCTTCGACGATCACGTGCTCTCGCTGCGCCTCGGCGGCGGCATCTCCGGCGGCGACACCGACGCGCGCTCGCTCTTCGGCCTCGGCGGCCCGCCGGCGCAGGACCTGCTGACCGACCTCCTCAACGAGACCAACGCCGGCGCGGTCTGGCTCCGCGGCTTCGAGCCGGGGGCCTTCGTCGGCACGGCCTACGCGCTCCTGACGACCGAGTACCGCCTGCCGCTGTGGCGTCCCCGGCGCGGGCTCTCGACCTTCCCGGTCTTCCTCTCCGACGTCAGCCTGGGGGTCTTCTGCGACGCCGCGGTCATCGGCGACGAGCCGTTCACCGCCGACCTCTTCGACACGCCCCGGGTCGGCCTCGGCGCCGAGCTGCGCTGGACCATGGACCTCTTCTACGGCTTCTCCGTGGGGTTCCGCCTCGGCTACGGGCGCGGGCTCGGCGCCGATGGCATCGATCAGCTCTACGTGCTCATGGCGCCGCTGCCGTGAGCGCGGCGGCCGCGGAGCCGCTCGGGTTCACTGGCCCTGGGCCTGCGCATCTGCTACCTTTCGGCGCGGTCGCGAGACCGCCCACCGAGCGGTGACGAGGACATGAATAGAACGCGTTTGAACGCCGCCCTGGCGGCCCTTCTCCTGGTCGGGTTGCTGTCTGCGCCCGCGGGCTCGGCGCACGCCACTGAGCGTGTCCTCGGCATGAACGTCGAGGGGGATCGCCTGTCCAAGAAGGACAAGGACGATCTGCTCAAGGTCGTGCAGGCCAAGCTCGGTCACTATCCCGCCCTCGAGCTCCTGCAGCCGCCGGCTTCCGAGCTCATGGACGAGATGATCGATCTCGAGTGCATCGACATCGACCTGAGCTGTCTGGCGAAGCTCGGCAAGAAGTACAAGGCGGACACCGTCTTCTACGCGCAGATCGACGCCGGCAAGGGCGACGCCTACGTCGTCGTGGTCAAGGTCGTCGAGGCCGCCGCGCAGAAGCTCGTGCGCGACAGCTCGACCGACGTCCCGGCCGCGGCTGGGCTCGGGCCGGCCCTCGAGGCCGAGATCGAGGCCGCCTTCGGGAAGCCGCCGACGCCGCCGGTCGTCGCCCAGACGGGCACCCTGGTGATCCGGCCCAACGTCCCGGGCGCGGCGGTCTACGTCGGCACGGACCTCGTCGGGACCGGCACGGTCGAGCTCGAGAAGCCCCCGGGCGACTACGCCGTGCGCGTCGTCCAGGACGGCTACCTCGAGCAGATCGTCTCGGTCACCGTGGTCGCCGGCCAGAAGACGACCCAGGAGATCGAGCTCAAGATGGCCGCCGGCGGGATCGGTCCCGGCCCCGGCGGCGGCAAGATCGACGATGACGACGACGACGGCTGGATCCTCTGGACCGTCATCGGCGCCGTGGTGGTCGGCGGCACCATCGCCGTGATCGCCGCGACCTCGGGCGGCGGCGACGACACCGTCCGCGCCCCCGTCGTCTTCTCCATCGATGGAAACAACGCGTGGCGCGACGCGAGCGTCATCGGAGGGCGACCGTGATGGTGGCCAACGTCAGGCGCGGGGTGCGCGCCACGATTCTCGCCGCGCTCGGGCTCGCGCTCCTCGCGCCGACCCTCGGCGGCTGTGACAAGGCGGCCGACAGCGGCGTCGGCACGTTGACCTTCGCCCTCGAGGACGGCCACGGCGGCTGGTTCCGGCTGCGCATCTACAAGGCCGCGCCGGGCGCCGATCTGAGCGGCGACGTCGTCTTCGACACGGGCTGCGTCGAGGCCCTCTCGCGCACCTACGAGCTGACGAACATCCCCGTCGGCGAGGGGCGCTCGGTGGTCTTCGAGGGCTTCTCGAGCGCGCAGTGCGACGCCGGCGCCCGGGTCGAGCTCGGCTACCGCGGCGGCGTCACCATCGCGCAGAGCGAGCGACCCTACTACCACATCCCGATCTACCAGGACGGCGGCGTGTCCACGCTCCCGGTCGATCTGAACCTGTCCGCCTCGGTCGCCGAGCCCATCGACTTCTGCGACGCCGCGGACGACTGCGGCGGCGGCGCGATGGTCTGCTACGACGGCGCCAAGCCGCAGTACTGGTGCGTGCCGAGCTGCAGCCAGGACAGCGACTGCGCGAGCATCCACCCGGCGTCGACCTGCGACGCGGAGGCCGGCTGGTGCATGCTCTACTCGCCGTTCCCGCTCAACCTCTCCGAGCCGCGCGCCCTCGGCGGCGCCGGCACCCTCGCCTCGGGCGGCGTGGCCTTCGTCGGCGGCGTCGGCAAGCTCGAGAACGGGCGCTTCACCCGGACCGACAACCTCGTCGAGGTCTTCGATCCGGCGAGCGGGCTCTTCGCGACGCGCGCCGCCGCCGGCGTCAACGACTGGCCGGCGGCGCTGTCCGGCTTCGCCGCGCTCGGCAACGACCGCTTCGCCCTGGTGGGCGGCGTCAGCTCGCTGGCGCTCTCGTGGGACGCCAACAGCGGGTCGCTCTCGACCGCCGGCAACAGCTGGAACGACCTCCTGCGCTCCGACCTCGTCATCGTCGACGTCGCGAACGGCAAGGCCGCGACGTCCTCGCTGCCGCGCCCGGTGGCGCAGCCCCTGGTCGTCGCGCTGGGCGCGAGCAAGCTCCTCGTCGCCGGTGGCGGCACCGGGGAGACCCTGGCCCCGAGCCGCGACGCCTGGATCTGCACCGTCGCCGGGGACCTCACCGTCGCGTGCGAGGCCATCGCCCCGATGAACGCGGCCCGCATCGGCGCCGCCGGCACCTGCGTCGACGCGGCCTGCGATCAGGTCCTCGTGGTCGGAGGCGCCGCCAGCGCTCCGATCGCCGAGCTCTTCGACGCGACCGGCGACGTCCCGGTCTTCCAGCCGCTGGCCGCCGAGGGCGTCCAGGGGACGATCTACGACCCGGTCCTGTGTGGCATGAGCCTCGTGGCCGGCTCGAGCAGCCGGGGCGCCGCGAGCAGCCTCACCGGCTACAGCCTCGAGCTCACCGCCGACGGCCTCGTCGCCCACGCCGACACCGGCGGCAGCACGCTCCCCTACGGCGCGGCCGTCGCGCAGGGCGCCACGAGCTGCTTCGTCGCGGGCGGGCTCACCGCGGGCGGCGAGATCTCCGATCAGGTCCTCGAGGCCCAGGGTGGCGGCCTCGACAGCCCGGGCTGGACCCTCGGCCGGGCGCGCTTCGGCGCCGCGGCGGCGCGGGTCGCCGGCAACGGTCCCCTGGCGGGGCGGGTCCTCATCGGGGGCGGGCTGACCGTCCCGGACACGACGGAGGCCCAGGTGGAGCTCGTCCGCGGGGCCGAGGTGCTGACGCCATGAAGAAGCTGATCATCGCCTCGTTGCTCGGTGTCGGCGCGCTCGCGGGCTGCGCCGACGATCCCACGACCGTCATCGAGCTGACCGTCACCGAGACGATCCCGGTGAACTTCGGGGAGATGACGGGAGGCGTCGAGGAGTCGGCGGCGGTGGCGCTCGCCTCGCTCCTCGACGAGCCGGCCTACGCCGAGAACGTCGCGGCGCTGCGGTGCGCCGGCCTCGACCTCGCCGCGTCCGGCATCACCGTGACCCAGCTCGACGTCGCCGCCGGGGCGACGGTCCTGAGCTACACGGTCGAGGTCGCGCCGGTCGGCAGCGCCAGCTGGGCGGTCCTCGGGAGCTTCAACGGATCGATCATCGCGGGGCAGACGGTGCCGATGGACGGCGCCGGCTTCACGGTGGACGCGACGGGCCTCGCGGTCCTGTCCGAGACCCTCTTGAGCGAGTCGCCGGAGCTGGCGGTGCAGGTCCGCGCCCAGGTCCCGGGGGACATCGCGGGACTGCAGGTGGCGCTCAAGCTCGCCCAGGACTTCTCGAGCGACGCGTCGGCCTGCCCGGGGGGCTGAGATGAACATGCCGGAGAGCGCGCTCCGCGAAGAGCGTGTCGAGGGCTTCCTCGCGAGCTCGATCGTCACCGACGATGGCGTGCGCCTCGCGGTCTACGACCGCCCGGCCGCGGATCCCGACGCGCCGACGCTGTTTCTCGTCAACGGCCTCGGCGGAAACCTCATCACGTGGCGGCACCAGATCGCGCGCCTCGGGCCCCACTACCGCATCGTGACGTGGGACTACCGCGGGCTCTACGACTCGGCGCTGACGCCGGCGCAGAAGTCGGCCGGGGTCGCGCTCGACATCCCGCGGCACGCGCGCGACGCCGTCACCATCCTCGAGCACTTCGGGGTCGAGCGGGCGGTCTTCGTCGGCTGGTCGATGGGGGTGCAGCTCAACTTCGAGCTCGCGCAGGTCGTCCCCGAGCGGATCGCCGGCCTCATCCAGATCGCCGGCAGCTTCGGCCGGTCGCTGTCGACGACCTGGTTCGGCAAGCCAGGCGAGCGCTTCATCCTGCCGGTGATGGGGCTCTTCAAGCACGTCGTCTCCAACGGCGGGCGCCTCATCGACAAGGCCATCGAGACCGGGCTCCTCATCGGCGCCGCGCGGCGCCTGGGCATCGTCGCGTCCTCCATCGACGTCGGCCTCACCCGCGAGCTCGTCGCGAGCTACGTCCACCTCGACTTCGACGTCTACAACACCATCCTCGGGACCCTCGGCGACCACGACGCCGAGGCGACGCTGCCGCACCTCGAGGTGCCGGTGCTGGTGCTCGCCGGCGACCGGGACCCGATGACGCCGGCGTGGCTGTCGAAGAAGATGGCCGCCGAGATCCCCGACGCGGAGCTCGTCATCGTGCCGGGGGGCTCGCACTACGTGCCGATCGAGTACCCGGCGCGGGTCAACGAGGTCCTGACCGACTGGCTCCACCGCAAGCTCGGGCACGACGTCGGCTAGCGACGTCGTCGGCGTGTCGGCGCCTGTCCCGCACGCGACCGCGCGGGGGGGAGGCGGAGGCCGTCGCGGACCCGGGCGGCCCCTCGGGCCGGTGCGTGCCCTCGCGGTGCGGCATTGTCACCTGGGAACGAGTGTTTAGGATACTCGGACCCGGCCTCTGCGGCGCGCGCGAAGCGCCCGGGTCGCCGCCGGTCGCTCGCGCCTCAACGAGAGAGAGCCCATGTCCATCGTCGCCCTCGTGGGAGTCGACAAAGACTACCCGCTCGGCAAGACCACCGTGCACGCCCTCCGCGGCGTCGACCTCGAGATCGAGCGCGGTGAGTTCAGCGTCCTCGCGGGCCCCTCGGGCAGCGGCAAGACGACGCTCCTGAACCTCATCGGCTGCGTCGACACCGCGACCCGGGGGCGGGTGCTCGTCGACGGGCACGACACCGCCGCGATGAACGAGCGGGCGCGGACGCGGCTCCGGCTCGACACCCTCGGGTTCATCTTCCAGTCCTTCAACCTCATCCCGGTGCTCGACGTGTACCAGAACGTCGAGTTCCCGCTGCTCCTCAAGCGCGACGTCAAGAAGGCCGAGCGCCGCCGGCGCGTGCTCGAGCTGGTCGAGCGGGTCGGGCTCAAGGACCAGCTCCGCCAGCGCCCCGGCGAGCTCTCCGGCGGCCAGCGTCAGCGCGTCGCCATCGCCCGCGCCCTGGTCACCCGGCCGAAGCTCGTGCTCGCCGACGAGCCGACCGCCAACCTCGACAGCGGCACCGGACACGCCATCCTCGAGCTGATGCGCGAGATGAACGCGCAGAACGGCACGACCTTCCTGTTCTCGACCCACGACCCGCGCGTGATGGACGTCGCCCAGCGCGTCATCCAGATCGCCGACGGGCGCATCGTCGAGACCGGCGAGCTCCTCACCACGGCCAGCGCGCCCGTCGCGCCGGCGCCCGCGGGCTGAGGGGGCGGCGTGCGCTGGGTCCTCGTCCGCATCGCGCTCCGGAACCTCCGTCTGCACTGGGTGCGGACGCTCATCGTCGGCGTGCTCCTGCTCGTCGGCACCTGGCTCCTCGTCGTCGGCCAGGCCGCCCTCGAGGCCATCCAGGTGGGGATGCGCCACAGCGTCGTCGACACCGTCGCCGGCGATCTCCAGGTCTACTCGGCCCACGCCAAGGACAAGCTCGAGCTCTACCAGTCCGCCGCCCTCGCCGCGCCGGACATCGGGCAGATCGACGACTGGAGCGCGCTCCACGAGGTCCTCGAGGGGCTCCCGGAGGTCGAGTCCGCCATCCCGATGGGCAAGAGCCTGTCGGTGGTGACCGGCGGATCGATGCTCGACACCAAGCTCGCCGAGCTCCGCAAGGCCATCAGCGACGGCGACACCGCGCGGCGGGCCCCGCTCGTCGCCCACGTGCGGCAGCTCGTCACGAGCCTCCGCGGAGAGCTCGACAAGCTCGCCGAGGTCGCCGCCGACGACGACGAGATCGCCCAGCAGCGCGCCGACCTCGCCAAGGCCGAGAGCGACGGCTTCTGGGCCGGCTTCGACGCCGACCCCCTCGACGCGCTCGAGTTCCTCGAGAACAAGATCGCGCCCCTCGGCCTCCAGAGCGGCATCTATTTTCTGGGCTTCCTGGGCACGGACCTCGACGCGTTCGCCAAGAACTTCAAGAAGTTCGAGATCATCAGCGGGCAGATGGTGCCGCCCGGCGAGCGCGGCTTCATGTTCAACACCACCACCTACGAGCGCCTCATCAAGCACCGGACGGCGCGGCGCCTCGACGTCATCAAGGACGCGCGCGACCTCGAGCACCGCCGCATCGCGACCGACGAGGACCTCGCCCGCAAAGTGACGCGAAACGCGACCCAGGTGGCGTCGATCACCGACCAGCTCGACCCCGAGCGCACCCGCGAGGTGACGGCGCTGCTGCGCACCGAGATGGGGCTCCCCGACGCCGAGCTGCCCGAGCTCCTCGGCGAGTTCATGCGGATGACCGACGGCAACTTCGACCAGCGCTACGCCTGGTTCTACGCCAACATCGCCCCGCGGATCCGCCTCTACGCCTTCGAGCCCGGCGACACGCTGACCCTCTACGGGCAGACCAAGTCCGGCTACCCGCGCGCCGTCAACGTGAAGGTCTGGGGCGTCTACGGCTTCAAGGGGCTCGAGCGCTCGGCCCTGGCCGGCGCCTTCCATCTGATGGACCTCGTCACCTTCCGCGAGCTCTACGGCCTGTCGGACCCGGTCACGGCGGCCGAGGTGAAGAAGATCACCGAGCGCGCCGGCATCGAGGAGGTCGCCCGCGAGGGGGCCGAGGACGCGCTCTTCGGGGGTGACGCGGAGGTCGTGCAGCACGTCGAGAGCGCCGCCTTCGACGAGGTCGCCGGCCACGACCTGGCGGGGCTCCGGCGCGCGGCCGAGGCCAAGCGCCAGGCCGGCTTCACCCAGGACGAGCTCGACCACGGCCCGGTGCTCAACGTGGCCGTCTTCCTGAAGGACGCCTCCGAGGCGGCGCTCCCGGTGGCCGCCGAGCGGATCCGCGCCGCCGCGCACGACCACGGCGTCGACGTGCAGGTCGTCCCGTGGGACGTCGCCCGGGGCGACACCGTCAGCGGCGTCTCCCTCGGGATCTCGCTCCTCTTCTACGTCTCCGTGACCCTGGTCTTCCTGGTGGCGCTCATCATCATCGTGAACGCGCTCCTGATGTCGACGACCGACCGCATCTCGGAGATCGGCACCATCCGCGCCGTCGGCGGCCAGCGCGGCTTCGTCATGCGGATGTTCGCGGTCGAGGCCGGCACGATGGGGCTCCTCTTCGGGCTCGCGGGCCTCGCGCTCGGCGCCCTGACCGTCGCCAGCGCCAGCGCCAGCGGCATCCCGGCGACCTCGGAGCTGCAGTTCTTCATCTACGGCGGCACGGCGCTCCACCCGGACCTCGTCCCGCGGCACCTGCTCATCGCGCTGGCGGTGATCGTCGTCGTCACGGTGGTCTCGAGCCTGCTCCCGGCCTGGGTCGCCTCGCGCATCTCCCCGGTCACCGCCATGCAGACGAAGGAGTGATCGTGGGACGCATCCTCCTCATCGCGCTCCGCAACGTCTTCACCCACACGCGCCGGAGCCTGCTCCTCGGCGGCGCCATCGCCTTCGTGACCTTCCTCCTGGTGGCGCTCTTCGCCTTCTCGAGCGGGCTCCAGGCGAACATGCTGGAGTCGGTGACGACCCTCGCCTCGGGCCACGTGAACGTCGGCGGCTTCTACAAGGTCTCGCCGGCGGTCGCGCGCCCCATCGTCGTCGACTACGCCAAGGTCGAGTCCGTCGTCCGCGGCGCGAGCCCGCAGATCCACGCCATCTCGCGTCGGGCGCGCGGCGGCTTCGACCGCATCACCTCGCCGACGACCTCGCTGATGAACGCCATCTCCGGCGTCGACATCGCCAGCGACGCCAAGCTCAAGGGGCGCCTCGAGATCCTCGCCGGCGACCTCGACGCGATGGCCGAGCCGGGCACGACGCTGCTCTTCGAGCGGCAGGCCCACGAGCTCGGCGTCACCGTCGGCGACGTGGTGACCATCACCGGGCTCACCTCGCGCGGGGTGCGCAACCGGGCCGACGTCCGCGTCGCGGCGATCGCCAAGGACATGGGCGGGCTCTCGCAGATCCTGACCTTCATCCCCGAGGCGACCCTCAACGCCCTCTACCAGCTGCGCTCGGAGAACACGGGCGTGCTGATGCTCTTCATCGACGACCGCGAGCAGGCCGACGCCGTCGCCGCGCAGGTGCGGACGACGCTCGCCGCCGCCGGCTACGAGGTGATGGAGCCCGAGGCGAAGCCCTTCTGGCAGAAGCAGCAGAACGTCGAGCGCGAGGACTGGACCGGGCAGCGCCTCGACGTGTCGACCTGGCGCGACGAGATGGGGCAGATCGCCGAGGTCGTCGACGCCCTCGACGGCTTCGCCATCGCCTTCACGATGCTGCTCATGCTGGTCATCATCATCGGCATCTGGAACACGCTCTTCATGGCGGTCCGCGAGCGCACGCCGGAGATCGGCGCCCTGCGCGCCATCGGAATGTCGCGCATGCGGGTCCGGTTCATGTTCCTGGCCGAGGCGGGGCTGCTGGCGTTCCTGGCGGCGTCGTCCGGGGCGCTGCTCGCCACGCTGGTGGTCGCGCTCCTCAACAGCGCGGGCATCGCGGTCGACAGCCCGCAGCTCCAGATGGTGCTGATGAGCGACAAGCTGTTCCTCCACGTCGACGCGGTCCGGGTCGTCATCGCGGTGCTCGTCATCTCGTCCTTCGCGGGGATGGCGGCGCTGTGGCCGGCGCATCGGGCGTCGAGGGTGCAGCCGGGGACCGCCATGAGCCACGCCGGGTGAGGTGAGCATGCACTGGAAGAGACTCGTTTCCGCCGCCGTCGTCGGCGTGACCCTGCTCGCGACGGCGGGCTCGGCCCTGGCGCTCACCGAGGACGAGATGGTGGCGATGCTCGTCCGCATCGACGAGCGCCAGCACGCGGCCGGCGACTTCAAGGCCCACGCCTTCATCCAGCAGAAGCAGAAGGGCAAGGAGGACGTGGCCTTCGAGTCGGTCTTCTACCGGCGCGGCGCGGACGACAAGTTCATGATCCTGGTGCTCGCGCCGAAGACCGAGGCCGGGCAGGGCTACCTCCGCATCGACGACAACCTGTGGCTCTACTCGCCGAAGACCGGCAAGTGGGAGCGGGTGACCGAGCGCGACCGCATCCTCGGGACCGACGGGCGGCGGCAGGACTTCGACGAGTCGCGGCTGGCCGTGCTCTACACCCCGGAGTTCCTGGGCGAGGGGAAGCTCGGGAAGTTCGAGACCTGGAAGATCAAGCTCAAGGCCAAGCCCGGCAAGGACGTGGCCTGGCCGCTGGTGGTGATCGAGATCGACAAGGGCTCGGGCAACATCCTCAAGCAGCAGGACTTCGCCCTGTCCGAGAAGCTCATGCGCACGAGCCTCTACCCGCGCTGGAGCCGGATCACCGACGCCGAGGGCAAGGAAGTGTGGTACCCCGCTCAGATGTACCTCTACGACGAGGTCGAGAAGGGGAACCAATCCATCGTGAAGGTCGACAAGGTCGACCTCACGACGCTCCCCAAGAACATGTTCACGAAGGCGTGGCTCGAGTCGAAGAGCCGCTGACCCACCCACCGCAGGGGTCCCCATGAAGCGCCGCGCGACACGGCTCTGGGTCGCTCTCATCGTCTGCGCGTCGGCGCCCGGGGCGGTGGCGGCGGAGCCTCCCCCGAGCGACGCGGACGGGCGCCCCGACGAGGACGCGCTCTTCGGTGGGGCAGGGGGCGAGGACGACGCGCGGCCCGACGAGGACGCGCTCTTCGGCGGCGGGGACGACAACGCGACGCCATCGACGAGCGGAGACGGGCGGCCGAGCGAGGACAGCATCTTTGGGGGCGGGCCGGTCATGGCCCCTCCGGCGGGCGCGGGTCAGGCGGGGTCGGGCGACCTGCTCGAGGATCCGCTGTCCATCGGCGGGCAGCTGTACCTGCGCCTGGCCGGGCAGATCTACGACCGCGGGTCGGCCGGGTCGCAGGCGCTGTCGATGCCGAACCTGCTCGATCTCTACCTCGACGCGCGGCCCGAGGAGCGCGTCCGCGGCTTCTTCTCCGGCCGCCTCTACTACGATCCGACGATCGCCGACGGGGACACCGACGCCCTCGGCAACCCACGCGGCAAGGCGCGCGTCCTCGTCGACCAGCTGTGGATCAAGACCGACATCGCCCGGAGCGTCTTCGTGACCCTCGGTCAGGAGCGCATCAAGTGGGGGGCGAGCCGGATCTGGAACCCGACCGACTTCGTGAACGCGACCTTCCGCGACCCGCTCGCGATCTTCGACGAGCGGACGGGCGTGCCGATGCTGAAGCTCCTGATCCCCGTGGACACCTGGAACTTCTACCTCATCGGGCTCCTCGGGGGGGCGTCGCGCTTCGACGAGCCGGGCGTCGCCTTCCGCATCGAGAAGGCCTTCAGCGCCTCCGAGGTGAGCCTGTCGGGGACGGCGGGCAAGGGCCGGAGGACGGCCTTCGGGGCGGACCTGTCGACGGCGCTGGGCCCCTTCGATCTGACCGCCGAGGTCGCCGTCTCCGACGAGCGGGACACGTTGCAGTACAGCGGGACGTTCTCGTTCGACCCCATCACGCTCCCCGACTCCGAGGCGTACGGGAAGTGGGCGGCGCGCTTCTCGGCCGGGCTGCAGTACGCCTTCAAGCCGAACGACGACGACGTGCAGTACCTCGGCGTCGAGTACTTCTACAACCCGCTCGGCGCCGACGACCCGGACCTCTACCCGTGGCTCCTGATGAGCGGCGACTTCCTGCCGTTCTACCTCGGCCAGCACTATCTCGCGCTGGTCTGGGCGGTGCCCGGCCCCGGCGACTGGGACGAGGCGACCTTCTCCCTGTCCAACATCGGCAACCTGTCCGACCGGACCTTCGTCACGCGGCTCGACTTCAGCGTCGTGCTCCACACCCGGCTCCGGCTCGAGGCCTACGCGCAGGCCCACTACGGCCAGCGCGGCGGCGAGCTGCGGTTCGCGCTGGACGTGCCGGACCTCCCGGCCATCCCCGGCGTGCTGCCGGACGGCGTCGACGCGTTCAGCGTGCCCGCGCCGGCGGTGCTGCTCGGGCTCAACCTTCGCATCAGCATCTGAACGAGGATCATCCCATGACTACCGAAGGACCGGACGCCGCCGAGGCGCCGCGCTTCGAGGCGCTGCTCGAGGAGCTCGAGGGCGTCGTCGCGCGCCTCGAGCGGGGGGACGCGCCGCTGGACCAGGCCCTGGCCGAGTTCGAGCGCGGGACCGAGCTGGCGCGCCGGGCGACCGCCATCCTCGATGCCGCCGAGGCGCGCGTGACCAAGCTCATCGAGGCTCGGGACGGCCTGCGCGAGGTCCCCTTCGAGCCCGGTGGCTGAGGGTAGGGACAAGCGGCTCCGCCTCGACGCCGCGCTGGTCGAGCGCGGGCTCGCCGAGACGCGGAGCCGGGCCCAGGCGCTCATCCTCGCCGGCAAGGTCGACGTCGCCGGGCAGCGCTGCGACAAGGCCGGCACGCGGGTCGGGGACGACGTCGAGATCGCGGTCCGCGAGGGCCAGGACTGGGCGAGCCGCGGGGCGTACAAGCTCCTCGGCGCGCTCGAGGCGTTCCCGTGGCTGGCCGAGCGCCTCGAGGGGGCCGTGGTGCTCGACATCGGCGCCTCGACCGGCGGCTTCACCGACGTGGCGCTCCGCCACGGGGCGGCCCGGGTCCTCGCCGTCGACGTCGGCTACGGGCAGCTCCACTGGCGCCTCCAGAGCGACGAGCGGGTCGTCGTCATGGACCGGACCAACATCCGCACGCTGCCCCCCGGGAGCCTGCCGTTCACGCCGACCTACGCGGTGTGCGACGCGTCGTTCATCAGCGTGCGCCTCTTCCTCGACGTGGTGTTTCGCGAGCTCGCGCCGGGCTCGCCCTTCGTGGTGCTGGTGAAGCCGCAGTTCGAGGTCGGGCGCGAGGCGGTCGGCAAGGGCGGCGTCGTGCGCGACGAGGCCGAGCGCCAGCGCGCGCTCGCCGAGGTGCGCGCCGAGGCCGCGCGCGTCGGCTTCCTCGACCGCGGGGCGTGCGACTCCCCGGTGGCGGGGCCCAAGGGCAACCTCGAGCACCTGCTGGTGCTCGAGAAGCCGGGGGCATCGGAGGACGCCGGGCCCGCCGACTGAGCGCTGCGCGGGTCCCCTGGCATATGGACGTCCCCAGGCTGCCGCAAGCGCTCAGCGACCATCACGCCAGAGCATCACCGCGGGCGGGACGCCCGCAGGCCAGGCGACCGGCGGACGTCCCCGTCCGCTGTGGCTTCGGTCCACGCGACGGACGCAGAGGTGCGTCCTAGCTGTTCGAGATGGCGCGGGGGAGCGATTGAACCACTGAGAGCACGGAGAACACGGAGAGCGCCGCCTTCGTGTTCTCCGTGACCTCAGTGGTTCGAGAAATCGGGGTGCCGTCCCACCGAGGCCTCTGCGACACAGTCGGGGACGTCTGCAGCCCCCGTCCGGGCGCGTCAGGGAGCGGGAGACGGCGGCGTCCAGAGGGTGTCGTCGACGGGGTGGCCGACGTTGGCGGACACCGCGTCGAGGAGCCAGGCGTCGACGGGGCGCTCGAGCTGGGTGGGGAGGCCGTCGATGTTGTCCTCGAGGAGGTCGTAGAGGGTGCGGATGTCGAAGCGCCACGCCCCGTCGCTGCGCCGGAAGTAGAGGCGGAGGTGGGTCGTCTCGCCGTCGAGCATCATCATCGCGTGGGCGCCGTCCCCCTGGACCGTGATGGCGCCGAGCCCGATGCGCGGCGCGTCGGAGATGGCCGTCATGCCGCGGGTCAGCGACGCCGCCAGGAAGGTCCGGGCGTCGAAGCGGGCCAGCTCGTCGCCGAAGAGCGCCCGCGCCGACAGGACCACCAGGCGGTCGGTCAGGCGCCGCTTCGTCAGCGTCGCGCGGTCCGCGTGGCGCGCGGCGTCGAGCAGCTCGCCGAAGTAGGTGACGCTCTCCGGGGCCACGAGGTCGAGCGCCGCCTCGCCGTCCTTGGCCTCGATCGCCGCCCGGTAGCGCGCGTAGACGTCGCGGATCGCCCGCGCGTCCGGACCGTCCTCGGCGGACCCACAGGCCACGAGCTGCCCACACAGGAGCGCCGCGAGCCCCAGTTGGAACGCCCGCTTCACCGTGCCTCTCATCATCGCTATCCTCCGCGGGCCGCGCGGCGCCCGCCCGCCTCAGCGCGGCGAGGCTACCACGAGGACACCCGACGCAGGAGGCGCATTCCATGACCGACGCCGACGCCCGCCGCTTCGCCCCCGCCACCGACCGGAACCGCGAGCCCATCCTCGCCGTCCTGCGCGAGCTCCTGCCCGAGCCGGGCCTCGTCCTCGAGGTCGCGTCGGGCACCGGCCAGCACGCCGCCTTCTTCGCCCGGCACCTCCCGCACCTCACCTGGCAGCCGAGCGACCGCGACGCCGAGAGCCTGCCGAGCATCGCCGCCTGGCGCGCCGACGCCGCGCTCCCCAACGTCCACGCGCCCGTCGTCCTCGACGCCGCCGCCGAGACCTGGCCCATCGCGCGCGCCGACGCCGTCTTCAACGCCAACATGATCCACATCTCCCCGTGGGCGGCGTGCCTCGGGCTCCTCCGCGGCGCCGCCCGGGTCCTCGCCCCCGGCGGCCGCCTCGTCCTCTACGGCCCCTACAAGCTCGGCGGCGAGCACACCGCGCCGTCGAACGCCGCCTTCGACGCGAGCCTCCGCGCGCGCGACCCGGCCTGGGGCGTGCGCGATCTCGACGACGTCCGCGCCGAGGCCGAGCGCGCCGGCTTCACCTTCGAGCGGCGCGTGGCGATGCCCGCGAACAACCAGATCGTCGTCTTCTCGCGCCGTGGCTGAGGCGCGCGAAGGGCTGGCTCCGGGCGGGGCCACGGCGTAGCATCATCGCCGATGCGCTCCGCTCGCCTCACGCCGCGCCTCCTCGCCCTCGCGCTCGGGGTCGCGCTCACGCTGCCCGCGGGCGCCGCGTCGGCCTACACCTGGTACTTCGTCGACGGCGGCGACGGGCCGCCGCTGCGCTGGTTCCGGACCGAGGTCGGCTATCACCTCGCCCAGGTCGCGCCGGAGGAGCTCACGCTCGCCGACGTGGGCCCGGTGGTCGACGCGGCCTTCGGGACCTGGCTCGATCTGCCGGGGTGCGCCGTTCCGGACGTCGCCTACGCCGGGCCCAGCGACGTCACCGGGCGCACCGTCCCCAGGACGCTGTACGAGGAGCCCGACAACGTCATCGTCTTCGTGCGCTCCACCGACGCCTGGCTCGACGCCGGGCACGCGCGCACCTGGATCGCCATCACCTCCATCGCCCACGACCCGACCACCGGCGAGATCGTCGACGCCGACATCGAGGTCAACGACGGCGTCTACCGCTTCTCGGCCGGGGACGGGCCGCCCGACGAGAGCTGGATCGATCTCCCGAGCACCATGACCCACGAGATCGGCCACTTCTTCGGGATGGACCACAGCGACGACGTCACCGCGACGATGTACGCCACCTACGCCGAGAACAACGATCCCCTCGGCGGTCGCACCCTCGCGGCCGACGACATCGACGGCGTCTGCGCCCTCTACACCGACGTCCCACCCCACGTCGACGCGACGCCCGCCTCCGACTGCTCCGGGGGCGGGGCCGCGGCCGGCGGCCCGGCTACGCTCCTCGCGGCGCTCGCCTGGGTCGCGCGTCGCCGGCGCCGCTCTATTCGTCAATCTTGTTGACGGTGGGTCAGTCGCTCGGGACCGGGATGAGGACCGGGCCGACGTCGTCCATGATCAGCGGGTCGGTCGCCTCGCCGCCGCCCATCGCCCACGGGCCGCCGTCCGGCGACAGCGCGCGGTAGACGTTGTCGATGCCGTCGAAGTCCCACGTGGTGGCGTAGACGCTGACGCCCTCCCAGGTGGTGAGCCCGAAGCGCGCGGCGTCGTACTCGAAGCTGATGGTGTTCGCCGCGAGGTCCACGGTGATGACCGGCCGCCCGGGGACGCCGGTGCCCCACTTGGTCTCGGAGGCGTCGGCCGTGTTGTAGACGGTGTTGGTCCAGCCGAAGGCGAAGTGCGTGAAGTCCCAGGCGAAGCCGTCGGGCGCGGTCGCCTGGATCTTCGGTAGGAGCGTGAGCCCCTCGCTGTCGGGCAGATCGAAGTAGATCGTGAAGGCGACGTGGTCGAACCCGTTCGACGGGTTCCACACGATGCTCGTGGCGGCCATCGTGAAGCGGAGCCGCAGCGTGGTCGCGCCGGCCTCGATCACGAGCTTGGTGACGTCCATCGTGGCGTCGCCGGCGAACGTCGTGTCCTGGGGGTAGGTGTAGGCACCGGTCGGGCCGCTGTCGTCGTCGACCGGGTCGTCGACCTCGAGGATCTGCCCGTCGAAGACCGTCGACGACGTGAAGACGTAGCGCTGCGAGGCGACGCCGGCGTCCTGGGCGTAGAAGGTCACGGTGTGCGTGGTGTCGCCGTAGGGGAAGGTGTCGACGGGGAGGGTCGCGGTGAAGCTCCCGTCGGTGGCGACCGTGACCGCCGTGGCGCTCTCGAGCTTGTCGTCGACCACCATCAGGAGCGCCGTGTCGGTCGGCGTCACGCTGCCGGTGACGTCGGTGTTCTCGCTGAAGGTCTCGCCGCTGATGGGCGTGTCGACGGTGATGGCGACCTCGCCCGGGCCGATGGCGTCCACCTGGTCGTTGGCGAGGAGCACCAGCGCGCCGCGGGCCGGGAGCTCGGTGAGGAGGCGCCCGCCGAGCTCGACGCGGCCGACCGGGGCGTCGACGCCGACGTTCACGAGGGCGTCGAGGTGCGTGCCCTCGGCGATGCCGGTGTCCACGTCGTTGACGAGGATCGCGTGCTCGGAGGTGTTGAGGAGGACGAGCGCGGTGGCGCTGTCGGTCTGGCGCCGGTAGACGAAGGCGCCGGGGCCGAAGGGCGCGTCGCGGAGCACCGTGACGTCCCCGCGGGCGAGCACCGGGTGGCCCGTGCGCGTGGCGATGAGGTCCTTCAGGAAGACGAAGGGCGCGCTGTCGGTGTCGAAGTGGTCGACGCCGTCGGCGCCCCAGCCGCCGGCGAACATCGCGGTGCGCGTCTCGACGAAGGCCTGCTCGGTGCCCTGGTAGATGACCGGGATGCCGGGGATGGTCATCAGGAAGACGAGGGCCTGGCGGAAGGCGCCCTCGTTGGCGCCGGCGAGGAAGCGCTGGACGTCGTGGTTGTCGATGAAGTTCGGGGTCAGGCCGGGGTCGGGGAAGTGGCTCGGGTCGTTGGCGAGCCCGAGGCGGTAGGTGAGCTGGGTCGTCGGGTCGCCGCCGCCGATGACGCGCTTGATCTCCTCGTAGAGCGGGAAGCCCAGGACGGCGTCGAGCTCGGGCGCCGCGGCGGTGCCGAGGTAGCTCACGCACTTCAGCTCGCCGGCGTCGTCGCCGGGGTCGGAGACCTCGTAGACCTCGCCGAAGGTCAGGAAGCCGTCGCGGCCGGTCGCCTTCGCCACCGCCTCGATGCCCGGGGTCGTCTCGTCGGTGCCGTGGAGGAAGTCGTTCCAGAACGGGTGGTCGACGAACTTCACCGTGTCGATGCGGAAGCCGTCGACGCCGACCTCGCGGATCCAGTAGCCGTAGGAGTCGCGGAGCGCGTCGCGGACGACCGGGTTCTCGGTGTTGAGGTCGTCGAGGTCGCTGATCTCCCAGGTCTTCTCCTGCACCGGGTCGTTGAAGTCGGAGATGAGCGGGGTCCAGTGGTAGATGGCGGCCGCGAAGTCGTCCGGATCGGTCGCGTCGTTCTGGTCGAAGGGCGCCTGCTCCGGCGCCGCGGTCGGGAGCGACCCGGTGTTCAGGGTGAAGCCGGCCTGCGGGTCCTCGGGGTCGTAGCCGTCGGGCCAGGTGAAGAAGTTCCCGGTGTGATTCGGCACGATGTCCTGGATGAGATACATCCCGCGCCGGTGGAGCGCGTCGGAGAGCGCCTGGTAGGTCTCGAGGGTGCCGTAGTGCTCGTCGACGGCCTTGAAGTTGCGGCCCCAGTAGCCGTGGTAGCCGCTGAACTGGGCCAGCGGGTCCCACCACTGGTTGGCGACCGGCGGCGTGATCCAGACGGCGGTCGCGCCGAGCGTCTGGATGTAGTCGAGGTGGTCGATGACCCCCTGGAGGTCGCCGCCGCTGTACTTGGCGGCCGAGGTCGGGTCGTGCTCTCCCGCGCCCTGGTCGTCGTTCTGCGGGTCGCCGTTGGCGAAGCGGTCGGTCATCACGAAGTAGATGACCTGGTCGCGCCACTCGGGCGACGGGACGTGGAGGAGCGGCCCGGGCGCGGCGGTGTCGTCCGCGGTGTCCTCGGCGACGTCCGCGTCGGTGGCGTCGGCGTCGGCCGCGGTGTCCGTGGTGGCCTTGTCGTCATCCCCGCAGGCGGCGAGCGCGAGCGCCGCGCAGGCGGTGAGGACCAGGGTGAGCGAGCGGTTCGGCGTGCGCATGGGGACCCCCTCGACGTGGCCCCGGCATCATAGCTCTGCGGCGTCCTCGGGACCATCCGTGGCGGGAGGCGCAGACGCGACGTCCGGACCTTCGTCGTCGTCCGGGGCGTCGGCGCCTTCCGGCGGCCCGTCGTCCTCGTCGTCGCGCAGGCGCCCGAGGAGGTCGGTGACCGCCGCGCGGTGGCCCACGTCGCGATGCGCCGACTCGGACATGTACCACTTGTGCTCGAGGAGCTGGCAATAGAGCTCGGCGGGCTCGGCCTCCTGGGCGGCGTCGCGGAGCGCCTTGACGGTCGGGCCGTAGAAGGTCGCCAGCCAGCGGTAGGCGGCGGCGCCGAGGGTGACGCTGCGGTCCTTCTTCTCGGCCATCGACGCGCGGAGCTGCTGGATCTCGTTGACCATCTGGAGCGCCTGCTGCTCCTGGACCTCGAGGCCGGTCAGGGAGTGCATGAGGCGGCGGTTGAAGCTCCGGTCGGTGACGATGACGCGCAGGTGGAGCCGGTGGCGCTCGTCGTCGGCGCGGGTCAGCGCCAGCTCGCCGACGCTGAAGCCCAGGGCGTTGAGGGCGCGCACGCGCTCCTGGATGCGGTAGTGCTCGTCGGGGGAGACCACGTCTACGCGGCTGATCTCGTGCCAGAGCCGATCGTAGCGGCGGCGGATGTCGGCGGCGGTGTCGAAGGCCGGGTAGTCCTCGGGGAGCGCGCCCATCGCGACGAGGTCGAGGAGCCCCCCGGCGACGTTCTCCTCCATCAGGTCGAGGTCGACCTCGCGGGTGCCGTCGGAGAGGGTCTCGCTGACGATGGAGGTCTCGGCGTCGACGAGGACCGCCTGGAGGGTCCCGGCGTCGCGGAGGAAGAGCGCGTTGAAGAGCGAGCAGTCGCCCCAGTAGACCCCCGCGAGGTGGAGCTGGACGAGGAGGCCGGCCATCGCGTCGAGCAGGTGGACGCGGTAGCGGCTCAGCGCGCTCTGCAGGAAGAGCGAGTGATAGGGCAGGGAGTAGGCCAGGTAGGCCGTGACGAGCACGCTCCCCTCGCCCTCCTCGGTGGTCACGGCGACGTGGCCGACCGGCGTCACGACGGGGAGCTGCCGCTCCTCCATCTCACGCAGGAGCTGGTACTCGTGCTCGGCCTTGCCGGGCGGCATCGCCTTCATGGCGTAGGTGCGGCCGTCGTAGTCGACGAAGACGATGGGGTGACGCGCCTCGCCGCGGGGCAGCACCTCGACGCGCTCGCACACCTCCGACCATGCGTCGAGGGGGAGGTGCCACGGGAGGTCGAGGAAATCCGGGTGACCGGGGCGAAGGTGGGACGACTGGAGTCCGGCTTTCATAGCGCGGAGAGTAACTCCGGATCGAGTCACCCCCAAGCGACGTATTGATGACGCGGTCGCGACGGGTTTCAAACCCCTGAAAAGGCGAAGGCCGGAGCGCCATGAGCGCCCCGGCCTTCGAGGATCCCTACGTCCGACCGATTACGGCGCGGTGATGTAGGTGTTCTTGTCGCCGTCGGTCTGGGTCTCGACCGTGGCGGCCGTCCAGTCGCCGCCCTCCGCCTTGGTGTAGGCGGTGACGCCGGTCGCGTCCGCGGCGCCGTCGGTCTTGTACTCGACGCCGTCGATGACGAAGACGAACTGCGGCGCGTCGCCCGAGTTCAGGAGGCCCGTGTGCTTGCCGGTGTTCTCCGACAGCACGAAGGTGAAGATGCCGTCGCTGGCGGTGCCGTCGCCCTTGGTGGCGTCGTCGGTCATCACGACCTCGGCCCAGCCCCAGGCGCTGCCCTTGACCTTGAAGGCCGTGGCGCCGGTGAAGAGCGAGGACACGTTGGCGCTGTCGATCTCGAGCTTCATGTCGGTGGTGCCGAAGGCCGGGATGACCAGGCCGTCCGCGTCGATCGCCGTGGCGTCGCCCGCGATCACCGAGAAGGTCCCGTTGGAGCCGACCCAGATCCAGTCGCCGTCGGAGCCGTCGACGGAGCCGCGGATGGCGCCGTACTCGAAGTCGACCGCGGCGCTGTTGTCGACCCACACGGTCACGCCCCAGATGTGGTCGCCCGCGGTGGCGCCGGCCGGCTCGTGGCCGCCCGCGCTCCACGGGCCGTCGTCGTAGAGCATCGGGAACGGGCCGCCCCAGGAGCCGTCCTTGGCGAGGACGCGGGTCTCGGCGTTGAAGTTGAAGGAGCCCTTCCAGGCCAGGCCGTCGCCGTCCTCGTAGGTCTGGTTGATCGAGTCGTCGATGGTGAAGTTGACCGCGACGTGGTTGGCGGGCGGGTTGAACGGCTCGGCGCCGACCTCGACGTAGGTGTTCTTGTCGCCCTCGGGGTAGTTCATGATGGCGGCCGGCTCGAAGCCGCTGCCGCTGTTGAGGAAGGCGTTGACGCCGGTCGAGACCGGGGCGCCGCCGACCTTGTACTCGACGCCGTCGAGCACGAACACGAAGGCGGCCTGGTCGCCGGTCTTGAGGAGGCCCTCGTGCTTGCCGAGGTTCTCGGAGAGCAGGAAGGTGTAGATGCCGTCGCTGGCGGTGTCGTCACCCTTGGTGCCGTCGTCGAGCATCGTGACCTCGTTCCAGCCCCACTTGTTGCCCTTGACGGTCGCCGTCGTGTAGTCGGCGCCGGCGAAGAGCGCGTCGAGGTTCTCGGCGCTGTTCGAGAGGTCGATGGTGAGCTTGAGGTCGGTCGACCCGAAGGCCTCGACGACCATGCCGTCGGCGGTGACCGTGCCGGTCTCGTTCGCGGACACGGTGACGGTGCCGTTGCTGGACTTGTTCCAGATCCAGGAGCCGTCGGAGCCGTCGACGGAGCCGCTGACGGCGCCGTACTCGAAGGTCACGTCGGCCTCCGGCGTCGCGACGAGGATCGCGCACGTCCAGATGTTGTCGTTGGCCGTGGCGTCGCCGTGGGTCCCGTCGTCGTACAGCATCGGGAACGGGCCGCCCCACGTCGTGTCGAGCTCGACGATGTTGGTGGCGGCGTCGTACGCGAACGAGCCCTTCCAGGCGAGGCCGTCGGTCGCGTCGTAGGTCTTGTTGGCGCTGTCGTCGATCGTGAACACGAGCGTCGCGAAGTCGCCCGTCACCGTCGTGTCCTGCTCGACGTTCGTGTCGGACTCCATCGTGTCGTCACCGGTGTCGGTGCTGACGGTGTCCTGGGTCGTGTCGGTGTCGTTGTTGTTGTCGTCACCGCACGCCGCGAAGAGCGTGAGCGCGCCCGCGGCGAGCAACAGGGTCATGGTGTTGAAGAGACGCATGGGGTGCAACTTCCTCCTCTCAGGGGCGAGGCGGCTCGTCCGAAAACGGTCACGGGGCAACGCGCCCCTTGGGTCAGAATGCCGCAGCGCGAGTTCCCGTATGACGTGCGCGCTGCGGGCGACGAACGCGGCGCATTATTCGCCAGGGACAAGATCGAATCAAGAATGCCCGGCGACTGCGTTGCGTTGCCGCGAGTCACTCGCGAGACGTGACTGCAAGAGTTCGTTTCTAAAGGGAAAAAATTCGCGCGCCGGTGGGAGCCGTGCGAATATCACAGGCGCCGTCGCTGATCGTGTCACTCGACGTGACTCACTTGTGATCGCCGCCCTCGGGTGCAGGCGCGATCGGGGTCGTCGCTGTCACAGGGATCACAGCGCTGGCACCCTCGCTGGCCTCGCCGGAGGTCAACCGAAGTGACGCGGCGTCTCCGGCGACGCTCAGCACCGTCGCGGTCCCGAGGGCCTGGCCCGCGGCGTCCACCACGGTCACCAGCTGGCCGGCGACGAGCTGCCCCTCGGCCACCGGAGAGGCCGTCAGGAGCGCGCCCTGGGCGAAGGCCACGCGGACGCCGGTCGGCCGCGGCCGCGGGGCGCCGAGGTAGTCGAGCGGCACCGGGCGCGCGTCGGAGACGTCGCTCGTCGCGTCGAGGATGGGCGGGCCGCTCCCCTCGAGCTGGCATCGCGCGTCGTCCCACACGCGGCAATCCGCGCCCGAGCGGACGACCTGGCGGACGCGCCCCTCGCCGCTGGTCGAGGTCGCGAGGACCGCGACCAGGACGCCGGAGATCTCGCGGGGCACCTCGGACCCGCGGAAGGTCGCGCGGAGCGTGCGTCCGCGCGCGATGGTGTGGGTGGGGCGGAGGATGTCGCCGCCCTCGTTGTCGGCCAGCGGCGAGATGACCAGCACCCAGTCCCACGCCTCGGCGGCGGGGACGTCGAAGCCGCGCCCGGGCAGCGCCTGGATGTGGCCGACCCCGGGGACGCTGTCGAGGTAGATGTCGACGGTCTGCGGCAGCAGCGAGCGCGAGAGGTCCTCGGCCACGCGCACGTGGTCGACCGGGCGGACGGGGGCGTCGAAGGTCAGCTCGGCGACGACGTCTTCCCCCTCGCGGTAGAGCGAGAAGCCGACGAGATCGAAGGAGCCGTCGCGCACCCCGGGGCTGTCGGGGTGGTGGAGGCGCACGTCGCCCACGGGGTCGGCGATCTCGGCGATGGGCACGCGCGGCGCGCTCGCACACGCGGACGCCGCGAAGGCCAGCAACGTGGTTGCGGCCCGCGCGGCGTCGCGGAGGCGTCGTTCGGTCGTGCTCACTCGGGGCAGGGGACCGTGACCGGGCTCGAGGTCCCGGGGCTCGGGTAGCCGTCGAGGACGCAGTCCTTGTCGAAGTCGACCATGTTCTCGAGGGTGTCGTTGGCGCAGGTCTCCTTGCGGGTCCCTTCGGCCACGGCCGCCTCGTTCTCGGCGGCGAAGAGCACCGTCCCGCAGCCGCCCTTGTTCGGCGCCAGCAGGTTGGACACGTCCTTGTTGGTCGTCTCGTCGCCGTAGAAGTCGCGGCGCACGATCATGTGGTCGCCGTTGACGTCGCGCAGCTCGAGGATGCGCGCGTTGCCCGGCCACTCCTCGGTGCCGGTCCAGAGGTGCCCCGGGGTGCCCCAGGTGTACTTGTACTTCGCGCGGACCCACTTGTTGCGGCCGTTCGCCTCGGCCTCGGCGTCGGTCCACCACGGCAGCACGACCGCGAGCGTCCAGATGTTGTCGCCCGCGACCTCGTCGCCGTTGGTGCCGTCGTCGTACATCGGCACGGTGTTGGGCTCCCAGTTGCCGAGGAGCTGGCTCGCCGTGTCGAAGGTCTCGTTGGTGAGGCACGGCGCGGGGTCGCCGCTGTCGCAGTTGGGGGTGGACTCGTGGAGCGAGCCGACGATGAACATCGAGCTGTCGGCGTCGTCGGTGGTCCACTTCCAGCGGTTGATGGTCGAGCAGTTGCGGTCGACGCCGCCCTCGTTGAAGTCGACCATGAAGACGACGCGGATCGCGTCCTGGCTGTAGCAGACGTTGAACTCGAGGGCGCCGATGGCGACCATGAGCGCGGCGTCGAAGGCCGCGGAGCTGCTGTCGGCGCTGCCGTCGTTGTCGTAGTCGGTCGTGGCGGCGAGCGCCGTGGCGTCGAGGTAGCTGTCGGCGTCCTTGGCGAAGGGCCGGAAAGCGGGGCCGGTGGTGGCGCCGGCGGCCGTGATCCGGTCGACCATCGCGACGAAGGGCATGAGCCGCGCGTCGTCGCCGCCGATGAGCGTCTCGATCTCCTCGAGAGCGCTCACGAGCGCGCTCGGAGACACGGTCGCCAGCGTGCTCGCCGGGTTGGCGTAGCGCTGCTTGGCGAGGAGCAGCAGCGTGGCGGCCGTCGAGCGCGCGCCCAGGTCGTCCATGAACGGCACCGCGCGGGCGGTCCCGTCGTCGGCCGGCAGGTCGGTCCCGAGCGAGACGTTGATGCTCGCGTCGTAGACGGTCTCCTTCGCGGGGACCTGGGGCACGATGCCCAGGAGGTTGGCCGAGCTGGTGGCGACCGTGACGACGAGGTTCTCGAAGGCCTCGGCGGCCGGGAACTCGACCGAGAAGGTGCCGCCTTCGGCGGTGGAGGCCGAGCGGCCCTCGAGGAGCTTGCCGGCCGGCCCGTAGAACTGCGCCGTCGCGCCGGTGCCGAGCGCCGAGGCGATGCCGCTGACCGTGTTGGTCCCGGCCGCCGGCGGCTGCTTGAACTCGTCGTCGGTGAGGTTGCCCCAGACCAGCGGGTCGAGCCCGCAGCCGGCCAGCATGACCACGGTCACGCCGAAGAGAATCGTCGCGCGCTTCACCACCCCACCTCCAGGCTGGCCTTCGAGCGGATGACGTGGAACAGGCGGTCGTCATCGCGCTCGCGCTGAGCGTCCTTGTAGAAGTACTCGAACTGGTACTTCAGGGTAAATCCGTCGAACGTGTACGCCAGCGCCAGCCACGGCCGCACCTTGGTCGTGGTGTCGTCGCCGTAGCCCTGCTCGATCGTGCCGCGCCGGTTGTCCTCCTTCCAGTAGTCGAACTGCCCGCCCACGGTGAGGCTGAGGCCGTCGGCCGCCGGGTAGGTGAGCCACAGGCGCGTCATCGACATGAGCCCGAGGTAGTCGTCGATGTCGGTCGTGTCGCTGCGCTTGTCGCTGTCCCAGATGAACTTGGTCTTGAGCCCGACGTCGAGGCCGTTGCCGAGGTCGGTGTGCCAGAGCCCCTTGAGGACGGCGATGGCGCTCATCCGGTCCTGGTTCCTGCGGAAGACCGAGCGCGGGTCGCGGCCGCGGTCGTAGACGTTGGCGTAGTCGTAGAGGTCGGTGTCGGTGAAGCCGTCGGTGTGGAGGAAGTCCGGGTACTTCTCGTCCACGTCGCGGTTCTGCGCGTTGGTGTTGTAGGTCAGGAAGGTGCCCTCGAGGCTGAGCTCGAGGTCGGACTGGTACTCGAGGATGGCGGTCGCGCCGTGCCAGCCGATGACCGTCTCGTAGTAGGCCTCGTCGAAGTCGACGAACTCGTTGGCGCTGTTCAGCGTGGCGACCTGGCCGCCCTCGATGAAGCCGTCGGTGAGCAGCACGTCCACCTCGCGGCGGGCGCCGAAGATGGTCTGGAAGTGCTGGCCGATGTTGAAGTATTCGAACTTGAGGCTGGTGTCGTCGGCGATGTCGTAGAGCTCGGCCCGGACGCGGGCGAAGGCGCCGAACATGTCAGGGTCGTAGACGAGCGGGTAGACGCCGTTGTTGAGCAGCACGCCGTTGCCGGTGACGTCGGGGTTGATGCTCTGGTAGCTGGCGCCGAGGAGGACGTTGAAGGAGCCGCCGTCCCAGGTGTCGATCTGGGTCTCGAGGGTTCCGACGACGTTGGTGTAGCGGTTGGTCCAGTCGACCGCGCCGTCCCGCTCGCAGCCGGGGATGGCGTTGCCGAGCTCGTCGGTGCAGCTCGCGTTGTCGGAGCCGACGGCGTCGGGGTCGGTCATGTCGACCTCGCTGTCCACGGTCGCGGTGCCGATGGCCGTGATCTTGACGCCGTCGTAGGGGTCGCTCTCGAGCTTGAGGCCGTAGGCCCAGTCCTGGGAGTAGAACGGCAGGCGGACCAGCGGGTCGCCGACGCCGGTGGACCACTGCGGCCCCACCCAGAGCTTCGGGAGCGCGATGATGGCCGCGTGGAAGCGCAGGAGATCCTCGTCGAAGGCGCCCTGGACGAAGATGCCCTTGCCGTTGTCGCGGTCGATGTAGCGGACCTTGCCGATGGTCCACTCGTTGAACATGCCGAGGTCGCTCGAGCCGACCAGGACGTTGTCGACGAAGGGGATCGGCAAGGCCGCCTGAATCCAGTACCCGCGCAGCTTCATGTACTGCGCGCGGTTCATACCGAGCGACTCACCCGACGTGTTCTCGGCGTCGTAGCGAATGTCGCCGTTCTCCCACCAGTCCTGCCAAAGCGCGCCGAAGCGGCTCTTGATGCGGACACCGGCCTGGACATTGTCCCCGACGCGGCCCTTGATGTTCAGCTCGAACTCGGTCGCCACGCCGTTGTCGCCGGACATGTTGTCGGGCCAGAAGGGGTTGCCCAAGGACAACACCCCGGCGTTGTCGTTATTGCGGTAGAGCCACTTCGTGTAGATCTTGCCGTAGAGCTCGAAGTTCCGCGTTTCGGCCTGGGCGGACGTGGAGAACCCCACGAGCCCCGGCGCGAGCGCGAGGACGATGAACAGGCGCGATGTCCGCATGATTTGTCAGCCCTCGGGGTAGACCATCTGCAGGACGGCGCGGGTGCCGCTTCCGTCCGCGTTGCACTTGAAGGTACCGAGCATCTTGTGCTGCTCGCTCTTCTCGGAGCCTTCGCCCTGGGCCTTGCCCGCGATGAGGTCCATCACGTGCGGGTCGCAGTCGTAGTCGGAGCCGCCGCCGAAGCGGTGCTGGCCGCCGAACTCGTTGACCTTACGGGTGAGGAAGTCGGTCTTGTCCGGGAAGCCCTCGTTGGACTGCACGAGGACCTGGTAGCCCCAGGACTTCGAGAGGTCGCCGCCGAGGTCCGACTTGTTGAAGGTCGCGACGACCTTGCGGCCGCGGACGCTGACGGAGGTCGGGATGAGGATGTCCTTCTTCATCGCCGCCGCCTTGGCGGTGACCTCGGCCTGGACGCGGGTCTTGCCCTGCGGGGAGATGACGAGCGCCTTGTCCCACAGCTGGTCGTCGGCGAAGGTCACGTTGAAGCCCGGGAGGCCGTCCTTGTGGCCGCTGCCGGCCTTGTGGTCGGTGTCGATGTGGATGACGAACATCTGGACCGAGAAGCCGTTGCCGTCCCACGCCTTCGAGTCCCACGGGTCCTCGATCTTGGCCTTGACGGTCACGGTCACCTTGACCTTGTCCCCGGCATCTTCGAGTTCGACATTTGTCAAATCGAAGCTGCCCGGCGTGTAGACGGCGTCGGTCGGGTACGTGTACTTCCCGGGCCCGTCGTCGTCGCCCTTGGGGTCACTGAACTCGATCGTCGTGCCGGCGAGAGCCATCCCGCCGTACAGGACCATGAGCAAGGTCATCGATCCGGTAAGGAACTTCTTCACGTCTTACCCCCTCAGGAGCGCTTCGCTCTGCGTGCTTGGGTCGATCCGGAGGGCCAGCAGGGGGAGGCCCTCCTGAGGACGCGTCACCGTAACGCGCCCTCCTCGGAAACGCCACAGGAACGTGAATCATTGCTGCGTTACGGTGGGCTACAACTCACATTCCTGCCGCGCTATAGTGCGCCGCGTGGCTTCGGGGACGCCCCCGGAGGGCACGTGGCGCAAGCCTTGACGCGGGAGCGGGCGATGCATTCGGCGAAGTTGTGGGTGATGGTCACGGGGCTGGCGCTCCTGGTGGGCGGTGCGCCCGGGTGTGGCGACGACGGGGGCGGCTCGAGCGACGTCTCGAGCGACACGCTCGGCGGCGAGGACGGGACCGTCGCCGACTCGACGGTGGGCGACACGGCCACGGGAGACACCACCGGGGCCGACACCTCGGTGACGACGACCGTCCTGCCCTGGAGCGGCTGGGACAACGCCGTCATCTACTTCGTGATCACCGACCGCTTCTTCAACGGCAACACCGCCAACGATCACAGCTACGGCCGTGAGGACGACGGCGACAAGGAGATTGCGACCTTCCACGGCGGCGACCTCGCCGGGCTCACCGACAAGATCGAGGACGGCTACTTCGACGCCCTCGGCGTGTCGGCGCTCTGGATCACGGCGCCCTACGAGCAGGTCCACGGCTGGATCAGCGGCAACAACATCAAGCACTACGCCTACCACGGCTACTTCGCGCTCGACTTCACCGTGGTCGACAAGAACATGGGGACCGCGGAGGAGCTGCGCTACTTCATCGACACCGCCCACGAGCACGGGCTGCGCGTCATCTTCGACGTCGTGATGAACCACCCGGGCTACGCGACGCCGGCGGACCTCGACGAGTTCGGGGTCGACGTCCTGCTCGACGGCTGGGAGAGCGCGACCCCGGCGACCCTCTACGACTACATCGACTTCGACAGCGCAAACTTCGGCGACTGGTGGGGGCCGAACTGGATTCGCGCCGAGATCGGCGGCGGCTACCCCGGCCCCGGATCGGACAACTACACCAAGAACGTCGACTACCTGCCGGACTTCCGGACCGAGTCGACCCAGACCAACATCGGGCTGCCGGTCTTCTACAAGAACAAGGCAGATACCCAGGCGGTCGAGAAGACGCCGTACGCGGTGCGCGACTACCTCGTCGAGTGGCTGACCGACTGGGTGCGGGCCTACGGCGTCGACGGCTTCCGCTGCGACACCGCCAAGCACGTCGAGATGGCGAGCTGGAAGGCGCTCAACGCCAAGGCCGACGAGGCGCTGGCCGAGTGGCGCTCGTCGCACCCCGACAAGGCCTTCCCCGACAGCGACTACGCCGACACCGCGCACCCCTTCTGGATGACCGGCGAGGTCTTCCCGCACGGCGTCGCCAAGGACGAGTACTTCCTCGACGGCGGCTTCGACTCGGTCCTCAACTTCGACTTCCAGGCGGCGGCGTCCGCGGCCCTCGACGACCCGAGCGCCATCGAGGGCACCTGGGCGGACTACGCGCAGAAGATCAACACCGACGACGCCTTCAACGTGCTGACCTACATCAGCTCCCACGACACCTCGCTCTTCTTCGAGCGCTACGCGGGCAAGAGCCTCGACAAGCAGAAGGTCGCCGGGACGCTGCTCATGCTCACGCCGGGCGCGGTGCAGGTCTTCTACGGTGACGAGAACGCGCGCGGCTACGGCAGCGCGTCGAGCGACAACAGCCACAAGACGCGGACCGACTACGCGTGGGGCGACAACCCCGACGTCCTCGCGCACTGGCAGAAGCTCGGGCGCTTCCGCAAGGCGCACCGCGCGGTGGGCGCCGGCAGCCACGCCAAGGTGTCCGACGCCCCCTACGCCTTCGTCCGGGTGAAGGACGACGACGTCGTCTACGTCGCGCTCGGCGCCAGCGGCGACGTCACCCTCGACGTGTCGGCGCAGTTCGCGGACGGCACGGCGCTCCGCGACGCGTACACCGGGGCCACCGCGAGCGTCGCGGGCGGCAGCGTGACCTTCACGGCGGACGCGTCCGGCGTGGTGCTGATCGAGGAGGCGAAATGAACCGGATCTGGTGGGTACCGGCCCTCGCGCTCGCGCTCTGGGCCTGTGGGGACGACAGCAAGCCGGCGGCCGACACGACCGCCGACGTCGCGGACACGATGGACGACACCGGCGACGAGGACACCGCCGCCGACGTGGAGGACGACGCGACCGACACGGCAGAGGTGGCCTCCATCGGCGTCGTGCGCGCGTGGTCGCAGGACGGGACCTGGGTGAAGGTTCGCTTCGACGCCGCGCCGGACCCGGAGACGGTGACCGTGGGCGCGTTCACGGTGGCGACGCCGAACGACGCCGAGGCGACCGTCACCGGGGTCACGCTCGACGGGAGCACGGCGACCCTGACGATCGATCCGGCGCTCGACGCCGCGACCCCGTACGAGGTGACGGTCGTCGGGGTCACGGACGCCGACGGGAACGGGCTCGCCGGCGGGAGCTGGCTCGGGCCGGTGCTCGCGACCGTGTACCTGAACCTGGTCTGGCACCAGCACCAGCCGTCCTACCTCGACCCGGGGAAGGACGAGCTGCAGGGGCCGTGGGTCCGCAAACACGCGACGAAGGACTACTTCGACATGACGGCGATGGTCGCCGGCTACCCGAAGGTCCACTTCAACGTCAACCTGACCTCGTCGCTCCTCAACCAGCTCGACCTCTACCTCGACCGGCTCGCGCCCTACGTCGATGTCGCCGCCGGGACGGTCGACGAGGCCGGCTTCCTCGCGGCCTGGCGCGGCAAGACCGACCCGTGGGTGGATCTCCTCCTCGACGACACCCCGACCCCGGCGGCGGCCAGCGACGCGCAGCTGGGCTGGTTCTACGCCGACACCTGGTCCTGCCGGAGCATCGCGGAGCCGCTCCGGGCGTTCTTCCCCGAGTACGAGGCGCTGCTCGCGAAGGACAGCGCGAGCTACACCCAGCTCGACCTGGCGCTCCTCAAGGTGTGGTTCGAGCTCGGCTGGATGGATCCGGGCTTCCTCGACGGGCCGGTCACCGTCTACGACGACGGTGGGGACGTGGTCGTCGACCTGTCCGACGTCGTGGTGAAGGGCGACGACGGGACCTACACGCTGGCGGCGGGCTACGACGACGTGGCGTCCGTCGAGGCGCTGGCGAACCGGCTGGTGGCCGAGAACTACAAGATCATGAAGGGCGTCTTCGAGATCCACAAGGCGCTCGGCTGGACCGGCACGAGCGGCCAGGTGGAGGTGCTGACGACGCCGTTCTTCCACCCCATCCTGCCGCTCCTCCACGACACCAACCTCGCGCAGGAGGGGCAGCCGGCGGACACGCTGCCCGAGCCTGCGTTCCAGTACCCCGGCGACGCCTTCATCCAGATCGACATGGCGGTCGAGTACTACACCCGCCGCTTCGGGCGCGCGCCGCGCGGGATGTGGCCGTCGGAGGGCTCGGTCGCCGAGGAGATCGTGCCGGCGTTCCGCGAGAGCGACATCGACTGGATCGCGACCGACCGGCAGGTCCTCGAGAAGGGGATGCCCGGGGCGAGCCACCTGCAGGCGTATCACGTCGACTCGGACACCGTCGCGGGCAACGACGGCGACGACAACGACGTCATGATGATCGTCTTCCGCGACACCGACCTCTCCGACAAGGTCGGCTTCTTCTACCAGGCCAACGATCCGGCGGAGAACGCGGCCGACTTCGTGGTCGAGGTCGAGAGCGCGGCCGGGCCGTGGGGCGAGCCGCGGCGCCTCCTGTCGGTCATCCTCGACGGCGAGAACGCCTGGGAGTGGTACCTCCAGGACCACGACGCCAAGCAGTTCCTCGCCGGGGCCTACGCCGGGCTCGAGGCGGCCTACGACGAGGGCTCGGCCATCACCGTGACCGGCAGCGAGTACATCGACGGGAACGCGGCGCGCGACGTCGACGCGCACCCGGTGGCGGCGCTGCCGGAGTACGAGGACCTGTGGCCCGGGTCGTGGATCGGCGGGCGCTTCGACACCTGGATCGGCGAGGTCGAGGAGAACCTCGGCTGGAACTACCTCAAGGTGGCGCGCGACGACATCGAGGCGGCCAAGGCGGTGCTCGAGCCGAAGCTCGGGCTCCCCGAGAGCTACCTCGACCCGCCGGACGCCTCGAACACGGCGGCGTTCGCGTGGTGGAGCGCGTGGCGCGCGATGCTGAGCGCCGAGGGGTCGGACTGGTTCTGGTGGTACGGCTCGGACCAGACGTCGGCGGGCGGGGACGCGCCCTTCGACGCCATCTACCGCTCGCAGCTGACGGCGATGTATCAGTTTCTGAACATCGCGCTGTCGCTCTCGGGTGAGGACGAGATCGAGGTGCCGGCCTTCCCGCCGATCCTGCAGCCCGACCCGGCCGCCATGACCGGGCCCTTCGAGAAGCTGCCGGTGCTCGACGGTGAGCTCCTCCCCGACGACAGCGAGTGGACGCCGCCCGGCGGCCTCTTCTACGACAACGACACCGCCGGGGCGATCGACGACCCGAACGACGACATCGGGCGCATCTTCTACGGCTACCACACCTTCCAGAACGGGCGCGTCTTCGTCGGCATCGAGCTGAAGGAGGACCTCTCGGCCAAGCTCCAGAGCGACTACCAGCTCGTCCTCTACACGAGCGCGCAGACGACCGACACGTCGGGCACGGCGCCGGTGGTGACGACCCTGCCGTTCAACACGACCACCGCCGAGGGGCAGACCATCGCGTTCTCGTCGGGCGGGCCGGCGCGGCGCATCGCCATCGACTTCTCGGGCAGCGCGCCGGCGGTGACGCTGCAGAACGCCGACGGCAATGGCGGCTGGGAGACGGTGACCGAGCACAACATCCTGGTGGGCGGCCCGGTCGTGGGCGGCGCGCTGGTGGAGCTGCGCTTCCTCATGCCGGACCTCGGGATGAGCCTCGGCGATCCGCTCGAGATGGCCATCGTGGCCGTCGAGAGCGGGGCGGTGGTCGACACGGCGCCGAACCTCGGGACGCAGATCGTGTTCGCCGACCCGAGCAAGCTCGTGCGCGTCATCCTCGAGGTCGACGCGACGGGCTCGGAGGTCGCGCTCGACGCCTACTCGAGCATCCTCGACCCGCCGCCGCCCGCGGGCACCGGCGAGGTGTCGATCGTCGGCAACCAGCAGGTCTTCGCCAACTGGACGCCGAACACGGTGTTCATGAAGGACGACGGCGTCGCCCCGGACACGACGGCCGGCGACAACATCTGGACGCTCGGCTTCGACGCCATCCCGGGGACGGACCTCCAGTACAAGTACACCATCGGCCACGCGGGCGACGGCTGGGGCGGGACCGAGGAGTACCCGCTGACCAACCGCGGCTACACCGTGCCGGCCAGCGGCGCGCGCCGCGTCCGCGTGCGCGACGTCTTCGCCGACCGGCCCGACCCCTCGGGGAGCATGGCCGCGCGGACCTCGGTGACGGTCGAGGAGTAGGCCCCAAAAGGTCTGGCGCGCCCGCCGCTTGGCGGGCGCGCCGGGCTGGAGTATGCCGGTCTTGCGCGTCGTTCACGCCCGTCCCCTGTCGCGCGTCGCCGCGCCCGAACGCCACGCTTCCATCTCGGAGGGGCCATGCTGCGCCGACTCGGGTTCTCCTCGCTCGTGCTCGCTCTCCTCTTTGCGGTCCCGGCCGCCTCGGCCCAGCCCGCTCCAGCGCCGGCCAAGCCGCGCTACGTCACCGAGGACGGGCTCCTGAAGCTGCCGACGCCGGTGACCTTCGAGGCCGACTCGGCGCGGCTCGCGCCGTCGGCGGACGACGCCCTCGCGTACATCGCGCGCTACCTCGAGGACACGCCCTACATCACGCTGGCGCGCGTCGAGGCGCACGTCGCCGGGGCGAAGGGCGCGCTGGCGCTCTCGAAGCGGCGGGCCCTCGCGGTCGCGCGCGCGCTCGTCGCTCGCGGCGTGAAGTGCGAGCGCCTGATCCCGGTCGGCTTCGGCGACGCGAAGCCGGTCGCGCCCGAGGGGGACGCGGCGAACACGCGGATCGACGTCGCGGCGGCCCACCTGC
>SBGO01000532.1 GCA_006226565.1 Deltaproteobacteria bacterium | reverse complement strand
CGCGTGGCGCCTCACCCCGGTGCGCGGCGCCGACGGCGCTCCGAACGGCGACTGACCCGGCGGAGCGGGCCGGGCCCGGCCGACCGCGGCTCAGCCGAGCGGGTTGGGCACCGCCGGCGCCCAGGCGGCGAAGGCGACGACGAAGCGCTCGAGGAAGCCGCGGGTGGTCTCGTCGGTCACGACGCCGTCGGTGATCTTCTGGCCGGCGAAGGTCACGGCGACCTCGGGCCAGGCGAAGACCTGGGAGCCCATCCCGAGGAGCACCTGCTTGAGCTGGCCCTGGGCGCGGACGGCGCCGCTGCCGCCGGCGGAGGCGCCGAGGATGGCGACGGGCTTGCCGGCGAAGGGCGACGCGTAGGCCGGGCGCGAGGCCCAGTCGATGGCGTTCTTGAGCGGCCCCGGGATGCCGTAGTTGTACTCCGGCACCGCGATGAGGACGCCGTCGGCGGCCGTGATGGCGGCCTTGAGGCGCTCGACCGGGGCGAGCGCCGGGCCGGTGAGGTCCGAGTTGTAGAGCGGCAGGTCCCCGATGCCGTGCTGCACGACCTCGACCCCCGTGGGGGCCAGCTCGGCGAGGGTCGTGAGGAGCGCCGTGTTCGTGGAGGCGGCGCGGAGGCTTCCGGAGAGCGCGAGGAGTCGGGTCATGGGGTCCTCTCAGGCGAGGTCGAAGACGAGCAGCTCGGCGTCGCTCGTCGCGGTGAGGGTGAGCGTCCCGGCCTCGTCGGTCGCGAGGCCGTCGCCGGTGGTGAGGGGCTGCCCGGCGACCTCGACGTCGCCGGACGCGACGTGCACCCAGGCGCGCCGGCCCGGGCGAATCGTGTGCTCGAGGGTGGTGCCGGCGGGGGCGAGCCCCCGGTAGATGCGGGCGTCCTGCTTGATGGGGAGCGAGCCGTCGCGGCCGTCCTCCGACACCACCAGGAGGAGCCCCGGCTCGCGCGGGAAGGCCCGCTGGGCGTAGCCCGGGGTGCCGCCGCGCTCGCGCGGGAGGATCCAGATCTGGAGCAGGTGCAGCGGCTCGTCCGGGGAGGGGTTCATCTCGCTGTGGTAGACCCCGCTGCCCGCGCTCATGAGCTGCACCTCGCCCGGGCGGATGACCGAGCCGTGGCCCATCGAGTCCCGGTGGGCGACCGCGCCGGACAGCACGTAGGTGACGATCTCCATGTCCCGGTGCGGGTGCGCGCCGAAGCCGGTCCCGGCCGCGACGCGGTCGTCGTTGATGACCCGCAGGTGGCCGAACCCCATGTGCGCCCGGTCGTAGTAGTCGGCGAAGGAGAAGGTGTGGTGGGTGTCGAGCCAGCCGTGGTCGGCGTGGCCCCGCTCGTCGGCGCGTCGGATTCGCTGCATGACTCACCTCGCGTGTCGGGCTGGAGCCGGCTCGGGAATCCTCCGAGCCGCGTGAGGAGAGCGTACCGACTGTTTCCATCCTGAGAAGCCATGGAGTATGGATTGTGTCCATCGGAAATTCGAATGGGGTGGCGATGGACACGACCCTGACCCTCGACCAGCTCGTCGTCCTGTCGGCGGTCGTCGAGCACGGCAGCTTCTCGGCGGCGGGGCGCGCGCTGCGGCGGGCGCAGTCCGGCGTGAGCTACGCGATCGCCAACCTCGAGGACGCCCTCGGCGTGTCGCTCTTCGACCGCTCGGGGCACGCGCCGCGGCTGACCGAGGCCGGGGCGGCGCTGCTCACGGACGCGCGCGCGGTGCTCGACCGCGTCGGGCGGCTCGAGGGGCGGGCGCGGGCGCTCGCCGCCGGGGTCGAGACCGAGGTCGCGCTGGCGATCGACGCGATGGTCCCGCTCGACGTGCTCGCCGAGGTGAGCGCCGCCTTCCGGGTCGCCTGGCCGGAGGTCACGCTGCGGGTCTACACCGAGGCCCTCGGCGGCGTGATGGCGCGGGTCATGGACGGCAGCGCCCGGCTCGGGGTGACCTCGGAGGTGGGCTCCCCCGAGCGCCTCGACAGCGCGCCGGTGGCCGAGGTCGCCCTGGTGGCGGTGGCGGCCGCCGGGCACCCGCTGGCCCAGCGGTCGGCGCCCCTCGACGACGCCGCCTTCGCCGACGAGGTGCAGATCGTGCTCAGCGAGCGCGGCGTCACCACGCCCAGCGCCGACGTCAACGTGCTGAGCGCGTGCACGTGGCGCGTCGCCGACCTGGCGACCAAGCATGCCCTCGTGCGCGCGGGGCTCGGCTGGGGGACCCTGCCGGAGCACCTCGTCGCCGACGACCTGGCGAGCGGCACCCTGGTCGCGATCGCGCCGGCGTCGTGGGGGAGCGGGGCGCGCCGGGCGACGCTCTACAGCGTGACCCGCGTCGATCGCCCCCCCGGACCGGCGGGGGCGTGGCTCCGCGCCGCCCTGCACAGTGTGTGCAGCGCACAGCGTGAGAGAGCGGACAGCGCTCCCTGAGGGGCCGGTGCGGAACGCGGTTGACAAGAGGGGTGCACTCGGAGGGGATCGGTGCGCCTGACACGGCGGGAGCCACCGCGACCGTGCGCCGGCCGAGCCGTCGCCCGCCCATAAACACCCTTGATGCAGGAGCGCGAAGCATGAGCCAGACCCCGACGATCATCTATACGAAGACCGACGAAGCACCCGCCCTGGCCACCTACTCGTTCCTGCCGATCATCCAGGGCATCACGAAGTCGACCGGGGTCGCCATCGAGAGCCGCGACATCTCGCTGGCCGGGCGCATCCTCGCGGTCTTCCCCGACTTCCTGACCGACGAGCAGCGCGTCTCCGACGCCCTCGCCGAGCTCGGCGCCCTCGCCAAGACCCCCGAGGGCAACATCATCAAGCTGCCGAACATCAGCGCCTCGGTGCCGCAGCTCAAGGCGGCCATCAAGGAGCTGCAGCAGAACGGCTACGCCATCCCGGACTACCCGGAGGAGCCGAAGGACGACGCCGAGCGGGCGCTCAAGGTGCGCTACGACAAGGTCAAGGGGAGCGCGGTGAACCCGGTCCTGCGCGAGGGCAACTCCGACCGCCGCGCGCCGAAGGCGGTCAAGGAGTACGCGCGCCAGAACCCGCACTCGATGGGCGCCTGGTCGCCGGACTCGAAGTCGCACGTCTCCACGATGGAGAGCGGCGACTTCTTCCACAACGAGCAGTCCATCACGCTGCCGGCCGACACCACCGTCAACATCGAGCACGTCGCCGCCGATGGGACCGTCACCGTCCTCAAGGGCGGCCTGAAGCTCATCGAGGGCGAGGTCTTCGACGGCACCTTCATGAGCAAGAAGGCGCTCGTGGCCTTCCTCGACGAGCAGGTCGAGGACGCGCGCCGCGCCGGCGTCCTGTTCTCGCTGCACATGAAGGCCACGATGATGAAGGTCTCCGACCCCATCATCTTCGGCCACGCCGTGAAGGTCTTCTTCGCCGACCTCTTCGCCAAGCACGGCGAGACCTTCGACCGCCTCGGCGTCGACGTGAACAACGGCTTCGGCGACCTCGTCGCCCGCCTCGCCGAGCTGCCCGAGGCCGAGCGCGCCGCCATCGAGGCCGACATCCAGGCCGTCTACGCCGCCCGCCCGGCCATCGCCATGGTCGACAGCGACCGCGGCATCACCAACCTGCACGTGCCGAGCGACGTCATCGTCGACGCGTCGATGCCGGCGATGATCCGCACCTCGGGCCAGATGTGGAACGCCGAGGGCAAGCAGCAGGACACCAAGGCCGTCATCCCCGACTCCAGCTACGCCGGCGTCTACCAGGCGGTCATCGACTTCTGCCGCGTCAACGGCGCCTTCGACCCGCGCACCATGGGCAGCGTGCCGAACGTCGGCCTGATGGCGCAGAAGGCCGAGGAGTACGGCTCCCACGACAAGACCTTCGAGATCCCCGCCGACGGCACGGTGCGCGTGGTCGACGCCGCGGGCGCGACGCTGATGGAGCACGAGGTCGAGGCCGGCGACATCTGGCGCGCCTGCCAGGCCAAGGACGCGCCGATCCGCGACTGGGTGAAGCTCGCCGTGACCCGCGCCCGGGCGACCGGCGCGCCGGCGGTCTTCTGGCTCGACGAGGCGCGCCCGCACGACGCGCAGCTCATCGCCAAGGTGAAGCGCTACCTCGGCGAGCACGACACCGACGGGCTCGAGATCGCCATCATGTCGCCGGTCGACGCCACCAAGATGTCGCTCTCGCGCGCCCGCGACGGCAAGGACACCATCGGCGTCACGGGCAACGTGCTCCGCGACTACCTGACCGACCTCTTCCCGATCCTCGAGCTCGGCACCAGCGCCAAGATGCTCTCCATCGTGCCGCTGATGGCGGGTGGCGGCCTCTTCGAGACGGGCGCCGGCGGCTCGGCCCCGAAGCACGTGCAGCAGTTCGTGCGCGAGGGGCACCTGCGCTGGGACTCGCTGGGCGAGTTCCTGGCCCTGGCCGAGTCCTTCCAGCACGTCGCCGACAAGTACGGCAACGCCAAGGCGCACGTCCTGTCCGAGACCCTCGGCGACGCGACGACGCAGTACCTGCTCACCAACAAGTCGCCGTCGCGCAAGGTCCACCAGATCGACAACCGCGGCAGCCAGTTCTACCTGACCCTCTACTGGGCGCAGGCGCTGGCGGCGCAGGACGCGGACGCCGAGCTGAAGGCGCGCTTCGCGCCGGTCGCGGCGCAGCTGGCCGAGAGCGAGGCGCAGATCAACGCCGAGCTCGACGCGGCCCAGGGCGCGCCGGTGGACATCGGCGGCTACTACCTGCCCGACGAGGCGAAGGCGTTCGCGGCGATGCGCCCGAGCGCGACCTTCAACGCCATCATCGACGCCCTCTGAGCGTCGACGCGGCCGTGAGGTCGTGAGAGAGGGGGCCACCCGGTGGGGCCGCCCCCTCTTTCTTTTTGAGCGCCGTCTGGTTTCGCTGCGTTGCACATGTCTCGGGTAGTAGGCTTTGACTTTCGGGGGGTTGTGCCCGAAGCTAGGGCGGCGCTCGGGGTCCCCCGCGCGCCCCTCCTCGAATTCCAGGGCTCCTTCGGAGGCGCACAGTGTTGCGAAACGCAGCTCTCGCGGTGTCGTTCGCGCTCCTCTCGCTCGCCTGCGGCCGCGCGACCTCGGACGCGCCGGCCGGCGCGCGCCTCGCGATCGACGTCGCGGCCCTGAGCCTCGAGGGTGTCGGGGACGTCGTCTGGGACCTCGAGGTGGTCAACGCCGACAGCGCCGTCGTGTGGCAGCGCCGCGTGACCTCCTCGGGCTACGGCGACGGCGCGGGCTCGGCGAGCTACGTCGGGACCTGCGACGCCGACCGCAACGACAACACCGTCAAGGTCTGGGTGGTCGGCGTCTACGCCGCCGCGGTCAGCGACGCGGGCACCTTCAACAGCGGCTCGACCGCCGACGCCGGCGCCGTCACCGGGACCCCGCTGCCCTTCCAGAACCCGACCACGACCGCGCCCTTGAGCCGCACCGTCACCTGCGTCGCCGACGCGGACGTCCCGGTGGCCTTCGACGTCGCGCTGATGCGCCCGGCCCAGCAGGGCTTCTTCGACATCGCCATCAGCTTCGACGACATCTTCTGCTCGGCGAAGCTCGACTGCTGCGACGACGTCGACGGGACGCCGGGCTGCGCCGGCGACGGCAGCGAGGACCTCGCGCTGCTCTTCGACGCCACCGGCACCCGCGCCACCACGATGGTGCTCGGCCTCGCGTGCACGGCGGGGACGAACGTCGGCGTCGAGACCGAGCTCTACCTCGACCCCGTCGCGCTCGACTGCACCACCCCGACCGCCGTCGACTTCGCCGCCGACCTGACCCTCGACCCCTCGGGCCCCCAGGGCAACCAGTGCGTCGCCGGGGCGGACGGGATGAGCACCTGCGCGGCCGTGACCGAGGCCGGGGCCGTGGACGCCGACGCCTACCTCTTCCAGCTCGGCCTCTACCGCGGCCAGGAGGCGCTCCTGAACGGCGCGACCAGCGCCAACAAGGTCTACTGGAACATCGCCCTCGGGGTGAAGCGGCCGGCCATCGGCGGCTGCTGGCTCCGGACGCGCGCGACCGCCCGCGACGCCAACGACGGCACCATCGTGGGCGACGGCTACATCGCCGCCGGCGCCGTCTACCCGTACATCCAGTGGGACGCCGAGCTCGCGACGTGCGGCGCCGAGCCGCTGACCTTCGACGACCCGGCCGCCATGGTGCGGACCGAGTACACCCAGACCAGCGACGGCCCGACCCTCTTCGCCTACGGCTTCGGCCCGAGCCTGCCCGCCGGGCCCGTGGGCGGCGACGACTGCGACCCGAACCCGTGCCTCAACGGCGGCGTCTGCACCGACCTCGGACCGACGTACAGCTGCGCCTGCTGGCCGGCCTTCACCGGCGCCCACTGCGAGACCGGCGTCAACGACCTCATCATCAGCGTCAACACGACCCTGACGCCGGCGCGCGCGCGCCTCGACGTGGCGGCCGGCGGGACCGAGCTCACCCTCTCCGGCGTGACCGGCGCCTTCGCCGCCGGCGACCTGGTCCTGCTCCATCAGTCGCAGTCGGCGCTCGGCTTCGCCGGGCTCTACGAGTTCGCCCGCGTCACCGCGGCCAGCGGGGCCCTCCTGACCGTGGACTTCCCGACGGTGAACGCCTACTCGACCGGCGCCGGCGAGGCCGCCCAGGTCGTGCAGGTCCCCGAGTACGGCGCCATCACGGTCCAGTCCGGCGCGACCCTGTGGGCGGCGCCCTGGGACGGCAGCACCGGCGGGATCCTCGCCCTCGTCGCCAGCGGCGCGGTCACCATCCAGGGGACCGTCGACATGAGCGCGCGCGGCTTCCGCGGCGTCGGGCGGCAGAGCGTCTACAACCAGCCCGGCGACCAGGGCGAAGGCACGCTCGGCGTCGGCGCGCTTCTCGATACTCCCAACGGCAACGGCGGCGGCGGCGGCCAGCGCACCGGCTGCGAGTGCTGCTGGGGCGGGGCGGGCG
>SBGO01000451.1 GCA_006226565.1 Deltaproteobacteria bacterium | reverse complement strand
TCCGGCGCCCGTGCCCGAGCCGCTGCCGCTCCGCGAGATGGAGACGATCGAGCGCGCGCTGGGCGTGCGGCGGCGTCGGATCGCGTCCTACCCGGGCGTCCTGGCGGGTCCGCCGATGATCCCCGGTGCGGCGTCCCTCGAGCGCCTCATGGACGTCTGGCGCTTCGATCAGCCCCAGAGCGCCTGGGCGACCGAGGCACGCGACTGACACGACCCACGAGGGCCCGCGTTCGCGTCCCGTCTCTCCAGCGAGAGACGTGCGTTGTGCGTTGCACAAAAAATGCATCCGGTTCGGAGCGCGTCGGTCGCGTCGTCGGCGTCTTCGTGACGCGCCGCGACCCTGGCTGCTTCGATCCCGTAGGACGTCGACGGCATCAGCCTTCGGGCCAATGAACACGGCCCCCGCGGCGCTCGGCCGCGGGGGCACATGTCGACGTCAGATTGCGGAGTCCGCTCGGATCAGGAGGCGCCGTTCTCGCTGAGGAACTCGCGCTTGCTCTCGATGTTGCGGTACTCCTCCGACGAGTCCATCGGCTCCTTCTGCTCGGTGATGTTCGGCCACTCACCGGCGAAGCGCTCGTTGATCTCGACGTACTCCGCCCACTTCTCCGGGAGGTCGTCCTCCTCGTAGATGGCGTTGACGGGGCACTCGGGCTCGCAGGCCCCGCAGTCGATGCACTCGTCGGGATGAATCACGAGGAAGTTCTCACCCTCGTAGAAGCAATCGACGGGGCACACCGCGACACAATCGGTGAACTTACACTTGATGCAGGGTTCTGCGACGATGTAGGCCATTGCTCGCTCCCAGGCAGCTGTTGGGGGGGACCATATACTCGCCCCGCGAGGCCCGCAATACCCGATTGGCCCGAGCGTGCAGCGCGATAACTCGGCGCCAGGGCCCGGGGCACGCTCAGAGGATCCCGATGAGCGGCCACCAGCCCAGCACGAGCAGGAGCACGCTCGCGAACCCTGCGAGATTCATCGCGAAGCCGTTCTTGGCGACCTCGCGCGGCGTGTAGTAGCCCGCCGACCACGCGAGCGCCGTGGCGGGCGTCGCGATGGGCATCATGAACGCGAAGTTCGACGGCAGCACGACGGCCATCGTCGCCGCGCGCAGGTCCACGCCCCAGCCCGCCGCGATGGAGAAGACCGGCGGGAGCAGCATCGCGACCACCGCCGCGTTGCTCATGAACTCGGTGAGGAGCGCCGAGAGCAGGGCGACCACGATGAGGAGCGCGGTCGGCGAGCCCGCGGCGCCGCTGAAGACGTGCTCCGCCAGCCACAGCGCGGCGCCCGTCTCGCTCATCGCGGCGGAGAGCGAGATCGCTCCGCCGTACATCAGGACCACGCCCCAGGAGACCTCGGACTCGACCTCCGCCCAGCTGACGGCGCGCAGCGCGAAGAGGGCCGCCATCGCGAAGATCGCGATCGTGTCGAGCCCCACCGCGTCGCCGACGAACGCCCAGGACAGCACCGTCGCGGTCATGATCAGCGCCACCACGAGCTCCCGCGCCGAGAGCTTCCCGAGCTGCTTGGCGCGGCGCTCGAGGGTCGCCACGGCCTCGGCGGTGTCGGTGACCTCGGGCGTGAAGCGGAAGCGGAGGAGCAGCGCCCCCGCGACCAGCATGAGCAGGACCATGGGCGCCCCGAAGACGATGTAGTCGACGAAGCTGATGGTGGTCGCCCCGTGGGTGGCCTCCTCGAGGATGCCGATGGCGAGGGGCCCGCGGCTCCCGCCGAGGACCGTCAGGCTGCCGCCGATGATGCAGCCCCACGCCAGCGCGAAGCACAGGGCGCGGCCGAGCGGCGAGCGGAGCGGCTGGAGGTTCAGCGCCCGGGCGGTGTCGACCACGATGGGGAGCACCATGACGGCGACCGCGTGCTCGTTCATCAGCATCGAGCCGCCGGCGCACAGGAGGAAGATCGCCATCACCAGGCGCCGCGGCGTGGCGCCGAAGCGGCGGACGACGGCGGTCGCGAGGCGGGTGGAGAGCCCGGAGCGGATCATCGCCGCCGAGAGCATGAGCGCGCCCAGCATGAAGAAGACGACCTTCGAGCCGAAGAAGCCGTAGGCCTTCGACGCCGGCATGATGCCGAGGAGCGGGACGAGGCTCATCGCGAGGAGGCTCGTGATGGCGAGCGGGAGCAGCGCCGTCGCCCAGAGGACGGCCGAGAGCGCGAAGATGCAGAGGCTCTTCCAGCCGGCCGGGGTCAGGCCGGCGGGCGGCTCGAGCCCGACGGCCACGGCGAAGGCGCCGAGCAGGGCGGCGAGCACGAGCTGCTTCCACAGGCGGTCGAGGAGGACGACCCCGATGGGGCGGCGGTCGATCTCGAAGCGCGTGAGGAAGCGGCCCGAGCCCTCGTAGCTGCGGGCCTCGCTTCCCGCCGGCTCGGAGGGTGGGGGGGCGGACATCGTGGGCCGCTCAGCGCTCGACGGCCCCGACCTCGCGGACGCGGAGCGCCCGGCGGAGGTCGCTCAGCCGCGCCGAGGTGCGCCGGCCGAGGCGGCTCCCGGCGAGGCGGTGGCCAATCCGGCGGAGCAGGCCGTCGTGCCCGGCGAAGAAGCGGCCCTCGAGCGGGGTCGTGACCGTCGCGAGGTCGCGCACGAGGTGCACCCCGAGCTTGTGACGCCGCACGAGCGACCACAGGTCCCGGTACAGCTCGCTCAGCTCCTCGAGGGTCGGCGGGAAGCGCTCGATGTCGCCGTCGGCGCGCATGTCGCGCCCCTTGAACGGGCGGTAGACCGGCAGGACCGGCACGACGCCGGCCTCGGCGAGGGCGGTCATCCCGGCGCGGGTCGAGGCGAGGGGCTCGAGCCCGACGATGAGGTGGCAGAGCACGCCCCCGGAGGGGAAGACGGTCGTCGCGTAGCCGAGCGCGTCGAGGAAGCGCTCGCGGCCGAGGCTCCGCGCGGGGCCGGGGCATACCCGCTCGAAGCGCGCCGGGTCCCAGATCTCGAGGTTGTAGCTGACGGCGTCGGCGCCCATCGCGTAGGTGCGATCGATCCACGCGTCGGCCCGCGGCGGCAGGGTGTCGATCGCGACGAGGATGTCGAAGTGCTTCTTGAGGGCCGCGACGTAGGGCTCGAGGAGCGCGACGCCGCCGTCGTCGCCGCCGAGCCAGCCCACCGAGAGGTGGACCATGTTCACCGCGTGCTCGCCGCGCGCGACGCGGACCGCCTCGATCACGTCGGCGACCGGCAGCGCGTCGTGGGCGCCCGCGGGCGCGACGCCGCAGAAGCGGCAGCGGTCGGGGCCGTCGAGGAAGGCGCAGCGGTTCGTGGGCGAGAGCGCGAGGTACGGGCCGTGGACGGTGCCGATGCGCCCGAAGGGGATCCCCTCGGAGGTGGTGTGCTCGAAGAAGCGAGCGGGCGGCTTCACCGTGACCGGGGTTCGCGGGGCGTCGGGGGCCTCGGTCGTGACGTGATGGTGGCCGGCGCCGTCGCGGACGAGGAGGTAGGGCGAGCGCGCGGCGAGGCGCGGGTGGACCGGGACGCTGGCCCAGGTGTCGCGCGGCAGCACCACGTCGAGGTCCCAGGTGTTGCCGAAGACCGCGTGGCCGGACGCGTCGGCGCCGCTCCTCCGGACGGCCTCCAGATCCTCGGCGGCGACGCGCAGACCGCGCCGCATGAGCTCGAGCTTGAGGAGCCCCGGGTTCTTCAGCACGTGGTCGACGACGCTCACCGCTGACCCTCGTCGCTCGCGGGGACGAAGCCGCGGGCGTGGTCGGACCAGGCGAAGGCGGCGTAGCCGCGGACCCCGTCGGCGCGCGCGTCGAGGACGACGTGGGCGACCCCGGGGAAGAGCGGGGCGTCGCCGTGGGGGCTCGTCGCCAGGCGCGCGTCCTCGTCGGAGAAGTAGGCGCCGACGTCGACGTGGCTGTGGACGATCGCCAGGACCGGCGTGCCGTCGGCCTCGGCGCGCACGAGCAGCATCGGATCGAGCAGGTAGGACTCGCGGGCGGTCCGGGGGAAGCCCTCGGGGTCGCGGGCGTGCCAGAGGTCGGCGAGGTTGTCGGCCAGGACGGCGGCCGGCCCGTCGCGGCCGGCCACGACGAGCGCGCAGCACTCGCGCGGGTACCAGGCCATCGCGTGGTCGGCGAGGGCGTCGTAGAGCGCCGGGCTGGACAGCGCTCGGGCGATCGCCGTGGTCACGGCCGGGGCGCTCGGCCGAGGTCGGAGGGGGCGTTCGCCCAGGAGAAGCCCTCGCGGGCGCCGGTGAGCCGCATCAGCGCCTCGTGGGCGGCCAGCGCGCCGGCGAGGCGGTCGTCGGCGGGGGACGGGGCGACCTCGGTCGCCGTGGCGACGCCGGAGGTCAGCGTAAGCCCGCGGGAGCCGCCGGCGCGCTCGATGGTGCTGTCGGGGTTCATGCGCGCGAGGCGCTCGCCCACGCGGTCGGCGAGGGCGCCGTCGAGGACCACGACGCCGACGCCGGCCGCGGCGAGATACGTAGCCGCCTCCTCGGCGGCGCGCCCGTCGCCGACGACGCGGACGCGCCCGGCCAGGAGCCGGGCCTGCCCGCCGCCGCCGACCTCGGACAGCAGGATCTGACGGGCGTAGCGGTGGATCTGGTCCTCACGCAACATCACGACCTCCGTGGTACCAGCCGGTCGCGACGGCCTGGACGATGCTGAGCTGTGCGTCGTCGCCGAGCGGGGTCGCGAGGTTGTCGAGGAATCGAATGTCCCGGGCGTCCGCGAGCACGTTCAGGAAGCGGCGGACGTTGCCGCGCGCGTCGCGGAGGCGCGCCCGGAGCGCCGGGAAGCTCGCCTCGAGCCGATCGAGGGCCTCGCCGACGCTGGCGGCGTCGACGGCGACGGTGCGCTGGCCGCCAGCGTGGTGGGCGAGGGCGTCGGGGAGCTGGATGGACACGGGCATGGCGGGACCTCTCGGGCTCACGGGACGCGGCGGACGACCACCCGATAGTCGTCGTTCGCCAGGACGCCCTGGCAGAGGACGTCGTGACCGTCCTCGGCCAGGCTGCGGGGGACGTTCCGCGCCGGGTCGCCGCGCCGCATCACGACGTCGAGCACCGCGCCCGGGGCGAGGGCCTCGAGGGCCAGCTTGGTGCGGACGTAGGTGATCGGGCAGTGGTCGGCGCGGATGTCGAGGCGCTGGGCGAGTCCGCCGCAGGCCGGGCAGCCGGTCGCCTCGGGCAGCGGCACCTCGCGGATGCGCCCGCGGAGGCCGTCGACCGTGGTGATGAAGCCGGTGTGGCGGGCGTAGTCGCCCGCGAGCAGGCCCAGGGCACGCCGCGCCTGGAGGTGACCGACGATGCCGGCGATCGGGCCGAGGACGCCGGCCTGGGCGCAGGTCGCCACCTCGTCGGCCGCCGGGACGTCCTCGAAGAGGCAGCGGAAGCACGGGCCGAAGCCGGGGCCGAGGCCCAGGACCAGCCCCTCGTAGCGGTGGATGCCGCCGAGGACCGCCGGCAGGCGGTGGGCGAGGGCGGCGTCGTTGATGACGAAGCGCGCCGCCGGGTCGTCGGTGGCGTCGAGGATGAGGTCGGCGCCGTCGAGGAGGCCGTCGACGGTCTCCGCGGTGACCCGGCCGCTCACCAGCTCCAGGTCGATGCCGGGCGCCACGGCGCGGAGGCGCTCGGCGGCCACCTCGATCTTGGGGCGGCCGACGTCCTCGGTCGTGTAGAGCACCTGACGCGCGAGGTTCGACAGGTCGACCCGGTCGTCGTCCACCAGGACGAGCCGCTCCACCCCGCCCTCGGCGAGGGCGAGCGCGGCGGGGCACCCGAGCCCCCCGAGGCCTGCGATCACGACGGTCGACATGAGGTCTGCTCCTCGACGCTGGCGCGCACCCGCGTGTGCGTCCGCCGAACGTAGCCAAAGGTGACATTGTTAGTCAACAATGTTCTGAATACGGGGACGCCCATGATAGGCCAATCGGCGCCCTCGACCGGGGCCCCATCGCCATGTCAATGGTGTTGACGAACCCGGGTGAGACGCCGGCTAGGGCTTGGCGGGCGCTGCCTTCAGCGCCGCCTCGAGCGCCTCGTAGTCGACCATCACGCCGTCGACGAAGAAGGTCGGCGTCCCCTCGATGTTCGCCTGCTCCGCCTCGGCGACGTCGCGGGCGACGCGCGCCGCGGTCTTCGGGTCCTGCACGTCCCTGTCGTACTGCGCCATGTCGAGGCCGACCTCGCTCATCAGGCGCCGGACGATGTCGCTCTCGGCCGGGGCCGCGTGGAGCTCGTCCTGGTGCTCGAAGATGGCCTCGTAGGCCTCCCAGAACTTCCCCTGGCGGAAGGCGGCCAGGGCGGCGAGGGCGGTGGCCTGGGCGTGCTGGTGGATGCGCGTCAGCGGATAGAACTTCGGGTAGAGGACCGAGTCGTACTTCGCCACCAGCTCCCGGGTCGGGCCGCTCGCGGTCTTGCAGTGCGGACACTCGAAGTCGAAGAACTCGACGACGACGTGGCGCGGCTCCTTGGCGTCGCCCCAGGTCGGGGTGTCGTCGGTGACGAAGGTCACGTGCGCGGCGCGGCGCGCCTGCTCCTCGAGCAGCGCGCGGGCGATCTGACGCTTGGACAGGCCCTGAGCGACCTTCTCGACCGCCATGTCCCCGAGCCCCTTGGCGAGGTCGCAGGTCTCGGGATCCTCGAGGCTCTCGAGGAAGCTCTTGGGCTTGCCGCACGGATCGTACTGCTCGCTCAGCACCTCGAAGAGCACCCGCTTCTCGTCCTTGTCGAGGTCGCCCGTGCGGAGCGCCGGCGGCAGCTCGATCGCGCCTTCGTCGGCGGCCCTCGCGGCGTCGCGAGCGGGCGGCCCCGGAGGCGGCGCGGCGACGGCCGGCTCGTCGGGGCGGTTGTTCTGACACGTGCACTGGCTCAAGATCATCCCGATGAGGACGACGGCGTACCCGGCGGTGCGGTGGAGGAACAGCGTGTCACGAGAGCCCATCTCGCCTCCGG
>SBGO01000326.1 GCA_006226565.1 Deltaproteobacteria bacterium | reverse complement strand
CGGCCACCGCGCGCGGCGCGGGCGGGCCCTCGATCGGGGCGAGGCCGAGGGGAGTCGCCGACAGCGCGCGCATCAGGGCGTCGGCGCTGGGGAAGCGATCGGCCGGCGCCTTGGCGAGGCAGCGCTCGAGGATCCCGCCGAGCTGCTCGACCTCGGGCGAGGGCGCGAGGTAGCGGGTGAGCGGCGGCGGCGGCGCGGACGCGTGCTTGAACATGAGCGCGAGCCGCGAGTCCGCGACGAAGGGCCGCTCGCCGGTGGCGAGCTCGAAGAGCGTCACGCCGAGGGCGTAGAGGTCCGAGGCGGGGCCGACGGCGCCGGTGCCCTCGACCTGCTCGGGGCTCATGTAGGCCACGGTGCCGACGGTCGTGCCGCTCGTCGTGAGCGTGGCCGTGCCCTCTTCGAGCAGCTTGGCGACGCCGAAGTCGAGCACCTTGGCGTGGGTCTCGCCGGTCGGCGTGGACTCGAGCACGAGGTTCGACGGCTTGAGGTCGCGGTGGACGACCCCGCGGGCGTGGGCCTCGGCGAGGGAGCGGCAGACCTGCACGCCGATCTCGCGGACGAGCCCGAGCGGGAGCGCGCCGCGGGTCTCGAGCAGGACGTCCGCGGGCTGGCCGTGCAGGAGCTCCATGACGAGGTAGAAGTCGCCGTCGTCGAGGCGCCCGAAGTCGTGGATGGTGACGGTGTGCGGGCTCCGGAGGGACGCGGTGACGCGCGCCTCGCGGGTGAAGCGCGCGGCCATCAGCTCGGCCAGCTCGCCGGTCAGCGGGTGGAGGGTCTTGATCGCCACCTCGCGCGCGGTCGAGCGCTGCCAGGCGCGGTAGACGATGCCCATGCCGCCCTCGCCGAGGACGTCGAGGAGCACGTAGCCGCCGCCGACGGCCGTCCCGAGGCGCGGATCCGGGTCGGCGCCGAGGGTGAGCAGCGCCGCGCCGTCCTCGGGACAGCGGCTGAAGGGATCGTCGTGGCGGGCGAGGCAGGTCGGGCAGATCTTCATGGACGGCGACGCTCGGGACCTCCGGTGAGCTCCCCCCACGCGTGTGTGGCCGAGGGGGCGCGCTGCAAGCATCGCCGACGGCGCGCGCGCTCGTCCACCCGGCTCGACGCCCCGCCGCTCACGGAGGGGACGCCGCGAGCTGCTCCCGCCAGCGCTCGAAGGAGAGGTCCTCGAGGGTGACCGGGTCGGTGACCGTGAGCGCGCCGGTGACCGCGTCGACGTTGAACGCCCACAGCCGGACGAGGTGGTCGGGGTGCGACTCGCCGACGTAGATCTGCCAGACGCGCGGGCGGTCGACCGCCGGGTCGTCGTCGCCCTCGAGCATCACGACGAAGCGCGCGCCCGCGGCCTCGATGCGCGCGCGCAGGGCGGTGACCTCGGGGAGCGCGCCGAGGGCGTCCATGACGCGGTCGAGCGCCTGGTCGCCGCTCATCCGTGCGGTCTCCTCCGCGGGGGGATCGGCGAGGTGCCCGCGCTCGCTGGCGCCGCAGGCACCGCCCAGGAGCATCACGAGCCCGATCAGTCCCACGCGTCCGTGCCGCATCCCTTCTCGCTCCTTCTCGCGCCGCTCGACGCCGTCAGGATGCACGCCGTCGGGCCCCTCGGCAACGGGCGACGCGCGCGGCCGCGGGCGAATCGATTCCGCTTGCCAAAGCGACACGCATCCCTATACTCCGCAGCCGGTCACGCCAACATAGCTCAGTTGGTAGAGCAGCTGATTCGTAATCAGCAGGTCGCCGGTTCAAGTCCGGCTGTTGGCTCCAGAACCACCCCAGAGACGCCCGGTCGCAGCGATCACCTGCCGCCGGGCGTTTCTGTTTCCGGGCTTGCCCAAGACGCTGCCCAGAGACGCTCGCGGCCGGAGAAGCCGTGAACCGTCCGTGCTGACGGACGGATTCGCTCGCGCCCACGGCGCGCGATCCACGCGAAGGCCGCACGCGCCGAGGTCAGAGTCACCCTCGTCTTCGCGTGGCATCGCGATGGCGCGCGGAGGCGGGGCCTTCGGGGCACGGGACGGCGCGACCCCACCAACGCACTGAACAGCTGTCTCCAGACACGCCGGAGCGCTGCGGTGCTTCAATGTGCGCGGGTCGAACACGCAACGCCGAAACTGCGAGGCTCTCTTGGAACAGCTCTCCAACATCGATGAGATCCGCGCCTACCACGCGAAGCTGATGGAGGCACTTCGGCGCACGCGCTGGCCGCCGATGACGTACATGCTGATTCCCAGCGTCCTGAAGAGCGCCGATCAGTTCGTGTCGGAGCTGGCCTCCTATGAGGGTGAGGAGGCTGACGAGGTCGCGCGCATGAGGGTGGAGGTCCGTGAGGCTCGGGCTTCGTTCAAGCGGCTCCGATAGAAGCGACGCGCTACGGCACGCCGCTCGAGCCCGCCTCGACTCCGCCGGCTACCGTTGTGGCTGTCGGCGCTGGTGGTAGCGTGGTGAGACCGTGCCCGATGCCGGGCGTCGGTGAGCACGGGCAGAAGCGCAGGAGGGAGGTACCGATGGCAGCGACCCACAACTTCGTCACCTCGACCGGCGTCGTGATCACGGTCTACTGGTCGAAGATGGGCAAGTGGGCGGACCGCAAGCAGAGCTTCGGGAGCCGCGCGAAGGCGTCGTGGAAGGCCGAGAAGCTCCACGAGGACACCTGGCATCTGCCTGCGTCGACGCCCCACAGCGACGTCAGGAAGCTGCTCGAAGAGCTGCTGGTGAAGAGCGACCGGGCCATCGTCGTGTTCCCTCACGGCTCGAACGCCGGGGGCTCCGCGCAGATGTCCGTCCACACGTACAACTGCTGAGCGCGGGGCATCTCGAACGCGACCGGGCCGTGACAGAGCAACCGCGGCCCGCCGCGCCATCGCGTGCCCCGCTCCGGGGACACGCGTGGGACACTCGGTCGCAAATCATCGCGACTCCCCGCGAGCGACCACGGCGGCCCATCGGCTCGGTGGCCCCTCGCCCCCCGAAGCGCCGCGCCAGTCCGTGATTGCGGATGAAACCGTCCGCGATCACGGATCCTCGTCGGCGCGGACGCCCCCTCTCCGGGTCCGGGATCACCGCCATTTCTCGCCACGTCGCAGCGTTGGCGCGGGACGACGGCACCCGCCGCGGTCCTGGTGCGGTTCTTGCTCGGAACGGCCCACGTCAAGGTCTTGCGGGAACCGCAAAATCGAAGCGGAGCCCGTTGCGTGGGCCGCGGTAGCGCGGTGTCTTCGCCTTCCGTGTCGCTCCCCCCCAGAGCGACGCCCCCCTCGGGCCCGAACGAGCGTGTGCGACGATGCGCATCTGGAACGTCAAGACGAACCGCGAGGTCCCGAAGAAGGCAGCGTCGGACGAGCTCCGCCGCCTCGGTATCAGCCGCCCCGAGGCCGCGCTCGGCAAGCTCGATCCCGGCGAGCGCATCGCGCACTTCCTGGTGCTCGCCGACGCGCCGCCGAGCATCCAGGAGGTGATGGAGATCACCGGCGCGAGCTACGCGGCCGTCTACCGCTGGACGACCGGCCGCTCACGCTTCCCGCTCGACGCCTTCCTCCGCGTGATCGTCGCGCGCAACGCCGACGTGCGCTCCGCCGTCGCCTGGGCGGAGCACTGGCTCGGCGTCCCCGTCGACGGCAACGGCAACGGGGACGGCCACGACTGACGCCGACGCGGCTCAGGCGGACGCCGCCGCCTCCGCCGCGAGCACCTTCATGCCGCGCCCGACCGCGGGCCGCGCGCCGATCCGGTCCACCCAGGCCTGCACGTGGGGCCACCGCTCGGGCGAGTCCGTCCGCGCGGAGTGACCCGAGACCCAGCAGTACGACGCGATGTCGGCCACGGAGTAGTCTTGGCCGGCGAGCCACTCGCGGCCGTCGAGGCGCCGGTCCATGACCCCGAGGAGGCGGTGCGCCTCGTTCGTGTAGCGCTCGATGGCGTACGGGATCCGCTCCGGCGCGTAGCTCGTGAAGTGGCTCCGCTGGCCGAACATCGGCCCGACGCCGCCCATCTGGAACATCAGCCAGGCGACGGCCTCGTGGCGCTCGCGGGCCGAGGTCGGGAGCAGCCGCCCCGCCTTCTCCGCGAGGTAGAGCAGGATGGCACCCGACTCGAAGAGCGCCAGCGGCGCGCCGTCCGGGCCCTCGCTGTCCACGATGGCCGGGATCTTGTTGTTCGGGCTGATGGCGAGGAAGTCCGGCTCGAACTGCGCGCCCCGCTGGATGTCGACGAGGTGCGCGCGGTACGGGAGCTCGAGCTCCTCGAGGGCCACGGACACCTTCTTTCCGTTCGGGGTCGGGTAGCTGTACAGGTCGATCACGGCAACGTCTCCAGGTGGCTGTCCGCCCGGCAGGGTAGTCACCGAACGCGGACGCGCCACCCTCGACGGTCGTCAGACCCGCCCGCCCCGCACGAGCCGCCCGGGCCGCGCCTCCGTCAGCCGCCCGTCGACGCTGACGAGCTCGCCCGAGACGACGGTCGCCCGGTAGCCCTGCGCCCCCTGGAGCAGGCGCTTGCCGCCCGCCGGCAGGTCCGCCACGAGGCGCGGCCGCTCGAGCCTGAGCGCGCCGTGGTCGATGACGTTGAGGTCCGCCTTCATCCCCGGGGCGACCACCCCGCGGTCGCGGAGCCCCATCCACGTGGCGTTGCGGCGCGTCAGCATCTCGACGACCCGCTCGAGCCCGAGCCGCGGCCCGCGCGTCCGGTCCCGCGCCCAGTGGGTCAGCATGTAGGTCGGAAAGCTCGCGTCGCAGATGGTCCCGACGTGGGCCCCGCCGTCGGAGAGCCCGCTCAGCGCCAGCGGGTGCGTGAGCATCGTGTGGACCACGTCCAGGTTCATCCCGATGTAGTTGTAGATGGGGAAGTAGAGCAGCTCCCGCCCGTCGTCCTCGAGCATCGCCTCGTAGAGCACCTCGAGCGTCGACACCTTGCGGGCGAGGGCCTCCGCGAGGATCGACTCACGGGAGTCGGGCTCGTAGCCGAAGTCCTCGCCGAGCCGCCACAGCCGCATCGCCACGAAGTCGAGGTTCTGCAGGAACTCGTCGGCGAGCGCCGGGACGTTGCTGCCGTCCCCGGCGATGCGGTCGCTCTTCTCGGCGAGGATGCGCCGCTTGAACTCGGGGTCGCGCATGATCGCGACCCGCTCCTCGCGCGGCCGGTGGGCGATCGCCTTGTAGCTCGGGAAGCCGACGAAGGGGTGGAAGGTCGCCTCGAGCCCGAGCAGCACGCCGATGCCGCGGGCGCCCACCTGGAGGCGCACGTCGAGACCCCGCTGCACTGCACCCTCGGCGCGCTCGACGATGCGCTTCCACTGCGCCGTATCCTTGACGCGCTGCAGCAACGACACGCTCATCCCGTGGCCGGGCGCCGCGCGCAGCATCGCCTCGAGGACGTCGAACTCGGCGTCGAAGCCGGCCTTGCCGCGGCGCACGTCGAAGTCGCTGACCGCCTGGAGCACGCCGTGGTCGAGCCCGGCGAGCGCGCTCGCGAGGCCGACGAGCTCGCGCTCGCTCGACTCCGACGCCGGCGTGAACGACCCGTCGCCTGCGCGGTGGTTGTCGGTCCGCCCGGTGGCGAAGCCGATCGCCCCCGCCTCGAGCGCCTCCCGCAGCTGCCGCCGCATCTCGGCGATGTCGGCGTCGGTCGCCGCCTCGTCCGCGACCGCGCGCTCGCCCATGACGTAGACGCGCAGGGCGTCGTGGGGCACGTAGGCGGCGAAGTCCATCGTGTGCGGGCGCGCGTCGATGGCGTCGAGGTACTCCGGGAAGCTCTCCCAGTCCCAGGTGATGCCCTCGCTGAGCGCCGTCCCCGGGATGTCCTCGACCCCCTGCATGAGATCGACGAGGCGATCGCGATCCGCCGCGCGGCACGGCGCGAAGCCGACGCCACAGTTGCCGATGATCGCGGTCGTGACGCCGTGGTGGCAGGACGGGGCGAGCGCGTCGTCCCAGGAGATCTGCCCGTCGTAGTGGGTGTGGATGTCGACGAAGCCGGGCGTGACGAGGGCGCCCTCGGCGTCGATTGTGCGAGCCGCGGGGCCGTCGCAGTCCCCGACGGCGACGATGCGGCCGCCGGACACCGCCACGTCGGCGCGGCGGGCGGGCGCGCCGGTGCCGTCGACGACCGTTCCCCCGGTGATCTTGAGGTCGTAGGACATGACGTCCCTCCTGTGCGCTGGAGCCACGACCCTCCCACGGCCGGGGAGTCCATGACAACCCGCGCTCCCTTCTGTTAGGACCGGGCGTGATGGGTTCCGTCGTCGACTGGTTGAGGCAGCACGACATCGCGTCGATCGCGCCCCCCGCGGTCTTCCAGCGAGGTCGCCGCTACGCCGAGGACGGGCGCTGCGCCGAGCTCGGCGTCGGCACCGACGGCGTGCTCCACGCCAAGGTCACCGGCTCCAGCGGCGGGCGCTACTCCGTCATCGCCATCGCGGGCGGGCCGCGCCTGGTCGCCAAGTGCGACTGCCCGGCGGGCCGCACCGCGAACTGCAAGCACATCGTCTGCGCGCTCATCACGCTGCACGCGCAGCTCGCCCTGCAGGACGCCACAACCGCCCCCGCGCGCCCCGAGCCGAGCGGCGCCGCGCTCCGGGACGCCCCGCAGCTCGGCCGCCTGATGTCGCGCGAGCAGCTCTACGCCTGGGCCAAGGCCCACGGGGTCACCCACTGGCTGTCGATCTCGGTCGCGATCGTGCCGCACTTCGTCCCCGAGCCGCACGAGGCGGTCGTCGACTTCATGCGGCGCCGGATGCTGCCCATCGCCGAGTTCTTCGGCTCCGACTCGCGCTGGAGCCACGTCCCCAGGCGCTTCGTCGACGACCTCGTCACGTTCCTGCGCGGTCGCGCCGAGCGGGCGGCGGCCTGGCGCGCCGAGGACAACGCCCGCACCTGGCCCGCGGCGAGCCACCCCGCCCTCGCCCACTACGTCGAGGAGCTGACGGCGCTGCGCCGCGTGCTGCGCGCCGACC
>SBGO01000070.1 GCA_006226565.1 Deltaproteobacteria bacterium | reverse complement strand
CCTCGAGCAGCGCCTGGTCTCGGGGAACGGCGTGATCGCCCTGGTGGAGCCGCCGCAGGACGGCCTCGTGCGCGGCGTGGCGTTGCGCGTCGGCACGGACGCGGGCCTGGCCCAGGCGCCCGCCGAGGCCCCGCCCACGCGCTAGAGGTTGACGCGGGCGGCGCGGCCCCTACCCTGCGGCCCCATGTACGTCGACGTCCACGCCCACCTGATCCACCCGAGCTTCGCCGGCGAGGAGGACGCGGCCGCCGCGCGCGCCGCGGACGCCGGGCTCGACTACGTCATCGTCAACGGCCTCGAGCCGCGCTCGAACCGCGAGGTGCTCGCCCTCTGCGAGCGTCACCCGCACCTGCTCCCCGCCCTCGGCATCTACCCGGTCGACGCCGTGGCGAGCCGCATCGACCCCGCGACGTGGGCCCACCCCTTCGACCCGCCGGCGCCCTTCGACGCCGACGCCGAGATCGACTTCATCGACAGCGTGGCCGACCGCCTCGTCGCCATCGGCGAGTGCGGGCTCGACCAGTACTGGGTCACCGACCAGGCGGCCGAGCAGGAGCGGGTCCTGCGGCGCCTCTGCGAGGTGGCGATGCGCCACGACCTGCCGGTCATCCTGCACACCCGCAAGGCCGAGCGGCGCACCCTCGACATCCTGCTGGAGATGGGGGTCGAGAAGGCGGACTTCCACTGCTTCGGCGGCAAGCTCAAGCTCGCCCAGCAGGTCGCCGAGGCCGGCTACTACCTCTCCATCCCGCCGGTCGTCGTGCGCGCCGACGCCTTCCAGCGCTACGCCGCCCACCTCCCGCTCGACCGCCTGCTCACCGAGACCGACAGCCCCTACATGGGCCCCGAGCGCGACGCCCGCAACGAGCCGGCGAACGTGCCGGTCGGGGTGGAGGCGATGGCCCGCGCCCGCGGCATCACGACCGCAGCCATGGCCGAGGCCGTGCGCGAGAACTTCCGGCGCCTGTTCGGCCGCTGAGCCGCGGGCTCAGGCGTCCAGCGCGCTCCGCACCTCGCGGAGGAGCTGCCCGGAGTTGAAGGGCTTGGGCAGGAAGCGCCGCCCGCCGTGCTGCACGAAGTCGGTGTCCTGCGCCGTCATCGTGTAGCCGCTGATGAAGATGAAGGGCATGTCCGGGGCGATGGTGCTCATCTGCTCCCAGGTCGCGCGCCCGCCCATGCGCGGCATCACGACGTCGAGGATGACGAGCCGCACCTCGGCCTGGTGCTCGCGCAGGGTGGCGATGCCCTCGGCGCCGTCGGCGGCCGTGAGGATCTTGTAGCCCGCGCCGCGCAGCATGCGCGCCGCCATGTTGCGGACGAGCTCGTCGTCGTCGACGAGGAGCAGCGTCTCGTCCCCGCCGCGCGGGGGCGCCGCCGGACGCCGGAGCCGGGCCGGCGGCCGCTCCACGACCGGGAGGTAGAGGTTGATGGCGGCCCCGCCCTGCCGCAGGTTCTCGGCGCTGCACACGCCCTCGTGCTGGTCGACGACGCCGTGGACCATCGCCAGCTCGAGGCCGGTGCGCGGGCCGCCGTCCGCCGCCGCGAAGAACGGGTCGAAGACGTGGGCGAGGAGCTCCCGCGGGAAGCCCGGGCCGCTGTCCTCGACGCGGATCTTCACGTAGCGCGTGTCGCGCGCCTTCGAGGGGAGCTGGCTCCACTCGTCCCGGGCGCGCACGTTCGAGGTGAGGATGGCGAGGGAGCCGCCGTCGGGCATGGCGTCGCGCGCGCGGGAGCAGAGCGTCAGCAGGATCTGCTCGATCTGCATCGGATCGGCCAGGACCATGCCGAGGTGCTCGCTCGACTCGAAGCTCAGCTCGATGTTCGGGCCGAGCCGGCGCGCCAGCGTGTCGATCAGGTCGCCGATGACGTCGTTGACCGAGATGTACTCGGGCTGGAGCGTCTGACGCCGCCCGAACGCGAGGAGCTGGCGGGTCAGGGTCGCCGCCTGCTCGGCGGCGCGACGGGCGCCGACGAGCTCGGAGCGGGCCACCGAGCCGTGCGCGAGACCGGACATCGCGAGGTCGATCTGGTTGAAGATCTCGAGCAGGAGCTTGTTGAAGTCCTGGGCGACGCCGCCGGCGAGGTGGGCGACCGCCTCCATCTTCTGCTCGGCGCTCAGGCGGTCGAGCTGCATCACCCGGTCGGTGATGTCGGTGCAGACGCCGACCCAGCGCGAGGGGCGCCCCGCCGCGTCGCGGATGACGGCGCCGCGGTCCACGCACGTCCGCCACGAGCCGTCCCACAGCCGCAGGCGAATCGTCTCGTTGTAGGGCGCGCCGGTCTCGATGTGGCGCTCCATCGCCGCCACGACCACCGGGCGATCGGTCTCGTGGATGTGCGCGAGCCAGTCCTCGCGCGTCGACGCCAGCTCGGTCAGCCGGCTCTGGCCCCAGCTCTCGATCTGCCCGGTGGCGAAGCTCCACCCGTAGAGGTGGTCGTCGGGCCCCGCGAGCGCGAGGGCGGCGTGGTCGCCCATCGGGTCGACCTTGGGCGCGGCGACGGCGGCGAGCGCGGCCGTGTCGTCCTCGAGCACGGCCAGGATCTCGAGCGGCCGCCCGTCCGGCGCGCGGCGGAAGACGACCTCGCGGCTCGTGATCGGGTGCCAGCGGCCGTCGGCTCGCCGCACGCGGAAGCGCGCGCCGCGGACGACGTCGTCCTCGGCCCCGTCCCAGCCGCCGGCGTGGGCGACGAGCGCGGGGAGGTCGTCGGGGTGGACCACGTCGGCGAAGCGCGCGAGGCCCGCGTTGAGCGCCTCGACCACGGAGAGCCCGAGCGCGGTGTCGAGCGGCCGATTGAGGTAGACGAAGCGCCGCGTATCGAGGCTGTAGACCACGATCTGCAGCGGCAAGGCCGCCGTGACGCGGGTGGTGAAGCGGCGGCTGTCGGCCTGGGTGTCCGCGACGTCGTCGCCGTTGGGGGCGGCGCTCGCGGCCCGCGCGACGCCGATGACCTCCTCGTCGGAGACCCGGACGAAGGTGATCTCCCAGCTCCGCTCGGGCCCCTCGGCGGCCGGCGCCGTGTAGGACAGGCGGCACTCGGGGGCGCCGGACACGACGGCGAGGAGCCCCCGCTCGAGGCGGGTGGCGACCGGGGCCGTGAAGGCCTCGCCCAGCGTCTTGCCGACCAGCGTCGCGGGCGCGACCGGCAGCAGGCTCGGGTCGTTGGCGTGGACCTCGCGGATGCGCCCGTCCGGCGTCAGCCAGACGACGACGTCCCGGGACGCGCGGAGCAGCGCGCGGCAGGTCGCCTCGGCCCCGAAGGTCGGCGCCGCCGCCTGCGCGACGCGGGGCGCGGGCGCCGGCGAGACGGGAGCGGGGGCCGCCACACCGCGCTGCCGGTCGAGGAGGTCGAGGCGCAGCGACAGGAACTCCGGCTCGCGAGGCCACACCAGGAAGTCGTCGGCGCCGGCCGCGATGACGTGCGCGAGCTCACGCGCCTCGCCACGGGGGATGCCGACCAGGATGCGGTGCCCCTCGCCGTGGGTGCGGCGCAGCTTCGCCGTCCAGAGCCGGAGCGTGATGGGGGACGTCGGCAGCAGGACGAAGGTCGCCTCGGGAGGGACCTCGCCGACCGCGTCCGGCCCGGACGCGATCCGCGCGACGGTGTGGTGCTCGTCGAGCGCATCCGCGAACCTGCGCGCCCCCGCGACGTCGTCGCTCAGGATGATGATGAGCATCGCGCTGCCTTTTCTGTGATGGTCGAGCCTCGGCCCGGACGCATCGGGAATGCGGGCATCATACACCCCGCCCGGGCGCTCGTCGCGTCCACCCCGGGTCCGGCCCGCCGAGGGCCCTGCCCAGGCCCCCGTCGCGCGCGGTGGCGCCCCTCGGCCAGCCGCGGTACAACGGGCCATGCGCCGCGCCAAGATCGTCTGCACCCTCGGGCCCGCCACCAGTGACCAGGCCACCATCGACGCGCTCGTCGCCGCCGGGATGGACTGCGCGCGGCTGAACTTCTCCCACGGGACCCACGAGGGCCACGCGCGCACCGCCCGGATGGTGCGGGCCGCGGCGGCCAAGGCCGGGCGCCCGCTGGCGATCCTGGCCGATCTCTGCGGGCCGAAGATGCGCGTCGGGCGCTTCCCGGGTGGGCCGGTGGAGCTCGTCGCCGGGCAGCCGTTCACGCTGTCCACCGCGGACCGCCCCGGGGACGCGCGCGGCGTCGGCGTGAGCTACGCGGAGCTCGCCCAGGACGTGCGGATCGGCGACGCCATCCTCCTCGACGACGGGCTGCTCCGGCTCTCCGTCACCGCCGTCGACGGCCCCGACGTCCACTGCGTCGTCGAGGTCGGCGGGACGCTCAGCGACAAGAAGGGGCTCAACATCCCCGGGACGCCGCTCAGCACGCCGGCCGTCACCGACAAGGACAAGGCCGACCTGAAGTTCGCCGTCGAGACGCTCCACGTCGAGCTGCTCGCGCTCTCCTTCGTGCGCCGGCCGGAGGACGTGCTCGAGGCCCGGGCGCTGGCGGGGGACACGCCCATCATCGCCAAGATCGAGAAGCCCGAGGCGATCGAGAACCTCGAGGCCATCCTCGACGTGGCCGACGGCGCGATGGTCGCGCGCGGCGACCTCGGGGTGGAGCTCGGCGCCGAGAAGGTCCCGCTGCTGCAGAAGCGCATCATCCGGGCGGTGAACCGGCACGGGAAGCTCGTCATCACCGCCACCCAGATGCTCGACTCGATGATCCGCAACCCGAGCCCGACCCGGGCCGAGGCGGCGGACGTCGCCAACGCGGTCCTCGACGGCACCGACGCGCTGATGCTGAGCGGCGAGACCGCGGCCGGCAAGCACCCGCTGCTCGCGGTCGGGATGATGGACCGGATCATCCGCGAGGTGGAGGCGGACTGGCTCCGCGAGCGCACGGCGCTCACCGACGACGGCTTCGTCGCGGAGCTCGGCGAGGAGTGGGGCTTCGCGGACGGCGCCGCCAAGGCCGCCGCCGTCCTGTCCTTCGCCCTGCCGATGAAGGCCCTCGTCGTCTTCACCCGCGACGGCCGGACCGCGCGGATGTTGAGCGAGTACCGACCGCGCGCGCCCATCGTCGCGCTCACCTCCGAGCCGGGCGTCGCCAACCGCCTCGCGGTCGAGTGGGGGGTCATCCCGCGCGTCGAGGTCCCGCCGGAGCAGCTGACGGAGACCGTGCGGATCGCGACGGGCCTCCTGCTCCGCGAGGGGATCTGCCAGGTCGGCGACGAGTTCGCGCTGGTCATGGGGTGGCCGCCCACGAGCGGGACGAACACCCTGAAGCTGCACCGCATCTGAGGCCACGGCGGCCCCTGACCCAGGAGGAATCGATGTTCGGACGCCCCTTCCTCGCGCTCGCGCTGAGCCTGGCCCTCGCCGCCCCGGCCGCGGCCGCGCCGCCGGCGCGCAAGCACACGCCCTACAGCGCCTTCAACCACAACGGCTTCCTGATGCGGCTCGCGGTCGGCTTCGGCTACACCCGCGCGAGCCAGGACGCCGATGACGGCAACCTCGTCCTCGCCGGCGGCGGCGGGCTGGCGTCGCTCGCCTTCGGCGGGATGATCGGCAAGAACCTCGCGCTCAACGCCGACATCTTCGGGAGCAGCGCCTTCGAGCCGGCGGTCGTCGTGGACGGCGAGGACATCGGCGACGCCCGGGACACGACGATGTCCATCGGCGCCGTCGGGCTCGGCGTGACCTACTACCTCATGCCCGCCAACGTGTACTTCGCGGCGTCCTTCGGGGCGGCGAAGGGCCGCATCGAGACGCGCGCGGCCACGGTCTTCGGCACCTTCGTCGCCCGCAGCACCAGCGACGTCGGCTTCGCGATCAACCTGATGATCGGCAAGGAGTGGTGGGTCGGGCCCGAGTGGGGCATCGGCGTCGCCGGGCAGCTCATCATCGGGAGCCTCCCGGCGGCCGATGGGGACATCCACCCCCTCGCCCTCGGCGTCGCCTTCAGCGCGACCTTCAACTGACGGGCGCGGCGGGGCGCCCCCCGTCGCGACGCACCGTCAGCGCGAGAAGCGGCGGCGGACCTCGCCGCGCACGGCCTCGATCATGCTCGGCATCGCCTTCTCCTGGACCGCCGACTGGATCATCTTCGGGATCGGGATCTTCGGCAGCACGTGCACCTGGTACTGGGCGAAGGTGCGCGCGTCGTCGCCGTCGAAGGCGGTCAGCGTCCAGCTGCCCTCGTTGAAGCGGTAGTCCCCGGACTCGAGGCGCCAGGCCCGCACCCAGCGGACGCCGGGCTCGACGGTGTGCCGCGCCTGGGTCGTCGCCGTGAGGTTCTTCAGCGGAAACGGCATCTCCACCGTGACGCGCGTCCGCACGTCGTCGCCGTCCCGCGTCAGCTCCTCGGACTTCTTGATGCGCGGCATGAAGTGCATGTAGAGCGCGGACTTGTCGACGAGGTCCCACACCTGCGCGGGGGGCGCGTCGATGACCGCGCGGACGACGATCCTCGGGGCCGTGGTGCCCGCGACGGGCTCGGTGGTGACGATCACCTCGCCGCGGGCGAGGCGGGGCCGCAACGCGGCGTCCATGGCGTCCGTCATGCTCTGTCGCTCCTCGGTGGCGGGACCTCCCCACCATCGTTGAAGTGCGCGGCGTCGACAAGCCGCGCGTGGACGAGGGCGTTGCCCGAGCGCGCGTGCAGCGCGACCGACTCCGGGAGGACCCGCACGACGCGGTTGTGGAGCGGCCGGGGGTCGGCGCACGGAAAGGCGACGCTGTAGTAGTTCGGCGTGTGTCCACCCGCGAGGCCGGCGCCCCCGCCGAGCGGCCGCCGCTCGACGAGCACCTCGACGGGCGTCGCGGCGGCGACGAGGGCCGCGGCGCGCTCGACGACGCGGGCGTTCGACAGCGCGACGAGGTGCGCGACCCGGCGCTTGCGCTCGGCGGGCGGGACGACGCCGTCGAGGCGCGTCGCGGCCGTCCCCTCGCGCTCGCTGTAGGGGAAGACGTGGAGGCGCGTCCACGGCAGCC
>SBGO01000308.1 GCA_006226565.1 Deltaproteobacteria bacterium | reverse complement strand
GACGGCGACGGCTGCCCCGAGCCCGACGTCGACGACGCCTGCCCGGTCGAGGACCCCGCCTGCCCCGCGCCCTGACCGCCGCGCCGACCGGCGCGGAGGCTACCTGCAGGTCTGCGTGCCCGCCTTGCCCTTGCAGCTGTTGCTGCAGCAGTCCGCGTTCGCCGTGCACGCGTCGCCACGCGCGCCGCAGCTCCCGCCGCCGCCGCTGTCGCAGTCGCTGTCGGCGGCGTCGGTGAGGCCATCACAGTCGTTGTCGACCCCGTCGTTGCAGCTCGCCTCGATCGTCTCCGTCGGCGTGCAGCTCGGGCCCGCCACGAGGTAGTCGTAGGCGGCCTGGGCCTGCACGAGGCCGTAGCCGTAGGCGTTGTCGCGCCCGAGGGGGCCGAGGTCCTCCGCTGTGGCGACGAGCGCGTCGCGGAGGTCGCTGGCGCTGGCCGACGGGAAGTGGTTCCAGACCAGCGCCGCGACGCCCGAGACGTGCGGGGTGGCCATCGAGGTGCCGTCCCACGGCTCGTAGCCGCTCGCCGGCTGGGTGAAGGAGCTCACCAAGGTCGCGGACGACCCGAGGAGCGCCGGGTTCATCGCGCCGCCGTCCTCCATGCTGACGCCGATCGCCGGGATGGCGCTCGTGTTGCCGGCGCCCAGGGTGCCGGCGAAGCCGCCCGGGACGTTGTTGGCGATGACGACGCCGACCGCGCCGCCGAGCTCGGCGTTGTGGACCTTGTCGTAGAAGGAGACGGCGCCGCGGTCGCACAGCACGACGGCGCCCGCCCAGCCGCTGTCCACCGCGTCGCAGAGGCCGCCGTGGACGAGCGTGCCCGTGACGCCGTCCGAGAGCGCCGCGAGCTCGATCGGCGTCCCGAGGGAGGTGAAGCCGCCGACGGCGACGCGGGCATCGGTGAACCACGGCACGGTGCTCAGGACGCCGACGCCGGGGGCGGCGAGCTCGACGGCCGAGTTCTGCTGCGAGAAGGAGGCGACCTGCTTGTCGGCGTCGATCGCCGCCACCGAGACGACCGAGCCGTACGACGCGGGGTAGGACTTGCGGGTGTTGCCGTCGTTTCCGGCGGCCGCGATCGACAGCACGCCGGCCGCCGCGGCCTGGTCGAAGGCCTTCTGCTCGAAGCGGCTCGAGAACGACCCGCCGAGGCTCATGCTGACCACGACCTTGCCCGAGACGGCGCGGCACGCGTCGAGGGCGCTCACGAGGTCGGACGCGTAGGCCCAGACGCAGTCGTCCCCGAACACCCGGACGATGTGGAGGCTCAGCGCGTGGTCCTTGTTCACGCCCACGACGCCGAGGCCGTTGGCGGCGGCCGAGATCGTGCCGGCGACGTGCGTGCCGTGACCGCAGCCGTCGACCCACGGATCGCCGGCGCCGCCGTCCGGTGCGTAGGTGACGTTGGCGTTGTCCCGTAGGTCCTCGTGCGCGCCGTAGTAGCCCGAGTCGATGATGCACACCGTGACGCCGCCGTCCGCGGCGTCCGAGGTGAACAGGTCGGCCTGCACCATGGAGATGCCGTAGGGGACGGACTCGGCGTAGGGCTGGCGCAGCGGGTCGGGCTCGATGCTGGCGATGTTCGGGTTCTGGCGCAGCCCGGGGAGCGCCTGCGCGGGGATCAGCGCGGCGACTGCGTGGTGGCTCGGCAGGGCGAGGACGACGTCGGCCCCGGCGCCGGCGAGGGCCACGGCGCCACCCGCGTCGTCGGCAAGCTCGACGATATAGCGATCGCCGACGGGCGCGCCGGCGGGCGGCCCGGCGAGCCCGGCGGGGTTGATGGCGACGCCCTCGTCGCGGGTGTCACTCTCCCCACCGGCGCAGGCGGTGATCGCGGTGGCGAGGACGAAGACGAAGAGCGTGAGGCAGGTCCTGGACATAGGTATTCCTTGCGCCTGACGGCGGCAGAGCCGACGGCAGGCGCGCCCGCGAGCGCAGGGGTCATTGGCATATTGGGATATGGAGATAGAGCCACGACTTTCGCATTCCGCGTCGGCAGGGGCAAGCAACCGTCCCGGACGGCGCGGCCCGGACGCACGGCGCGCCTGAACGGGACCGCCTGTGAGGTGCGGCCGGGGCGCCTTCGTCGCGGTCGCGAGGCCCACTCGCGAGCCTTGGCGCGGCTCACCCCCAGCGCCGCGAACGCGCCGCAAATCGACCTCGCGATGCAACCCGTTTGCGCCCGCCGGGGCCCATCAGAGAGGCACATCGCCCGATCCCTGGCCGCTGCAATCGCAAACGATTTTGGGAGTCAGCGGGGTCTCGGGTGGTTGATTTTGTTGCGCGTTGTCGTTGCGTCGCAACCAGTGGGTGCTCTGTTGGGTCTACCGCAGAGGCAAATGGGTGGAATTCAATTTGCTGCGTCTGCAAATGGAGGTCACCCGGGCGCCGCGCGCTACAGCCCGTAGCGGGCGCGGTCGAACTCGAAGCTCTCGAGCACCTCGGCGTCGCTGAGCGCGCGGCCGTACATCGTGACCCGGCCCACGCTCCCGATGGCCGGGTGGTTGGTGAAGTCCATGAACGCCATGGCCGCCAGGGCCTGCGTCGTCGTCTGGACCGTCCCGGTGAACGGCGTCTCCGCGACGAGCACACCGTTCTCGTAGAACCGGAGGGTGTTGTTCTCGATGACGAAGCCGATGAAGTACCAGGTGTTCAGCTGCGGGCTCACGGTGTTGGCGGCCGTGTAGATGACGCCGTTCGCCTGGATCCCCGCCCCGAAGGGCAGCGGCCCGGTCTGACCGAGCGCCCCGAGGGTCCACTCGTTGCCGGCCGTCCCCGCGCCCGTGTACCACTTCGACAGCGCGATGCCGTTCCAGTTGACGTGGTACTGGGAGAACCGGTGCCAGGTGAAGACGCTGAAGGCGGCCCGGTCGTAGGCGACGTTGCCCATGAGCGCGTAGTCGCCCGCGCCGTCGAAGACGAGGCTCCCGCCGCCGGCGGCGCTGTAGGTCGGGTTGCCGTAGAGCGTCCCGTCGTTGCCGGCGCTCGACAGGTCCGTCCAGGCCGCGCCCGAGCCCGGGTAGGAGGCGGGGTCGCCCGGGTCGAGGTGGAGGATGAGGCCGCTGGTGACCAGGGCCGGCGCGCCGCAGCCGAGGACGGCGTTGCAGGTCGCCGCGCCGTTGAAGACGTAGGCGAAGGTCTCGGGCGCGTCGGGGTCGGCGTAGGAGGTCGCGACGCCGGTCGGGTCGCCGTCGATGGCGTGGTGGGTGCAGACGAGGGCGCCGCCGGCGTCGTTGAGCGGCACGTTCCAGTCGATGACGGGCCAGGTGCTCCCGGCCGGGGTCTGCCCGGCGTCGAGGGTGCCGGGGTAGGCGGTGGCCTGCGCGGTCAGGGTGCAGCTCGTGGCGCCCGGGTCGAGGCCGAGGAGCGTGTTCCAGTAGAGCTTGCCGGCGAGCTGCTCGCCGCCGCGGGTGACCTGGGCGGCGAAGAGGGTGGGCGTCGCGGCGCTCTGGGTGATGCCGGCGTCGGTCGTGAGGCGCCCCGGGCCCGCCGTCGGGTCGACGGTCGCGGCGCGGTCGCTGCAGGTGACGACGATGGGGTCGAGGTAGAGCTCGGTGGTGGCGCCGGTGACGTCGGCGGTGCAGGCCAGCGCCATCACCACCGTGGGCGCGCGGGCGCCGCTGGCGTCGTGGAGGAGCTCGAGGGGCGCGCCGCCGTCGTCGACGCAGTCGAGCTTGGCCGAGCAGAAGATGTTCGAGAAGCTGACGGCGACGTCGAAGAAGCCCTGCTGCGCGGCCCGGGCGATGGTGACGTCGAAGGCGACCGCGACGTCGGCGTTCGGGGCGCAGGTGAAGCTGCGGGTGAGCGGGCCGGGGTTGATGTAGGTCGCCGCGGACACCGTGGCCCCGCCGCCGTCGAAGAGCTCGAGGAGCTCGACGGTCACGGTGTTGTCGTTGTCGTCGGCGTCGCAGGGGCCGACGTAGCTGACGGAGCCGGCCCCGTCGCCGTGCTGGTCCGCCGTCAGCTCGCGGGTCCAGACGGTCTCGCCCGAGCCGTTGGCGACCGTCAGGCTCCAGCGCGCGTCGCCGATCCCCGGGAGGGCCAGGGGCGCGATCTCGACGGCGACCCGGTCGGCCGGGGGCGCGGAGCTGCCGCCGTCGCACGCCGAGGCCACGCCGAGGGCGGCGAGCAGCAGCGTGTGTGCAGTGCAGAAATGGCGCACGACGACCTCCTGGGGAGCATGGCTCGACAATAGGGCGGGTCCCGTCGCGATCGCAAGGTGCGAGCGCCGTTGCGGCGCGAGCAGCGCACACTCTCGCGCGGCGTCCGTGGCCAGGCGCCGTGGAGCGCCGAGCGGCGCGCGTCGTAGGCGCCTCGTCAGCGTGCGAAGAGCGCCGCCTCGGTGGCCAGCGCGGCGGCGCAGTCGAGCTCGGCGGCGACACGGGTCGAGCGGAAGTAGCTCGCGTCGGCGTCGGGGTTCACCCGCGAGGGGATGGGGTTCTCGAGGAGGACGTTGTCGCTAGCGAGGATCACCTGCTCCTGGGACCAGGTGAGCCGCCCGTCGAGCGTGTCGGGGGTCGTGAACGTCCCTTCGAGGGTCGTTCGGCCGCGCTGGACGAGGTAGATCTCGCCGTCGAGGAGCCCCGAGACGCGGACGGTCATGCCGGGGTGGCCGTCGCCCTCGTGGTCGACCACCCGCGGATCATCGGGAGCGGTCGGGAGGGCGCCGGTCTCCGGATCGGCGAGCGCCGCGCCCCAGATCTCCGTGAGCTGGGCGAAGCGGACCGTGGCGTCGTCCGTGGTCACCGCTCGGCTCGCGGGGGCGATCGCCGCCACGGCCGCGTTGGGCAGGAGCGTCGACACGAGCTCGGTCCCGGAGTCGAGGGTGACGGCGCACACGCGCTGGGTCGCGACGTGACCGGCGTCGCCGTCGGGGACGACGTCGACGAGGAGGACCGTGCGGGTCGTGGCGACCACCTCGCCGACGAAGGGCACGTCGTTCAGCGCCGATTGCACCTGGAGCTGGGCCCAGCGGCCGACGACGGGGGCGTCGGGGTCGACCGCGTCGGCGGGAGGCACGACGACGTCGGCGGCCGCCGTGTCCGCAACAGAGGACGTGTCCGCGTCCGCGTCTCCGGCCTCGACCGCGTCCATGTCTCCGTCCGCGACCGCGTCCACGTCTACGTCGGCGGCCACGTCCACGTCCGCGACCGCGTCGACGGCCGAGGCGTCGCGGGTCGCCGCGGGGGCGTCGGCGTCGCAGGCGGCGAGGGCGAGGAGGAGGGTGGGGAAGAGACGGCGCATGGAGGATCCTCGGGGAGACTGGGGCGCGCGGCCCGGCGTTCGGCGCGGACGGGCGTCAGAGGGTGAGCGTGACGCGAAGACCGGCGGCGAAGCGCCAGCCCCCGCTCGTGAACCCGGGGTAGCCCGGGTTGTTGGTCTGGAGGCCGGCGGACTCCGACGCGAGCTCGTCGGTCTTGATGTTGATGGCGGTGGGGAGCTCGTCGAAGACCGGGTCGGCGGCGGTGTCGGACTTGGTGGTCGTGCGGGGGAGGAGGTGCCAGAGCGTGAGGGTGAGCCCCCAGCGGAGGGTGTGCTCGCCGAGGGCGTGCCGGAACGTGTAGCCGGCGCTGAGCCCGAGGGTGTCGTTGTCGACGTGGTTCGAGCGGCCGTCCTGGGTCGGGACGGGGGTCGGCGTGAAGCTCGCGTCGAGGGCGACGGTGTGGTCGGTGACGGTGAGGTCGCCGCCGAGGGCGACCGCGAGGGTGTCGGAGAAGGGACGGGTCGGGCGCTCGCCGTGGCGGTCGGGCCAGGCGGACCAGCGGGCGTAGCGAGCGGTGGCTGCCGCGCTCCAGCGCAGGGGCGCCACGGTGGAGGAGGCCCAGCGGGCGCCGGCGGCGAGGCGGAGCGGGAGGGCGGCGTAGTCGAAGCGGAAGCGCTGGACGATGGCGTGGGTGTCGTCGGGGTAGGGGTAGGTCCAGAACTGCACGGCGCTGGCGCCGGTCGTGGGGTTCGTGCTCGCCAGGTGGGCGGTGAGCGCCAGGGAGAGCTCGGGGAGCGGGGTGAGGGTCAGGCCGAAGTGCGGCGTGAGCAGGGGCTCGACGTGGACGTCGGCGTTGATGAGGGCGGTCTCCTGGAAGGCGCTGTCGCCGATGTAGACGTCGGTCGTGGCGGTAGAGCGCATGCCGAGGGTGACCCCGGCGCCGAGGGAGAGCCACGGGAGGGGGCGGCCGGCGAGGGCGAAGGTGAGCGCCTGGGAGGTCAGGCGGTCCCCGCCGAAGGTGAAGTGCAGGCGGTTCGAGAAGTACTGCTCGCGCTCGTCCACGAAGAAGGGGGACTGGCGCTGGAGCGCGTCGGTCGGCAGGAGCGCCGCGAGGGCGAAGGCGAGGCGGCCGTCGAGGAGCGGCTGCACGAGCCCGAGCTCGAGGTACGCGTGCGTGCCCCCCTCGTGGGTGTCGGCGCGGGCCGAGGCGAGCGCGGAGGTGGGGAGCGGGCGGGCGGTGAGGCGGCGGGTCGTGCCGTCGGGGAGCAGCTCGCGGAGGTCGTAGAGCGTGTCGGGGACGTCGACGCCCGCCGGGCGGGGGGCGAGGGTGATGCTGAGGTCGTCGGCGCGCAGCACGACGCCGGCCGTGAGGGTCGCCGGCTGACCCACGAGGAGGGCCGGGTTGGCGTAGGCGGCCTCGGCGCCGTCGGCGTGGACCATCGCCGTGAAGGGGTGCGGGGAGGTCGCCGCGCCGAGGAGGTCGGCGACGGGGCTCGCGTAGGACGTGGGTGCAATGCAGCAGAGTGCCGCAAAGCTCATGCGAATACATGCGGATGTGAGGTGGTGCACTGCGACGTCGTGGGGCCGGGGGCTGCGAACGCGCGCCAAGGGCGAAGTGAATGACCTACATCTTGGGCAGATTGCGACTCCCTGCAAGCGCGAGGGCCAGCGAACGGGGCGCGCCGGCGGTGGTCCGCCGCGTCCTCCGCCCTGGGCGACGGCCGCTGAGCACGGCCGTCGCCCGCGTGTCGCTCCGCGCTACCGGCCTCGCGC
>SBGO01000015.1 GCA_006226565.1 Deltaproteobacteria bacterium | reverse complement strand
CAGCGCCAGCGGCGCGCCCGAGCAGGCCGCGGCCAGGCTCCTGGCGGCCTTCGCCGTCGCCCCCGAGCACCAGGAGTACCTCCGCGGCGGGGTCGCCGCCCTCCGCGCGGCCGGGGCGCTGGACGCCGCCGACGAGGCGCTCGACGGCTTCCTCGCGATGCGGCCCCAGGACGCCTGGGCGCTGTCGGAGCGTGTTCGCGTCGCGATCCAGCGCGGCGACGACGGCGCCGCGTCCGACCTCATCGACGCCGCGCTGAAGATCCACCCGGACTTCGCCCCGATGGAGCTCCTGGGCGACTGGCTCGCCGGGCGCCCCGAGATCCCCGCCGGGCCCGTGGCGAGCGGCGGCGCGCGCCTCGACGACATCGCCGACGGGCGCGCCCTCGTCGCGCGCTACCTCGCCGCCCGGGACACCGAGGGCGCCCCCGATCTCAGCGGCTACCCGGTGGTGACCCTCTACGAGCGGCGGGCCATCGACGTCCGCGCCGACGGCTCCACGGTCGCGCTCACCCACCGCGTGCACCTGGTGCAGACCAAGTCCGGCGCCGACAGCCTCGGCGACTTCCGGCCGCCGCGCGGGACGACGCTCCTCGCGGCGCGCACCCTCAAGGCCGACGGGCGCGTCCTGTGGCCGGAGCGGACGCGCGGCAAGGCCGATCTCTCCTTCCCCGAGCTCGAGCCGGGCGACGCCATCGAGACCGCGTGGATCGAGCGGGAGCGCGTCTCGCGGGTCGACGGCGGCTACCTCAGCGCCTTCGTCTTCGGGAGCTGGGACGTCCCGACCCTCGAGGTCCACGACGAGGTCCGGGTGGCGCCGCCGCTCGTCCTCACCTGGCGGAGCTTCGGCGGGGCGCCCGCCCCGACCCGCGCGACCCGTGACGCCCACGGGCAGGTCGTCGCCTGGGATCTTACGGATCTCGCCGCGGTGCCGCGGGAGCCGCTCTCCATCGGCGCGCGCAGCTTCTTCCCCTTCGTCGACCTGAACGTCGCGGCCGCGGACGGCGCCGCCCAGGCGGAGCTGGACGCGGCGGCCTGGAAGCGCGTGGCCGAGGGCTACGCCGGGCGGATCCGGCGGCTGACGGCGCCCGGTCCCCGGGTGCTCGCGGCCGCGGCCGAGGTCGCCAAGCGGGCCAAGGACCCCGCGCAGCGGGCGCGCGCGGCGTTCGCCTGGGTCGAGGACCAGATCGACGACGGCGAGCGCATGAACGGCTTCCAGACGCCGGTCGAGGCGGCGCTCTCGCAGAAGAAGGGCAGCCAGACCCTGGTGCTGCTGGCGCTCGTCCGTGCGCTGGGGATCCCCGCCGAGCTCCTGGTCTGCGGGCCCGAGCGCGACGGCACGCCCGAGGACGTCGCCGCGCCGACCCCGAACGGGGACCGCTTCTTCTACCCGGTGGTTCGGGTGGGGGAGGGCGAGGACGCGGCCTACATCGACTTCTCCCGGCCCTTCAGCCCCTACGACGTGCTGCCGTTCGAGCTCTACGGGGCGCGCTGCCTCGCGCCCGAGCGGGTCCTCGCCGGCGCCTCGGGCGGCGCGCTCTTCGCCCGGCTCCCCGCGGCGTCGGAGGCGGTCATCGACCGGCTGACCTGGCGCTTCGACGTCGATCTGCGCATCGCGCCCGACGGCTCGGCCGCGGGCACCATCGCCGGCTCGGCCTTCGGGCCGGGGACGAGCGGTCTCCGCCACGCCTGGGAGAACTCGGACGAGGCGCGGCGGCGCCTGATCTGGCAGCAGTGGGCGGCGACCCTGGTCCCGGGGGCCGGCGTGCGCGACGACGAGACGACCGCGGTCGACACGGCCGACGCGCCGATGCGGTGGAAGCTCACGGTCGACGCCGGCAGCTTCGCGGCGCCCGACGGGGCCGATCGCGTGGTGCAGCGCCTCCTCAAGCCGCTCCTGGGCTCGGACCTCGAGAGCGTGCCCGAGCTCGCGCAGCTCGTGACGGTGCCGGCGCGGCGGACGCCGCTGCGGGTCCTGCCGCACCTCGAGCGGGTGACGCTCCGCCTCGAGGCGCCGCCGGGCTACGCCTGGGACGCGGTCCCGCCGGAGCTCGCGCTGACCCGCGGCCCCCACCGCTTCGAGCAGCGGGTGCGGGTGGACGGCGCGCGCCTCGAGGTGACGCGCGCGGTGCGGCTCCTGCCCGATCGGGTCGAGCCGGCCGACTACCCGGCCTTCCGCGCGCTCATCCAGCAGGTGGTCCAGGCCTTCGACGCGCGGGCGCGGCTCGTCCCGCGCTGAGCCGAGCTCAGACCCCGGGGAGGGGGAGCTGGGTCGGGGCGTCCTCCTGGACGAAGCCGCTCACCGAGACGCCGACCAGCCGCACCGGGCGGGTCGCCGCCTCGGTGTGGTTGAGGAGCAGATCCGCGGCGGTCTCGTGGAGGGTCCGGGCGTCGCCGACGCCGGTCGTCAGGGTCCGGCTCCGGGTGATGGTCGTGAAATCGCCGTAGCGGACCTTGATCGTGACGGTGCGCGCGGTCCGCTCGATCTTGTCGAGGCTCCGGAGGACGCGATCGGCCTGCTCGTCGAGGGACTCGAGGAGCACGGCGATCGCGGTCACGTCGCTGGCGAAGGTGCGCTCGCTGCCCTTGCTCTTGGGCTCGCGGGACGGCGTCACGCGGCGCTCGTCGACGCCGTGGGCGAGCCCGTGGAGGAAGAGGCCGTGCTTGCCGAGGAGCGCGCGGAGCTCCTCGGCGGAGCGGGCGCGGAGATCCGCGCCGGTGTGGATCCCGGCGGCGTGGAGCCGCGTCGCGGTCGCCGGGCCGACGCTCCAGAAGCGCTCGATCGCCAGCCCGGCGACGAAGGCGTCGACGCGCTCGGGGGGGATGACGACGAGCCCGTCGGGCTTTCGGAGGTCGCTGGCGACCTTCGCGATGAACTTGGTCGGCCCGACCCCGGCGGACGCGGTGAGCCCCAGATCGGCCTTGATCCGCGCCTTGACGTGGGCCGCGATCACGCGCGCGAGGGGCTCACCGAGGTGGTTGTCGGTGACGTCGAGGTAGGCCTCGTCGAGGGAGAGCGGCTCGACGAGGTCCGTGATCTCGTGGAATACGGCGCGGATCTGGCGGCTGACCGCGACGTAGTGCCCCATGCGCGGCGGCAGGAAGACCGCCGCCGGGCAGCGGCGATAGGCCTCGCGGCTGGGCATCGCCGAGCGTATTCCATAGCGCCGCGCCTCGTACGACGCGGCGGCGACGACCCCGCGGCTCCGGGGATCGCCGCCGACCACCACGGGCCGCCCCATCAGCTCCGGGTGGTCGCGCTGCTCGACGGACGCGTAGAACGCGTCCATGTCGACGTGAATTATCTTCAAGCTTTCCCTGTAACCGCCGAACAGTCTCTCATCGCGTGGCGCCATCGGGGGTTGCGCGTGTCGCACGCGCGGAGGGGTTCCGGGGAGCCGACCGCGTATTCCACGAGGGCGGAGAGCCGTGCTACATTGCTCTCCGGGGGTCGTTTGGCAAACGCTCGCTCGAGGGGGGCGCCGGATGCAAATCGCTCGGTGGGTTGGAGTCGTCGCGTTTGTGGGCTCGTTCGCCTCGGCGGATGCTGCGGTCGCGAAGACTTCGCCGCTGCGCTGCCCCGAGGAGGCGCGCGTCGTCGCCGAGCCGTCTCCCGCCGGGACCCGCGAGTGGTGCGCCGTCCCCGACGACGGCGGGCACTTCGTCGCCCACGGCCCGTCGCGCGAGCTCTTCGCCAGCGGGCGCGTGCGCATGTCCGGCACCTTCGATCGCGGGCGCAAGAGCGGCCGCTGGGTGGAGTACGAGGAGAACGGCGGCATCAAGGTCGACAGCACCTACGACAACGACGTCCTCGACGGCCCGTACGTCGGCTTCGACGATGACGGCAGCCACCTCGAGGGCACCTACGCCGAGGGGCGGCGCGTGGGCACCTGGCGCCTCCTGGACGCCGGCGGCGCGCTGCTCGCCGAGGGGAGCTACCGCGGCGATCGGCGCAGCGGCCCGTGGACCGTCACCCTCGACGACGGCAGCCGCGCGGCCGGCGCCTACAAGGCGGGGCAGCGCGTCGGGCGCTGGACGGTGACGTGGGCCGACGGGACCAAGCGCGCCGAGGGCGAGTACAAGAACGACCAGCGCGTCGGCGCCTGGAAGGAGTACGACGAGGCGGGCAAGCTCGTCGCGCGCGGGGCCTACGCCGGCGATCGGCGGACCGGCCGCTGGACGCTGTACGGCGCCGGCAAGTCCGAGTCCACGGGGCGGATCGCGGACGGGCGGCGCGAGGGCCCGTGGGTCGAGATCAACGAGGACGGGAGCCGCGCCGAGGGCGAGTACCAGGGCGATCGCAGGACCGGCCCGTGGGCGCGCTACGACGCCGACGGCGTCCTGCTCTCGCGCGGCGCGTTCGCGGGCGCCGCGCCCGACGGCCACTGGATCTACTACTACCCCGACGGCAAGGTGCAGTCCGAGGGGGACTACGTCGACGGCGAGCGCGTCGGCGTCTGGACCGAGTTCACGACCTTCGGCGCGCGCGGCGAGGGCCCCTATCGGGGCGGCCAGCGCGACGGGCACTGGGTCTACTACTACCCGAACGGGTCGAAGTGGAGCGAGGGGACCTACCGCAACGGTCAGAAGCTCGGCGACTGGCAGGTCTGGTTCGAGGACGGTCGCCTGGGCACCCTTTAGCGCGGTCCTGTCGCGCTCCCGTGGCGCCGTCGCGTTCGGTTTTCTATACTCCCGCGCATGGACACCACGACCGCCCTCGTCAAGCCCTCGCAGCTCCACCCCACGCGTCGCCGGCGCCTGCTCGCGCCGCTCGCCTCGCTCCTCGTGCTCCTCGCGGTGTCGCTCTCGACGCCGGGGGAGGCGCGGGCCGCGGACTGCAGCGGGATCCCGATCAACGGCCTCTGCAACGGCAGCAGCTTCACCTACTGCGCCTTCGGGCTGTCGGTGACGGTCGACTGCGGCTGGTTCGGCAAGACCTGCGGCGTGCAGACGCTCTTCAATCTGATCCCGTACCACGGCTGCATCGACCCGGATCAGGCCGATCCGTGCCTCGGTAGCCAGTGCGGAGGCAGCTGCGGGACGTGCTCGTCGGGGATGATCTGCAACGTCTACGGGCGGTGCGTCGATCCCAACAGCTGCACCGGCAACTGCGACAACAAGCAGTGCGGCACCGACGGCTGCGGCAACTCCTGCGGCGCCGGCTGCGGCGCGGACGAGAGCTGCAACTACAACTTCCAGTGCGTGCCGAAGTCGGTGTGCGAGGGCAACTGCCTCGGCAAGACCTGCGGGCCGGACGGCTGCGGTGGCTTCTGCGGCATCTGCAACGCCGACGAGAGCTGCAACTACAACCACCAGTGCGTGCCGAAGTACACCTGCACGCCCAACTGCTCCGGCAAGACCTGCGGCAGCGACGGCTGCGGCGGCTACTGCGGGATCTGCCCCGAGACCCACAGCTGCAGCTACACCTACCAGTGCGTGCCCAAGTCGGGCTGCTCCCCGAGCTGCACCGGCAAGGTCTGCGGCAGCGACGGCTGCGGCGGGAGCTGCGGCACCTGCGCCACCGGGCAGAGCTGCACCACCGCCGGGCAGTGCACCTCGACCGGGGGCTGCGTCCCCATCTGCAACGGCGTGGAGTGCGGCGGCGACGGCTGCGGCGGGACCTGCGGCACCTGCCCCACGGGCGAGAGCTGCAACTACCAGGGCCAGTGCGTCTCGGGCGGCGGCTGCACGCCGAGCTGCATCGGCAAGGCGTGCGGTCCGGACGGCTGCGGCGGCGTCTGCGGCACCTGCGCGGCCGGCTCGAGCTGCAACTACAACGGCCAGTGCGTCGTGCCCGGCAGCTGCACCCCGCAGTGTGACGGCAAGGTCTGCGGCTTCGACGGCTGCTTCGGGAGCTGCGGGACCTGCGACGCCGGCCAGAGCTGCAACTACCTCGGGCAGTGCACGACGGCGAGCGGCTGCACGCCGGTCTGCACCGATCGCGAGTGCGGCCCCGACGGCTGCGGCGGCGTCTGCGGGACCTGCGAGGCCGGCAACAGCTGCGACTACAACGGCAAGTGCGTGGTGCCCTCGAGCTGCACCCCGCAGTGCGCCGGCAAGCAGTGCGGCTCGGACGGCTGCGGCGGGACGTGCGGGGTCTGCCCGAGCGGCCAGAGCTGCAACTTCAGCGGCCAGTGCGTCCAGGGTGGGACGTGCGTCCCCAACTGCGACGGCAAGTCCTGCGGCGGCGACGGCTGCGGCAGCACCTGCGGGGCGTGCCCCGACGGGCAGAGCTGCAGCTACACCGGCCAGTGCGTCGGCGCCAGCGGCTGCACGCCCAACTGCACCGGCAAGCAGTGCGGTAGCGACGGCTGCTCCGGGTCCTGCGGGACCTGCCCGAACAACGGGAGCTGCACCTTCGAGTACCAGTGCACGACCGGCAACGGGTGCGTGCAGGACTGCGCCGGCAAGACCTGCGGCTGGGACGGCTGCACCGGCTCCTGCGGCTCGTGCTCGCCGGGGCAGAGCTGCACCTACGCCGGCCAGTGCGTCGGCGGCACGACCTGCGAGCCGGACTGCACCGGCAAGGTGTGCGGCGACGACGGCTGTGGCGGGAGCTGCGGCTACTGCGGCGGCGGCCAGATCTGCAAGTCCGACGGCGCCTGCTACCCGGCCTGCGACCACGACGCCAACTGCGTCGGCGTGGACTGCGGCACCGACAAGTGCGGCGGCGTCTGCGGCGACTGCGGCTCCGGCTTCTACTGCTCGCCGTTCCAGCAGTGCCTGGTCGCGGCGTGCGAGCCGGACTGCGCCGGCAAGCAGTGCGGGGACAACGGCTGCGGCGGGGTCTGCGGGACGTGCGCGGCCAACCAGCAGTGCAACGCCGCCTCCCAGTGCGAGGCCCTGCCGTGCACGGCGAGCTGCGACGGCAAGGTCTGCGGCGACGACGGCTGCGGCGGGAGCTGCGGTGGCTGCGGCGCCGACCAGAGCTGCAACGCCGCCGGGCAGTGCGTCGAGGGCGGCCAGCCCGACGTCGTCGACGGCGAC
>SBGO01000547.1 GCA_006226565.1 Deltaproteobacteria bacterium | reverse complement strand
CCAGCGCGGACCTCGAGAGCGACGCGCCCGAGCTCCCGCCGCTCCGGGCGGCGGACTTCAAGCGCGCGCGGCAGGCCGCCGCGGCGCTCGTGAACGTGTCGGAGCGGGCGATCGCGCGCGGTCGCCAGCTCCTCGACAAGGCGGTCCCCGGGCTCGTCGACGCCGTCGAGCGCGGCGACCTCGCGATGAGCGCGGCCGAGGCGGTCGCGGCGCTCGACCAGGAGCGCCAGAGGGCGCTCGTCGAGGCGGGAGACGACGCCCTCGTGGCGGAGGTCCGCCGCATCAAGGAGGAGCGGCGCGCGTCGCGTCCTCCGAGCGTGGTGGCGGCCCTCGACATGCTCGACGCCGCGTTCCCGCACCTGAGCCTGTCCAAGGCGTCCGACGGGCGCTGGCGCTTCGAGGGCACGACCCCGGACCTGCCGGAGGCCTGCGTCGCCTACGGGCGCACCGCGAAGGAAGCCCTCGCCGAGGCCTGCCGCGAGCTGTCCCGGCTCGACCCCGAGCAGAGCCTCTAGCGCCAACGCCGGTCACATAGCGGCAACCCGTTGAGACCGAGCACATCCTTCTACCACAGAGGTCACTGAGGCCGCGGAGGGGATGTGTGGCGAGCTCGAGCCGAGACTCCGAGCACGACCTGCCCCCCTCCGTGGTCTCTGTGGCCTCCGTGGTGGGAACCGCCTGGGTCCAGCGCGCGGCCCAACGGGCGGGTGCACGGCCGGCCGAGAGCGGCGCGCGCTCTCGGCCGACGTGCTCACGCTCCGGCAGGCCTCAGGGCATGTAGCCGCAGCGGTTGTGCGTCTTCTCGCGCAGCTGGTCGCGGTAGGACTCGAAGTCGAAGGCCGCCATCAGCTCCGGCAGCGCGCCCGGCTCGACGATCCGCGGGCACATCATGGCGGCGGCGTCGACCTTGTGGTTGTCGAAGGAGAAGTGCTTGAGGATGCCGACCGCCTGGCTGGTCAGGAACCAGCCGTCGGCGTGGATGGCGTCGCGGAGGGCCTTGAGCTGGGCGTCCGGGAAGGCGGCGTCGTCGATGCGGGCGAGGAGCCGCGAGTAGGTGTCGGGCGCCATCGCCATCGGCCCCTCGACCACGTCGGGGGCGGCGACGACCACGATCTGCGGCTGCACGAAGCGGCGCGGGCCGCGGCGGCGACCGGGGCGGTCGTCGCGGCGGGTCTCGTGGAGGGCCTGCGCGACGGCGTCGTCGAGCTCCCCGTGGAGCGCGTCGAGGGTCTGGACGAGGTCGGCGATCTGGCGGCTGTAGGCGCGCGCGTCATCCTCGTCGCGGCGGTTCATCTTGCGCCCTTCGGTCACGCGGCGGAGCTTCTCCGAGAGGTCGTCGAGGTCACCGGTGGTCCGATCGATGTCGCGCATGATCGCGCGCCAGTGGCGGTCGCTCGGCGGCGGCGCCGGGGCGCCCTGCACGACGATGACGCCGATGGTGCTGTCCCCGTTGGGCGCGCCGCCCCCGCGCGTCCACCACTGCTCGGCGCCGCGGCAGCTCTTGGCCTGGGCGCCGCTCACGCGCACCTCGTAGATCCCCGGGACGTCGGGCACCTGGAGGGCGAAGCGGACCGACTCCCACCCGCGCGAGCGGGCGCCGCCGTTCCACACGCACGCCTGGGCGCGGGTGTCGCCGGCGAGGCCGACGATGATCTGGTTGGCCCCGGGGCCGCAGCGCTCGCAGCGCTGCTTGATGTCGAGGGTGCCGACGACCTGGCCCCCGCGCTCGACCACGAGGCTGTTGCCGCCGCCGTTGAGCTGGAGGTTCCGGGTCATGAAGCGGCCCGGCTCGAAGAACGGATCGTGGACGGTGAGCTGGTCGGGCTGAGCGCTCGCCGCGAGCGGCGCGGCCAGGACGGCGGCCAGGCTGGCCCATTGGAACAGGCGCGCGAGGGTGCGCATGGAGACCTCCAGGGGGTCGTTTGGGGGGCCGTCTCTCGACGGATGAACGCGCCGAGGATTCACCAATCGCCCGCCATTCTCAAACCCCGACGGCGCGTTCTCTTCGGCGCGCCCGCTCTCGGCGCGCGCCAGAAACGCGAAAGGCCCCGGTTTCCCGGGGCCTTTCGCAGCTCGTAGCCGTCCTCGGAGCTAGCCGAGGACCGTCCGCCGCCGACGCAGGGCGATGAGGCCGAGGAAGGCGAGGCCGAAGAAGGCCGGCGTCGACGTGCCGCCCGCGTTGCAGGTGCCGCCGCCGCCCGGCGGATCGGTGATGTTGGGGTCGGTCCACTCCGGCACGTCCTCGTAGAGGGCGCAGATGCCGTCGGTGTCGTCGATCTCGAGGGTGCGAGCCGCCGTGCGCGCCGCCAGGTCGTTGCCGTAGGTGGCGTACATCGTCGCCGTCGAGTCCTGGCTGTGGGCCATCCCGAAGAAGTGGCCGACCTCGTGGGTGATCGAGCTCAGCAGATCGATGCCCGAGGTCGCCGTGTCGGAGGTGGTGAACGTGAACGCGTCGTTCACCGCGATGTCGGCGTCGACGATCTCGCCGGTCACCGGGTTGTTCGCGATGAAGGTGAGCGCGATCTGCGTGCTCGTCGTGCCGGGGAGCGCCTGCCACTCCGCCGTCGTCCGGATGAAGACCACGATGTTGTCGGGCTCCTCGTTGAGCCGCGTCGGGGTCGTGATCGTCGTCGAGGTCGTCGTCTCCTCGAGGACGTCCACCTGCGGGATCTTGCAGCCGGGGAGGTCGACCCACGACGCGAAGGCCGTGTCGACGATCGCCTTCATCTCCGCCCACGGGACCTCTTCGGGCTCGACCGTGGACACCCGGACGGTCGTCTCGGGGCGGAACCAGCGCATCGGCGGCCCCTCACCCGAGCACAGGTGCGTCCCGAGGTTGCACGTGCCCAGGCCCTCGCCGCACGGGTTGTCGGTGTCGCAGGGGACACTCGTCGTGTACCAGACATAGGCCGAGGCCTCCGCGCCTGCGAACGCGACGAAGCCGAGCGCGGCGAGCGCGATGGTGATGCGAGACATCACGGGTATGGATCCTCCGGTCGTTGTGCGAACGCACGCCGGACGACGTGCGATGCTCATGCAACCTAGATGCAACGCCCGCGTCAAGGTCTTAGCCGTGTTTTGACCGATATTGCAGCGCAACACGACGGCGCCGTGGGCCTCACCCCAGGGGATCGGAGACGAGGGCCCGATCGCCGCTCGCGCCCGGCGCGCCCGCCGCCGTCAGCCGCGCCTCGCGCCGCCGCTCGACGAGGTAGTAGAGGCACGGGACCACGATCAGCGTCACCGCCGTCGACGCCAGGAGCCCCCCGAGGACGACCCGCGCGAGCGGGGCCTGGATCTCGCTCCCCTCCCCCAGCGCCATCGCGATGGGCAGCATCGCCAGCGACGTGGTGAAGGTGGTCATCAGGATCGGCCGGAGCCGCCGCCGGCCCGCCTCGACCAGCGCCGGGATCAGCGCCATCGCGTGCTCGCGCCGCAGGAGGTTGGTGTAGTCGACCAGCACGATGGCGTTGTTCACCGCGATGCCGACCAGCACGATCGTCCCGAGGAAGGAGTTCATGTTGAGCGTCGTGCCGGTCAGGACCAGCGTGACCACGACCCCGATGAAGCCGAAGGGGATGGCCGCCATGACCACCATCGGGTCCTTCAGCGACTCGAACTGCACGGCCATCACCGCGTAGACGAGCAGGATCGCCAGCAGGACGCCGGCCGCGAGCCCGCCGAAGGTCTCCTGCTGCTGCTCCTGCTCGCCGGCGACGGCGATGGTGAAGCCCGCCGGGCGCTCGATCTTCGCCAGGCGCTCCCCGAGATCGGCGACCACCGCGCTCAGCCCCCGGTCCCCGAGCCCACCGACGACGTAGAGGATGCGCTCCTGGCCCTCGCGCGCGATGCTCGTCGGCCCGCGCCGCGCCCCGACCCGCGCCACCGCCCCGAGCGGCACCGACCCCGCCGGCGTCACGAGCGGCAGGGCCTCGAGCTGCTCGGTCGCGCGCCGGTCCTCGTCGCGCAGCACGACCCGCACGTTGAACTCGTCGCCGCGCTCGCGGTAGCGCGTGGCGATCTTGCCGAGGACGTAGGTCTCCACGGTCGCCGCCACCTGCGCCCCGGTCACGCCGAGGTCCGCCGCCCGCGCGGTGTCGATGGAGACGGTCCGCTCCTCCATGCCCTCCTCGCGCGCGACCCGCACGTCGGCGACGCCCGGCGTCCCGCGCATGACCTCGGCGACCTCCTCGCCGAGGCGCGCCGCGGTCTCGAGATCGTGCCCGCGGATGGCGACCTCGAGGCGCTCGCCGGAGCTGCCGCGCATGATGCGCATGAGGATGTTCGAGGAGCCGGCGCGGATGCGGATGCTGGCGTCGGGGATGCCGGCCACCGCCCCGCGGAGGACGTCGATGATCTGGTGGATGCCGCGCTCGCGCTGACCGACCGGGACCAGGTTGACGTCGAGGTCGCCCTCGTTCTCGCCGCCCGGGCGCCACCACTGCTCCGGCCCGGCCGAGCTCTCGGTGCTCCCGAGCTCCTCGGGCTGCACGGCGGCCAGCACCCGCCGCTCGATCTCCTTGACGACCTTCGTCGTCCGCTCGAGCGGCGTGCCGACGGGCAGCTCCACGTCGACCGAGATGCGCCCCTCGTCGGTCTCGGGCATCAGCTCGAGGCCGACCGACGACGACAGGCGGACGGCGGCCGCCATCAGCACCACGGCGCTCGCGACCACGAACCACGGCGAGCGCAGGGACGACCGCAGGAGCCGCCCGTAGCCGCCCTCGGTGCGCGCGATGCCGCCCTCGATGCGGGTCGACAGGCGCTCGGTCAGCGACGAGATGCGGTGGCGCTCGCCGGCGAGCAGCCGCGCGGCCAGGGTCGGCACCAGGGTCAGCGCCACGATGAGCGAGCAGCCGAGCGAGAACGCCACGACGGCCGCCATCTCGCCGAAGAAGACGCCGGCGAAGCCGCCGAGGAAGATGACCGGCGCGAAGACGGCGATGGTCGTCAGCGTCCCGGCCACCACCGCCGCCCCGACCTCGCGCGTGCCCTCGAGGGCCGCCTCCCGGGCGGGGAGGCCCTCCTCGCGTTTGCGGTAGATGTTCTCGAGGATGACGATGGCGTTGTCGACCAGCATCCCGATGCCGAGCGCCAGCCCGCCGAAGGAGATGACGTTCAGCGTGTAGCCGGCGAAGTACATCAGCGCGAAGGTCGCCACGATGGACAGCGGGATGGCGACCGCGATGAGGAGCGTCGCGCGCAGGTCGCGGAGGAAGAAGAGGAGCACCAGCACCGCGAGCAGCGCGCCGATGAGGGCGCCGGACTGGACGTTGGTGACCGAGCGCTGGATGTAGTCGGCGGCGTTGTTGAGGAGCACCACGTTCACGCGGCCGTCGTACTCGGCGTTGATGCGGGCGATCTCCGCGCGCACGCCGTCGACGACCGTGATGGTGTTGGCGCCGGGGCGCTTGGTGACGCGCATCGTGATGCCCGGCGCGCCGTCGATCCACTGCTCGCTCTTGACCTCCTCGAAGCCGTCGACCACGCGCCCGATGTCGCGGACGAAGATCGCCCGCCCGTCCCGCACGGCGACCCGGACGTCGCCGACCTCCTCGGGCGTCCGCCACTCGCCGACGGCGCGCACCAGGACCTGCTTGCCGGTCTCGAGCATGTCGCCGGCGGAGACGTTCTTGTTCTCGGCCGCGAGCGCGGAGACCACGACGTCGGCGGACACGTCGAGGGCCACGAGCCGGGCCGCGTCGAGCTCGACCCGGATCTCGCGGACGCGCCCGCCGCGGACCTGCACCGCCGCGACGCCGGTGACGCGCTCGAGCCGGCGGGTCAGCGTCTCGTCCGCGAGGTAGCGGAGGCGGCGGGGATCGGCCGTGCCGCTCACGCCCAGGCTCGCGATGGGGACGCTCGCGAGGTCGAACTTGTAGATGACCGGCCGATCGGCGTCGTCGGGGAGGCGGTTGGCGAGCCGGTCGAGGTACGAGCGGACGTCGTTCACGGCCGTCTCGAGGTCGGTGCCCCAGTCGAACTGGAGCATCACCCGCGACAGCCCCTCGGCCGAGACGGCCTCGATCTCCACGACGTGGTCGACCGTGGACACGGTCTGCTCGACGGGCCGCGTGATGAGGGTCTCGATCTCCTCGGGGCCGACGCCCTCGTAGCGCGTCACGATGGAGATGCGGGGGAAGTCGACCTCCGGCAGCAGATCCACCGCGAGCTTGCCGACGGCGACGATGCCGACCACCAACACCGCGGCGAACACGACCGCCGTGCCGATCGGCCGCCCGACGGACAGCCGGGTCAGGCTCACGGGCCCGCCGCCTCGGCCTTGCCCGCGTCCGCCGCGTCGATCAGGAGCGCGCTGCCGTCGGCGAGGTCGGTGTGCCCGCTGACGAGGACGCGCGCGTCCGCCGGGACCACGCCGTGGATCGCGGCCCGGTCGCCCTCGCGCGCGGCGATGGTGATGGGCACCCAGCGCGCCTTGTCGTCGGCGACCACGAAGACCCCGGTCTTCACGGCGCCGTCCTCGAGGCGCGACAGGATCGCCGCCGCCGGAACGATGGTCGCGTCGTCGAGCGCCCGCTCGACGACCTCCACCTCGGCGTACATGCCGGGAAGCCAGCTCGGCGGCGGATCGTCGAGGATCCCCTCGACCGTGACCACGCGCCGCTCGCGGCTCACCTCGCCGGCGGTGCCGGTGACGTGGGCGGTCCACGGGGTGTCCCCGGTCGGCGGCGCCTGCACCGCGATCGGCCGGTCCGCGAGGAGCTGGGCGACCGCCGCCTCGGGCACCTCGAAGCGCACCCGGAGCGGCCGCTGCGCCACCACCCGGACGATCGTCGCGCCGACCGCGACGAAGGACCCCGGGTCGCGCTCGCGCGCGGCGATGACGCCCGAGAACGGCGCCACCACCCGCGCCTCGGCCAGCTGCTGATCGAGGGTGGCCGTCCCAGCCGCGGCCTGCGCCTCCACCGCCCGCGCCGAGGCGAGCGCGGCCCGCTTCGCGTCGACGTCGGCGGCCCGCTCGTCGGCGTCC
>SBGO01000556.1 GCA_006226565.1 Deltaproteobacteria bacterium | reverse complement strand
GCTCGAGGGGCAGGTCGACCCCGTCCCGCGTGAGGCGTTCGGCCAGCGAGGCGCGCAGCCAGCGCGTCTCCGGGTCTCCGGGCAGGTAGGTGTTGGCGTAGTAGCCCTGGGTCGGCTGCGCCGTGAGGCCCTCGGTCGCCCCCGCCGGCGGCACCAGCGTCCGCGGCGGCACCGCGCGCTTTCCGGCGAGCCCGCCCAGGAAGTCCTTCTTGCCCTCCTCCTTGGCGCGGAGCCCGGTCTCCGGCTCCGCCTCGGGCCGCATCGGGCCCGCGGCGACGCCGTCGCCGTCGTCGTCACGCCACCCGTCATCGCCGGCCGGCGCGTCCCAGTACAGCGGGCCGCGCCGGTTGGCCGCGTCCTGGCTGGGCGTGGCGGCGTTCTCGGCCGCGGCCAGCTTGCCGGACTTCTCGGCGTCGAGCTTGCGGTAGTCCCCCTCGCCTTCGCCGGTCCCCTCGCCGGCGAGGCGGAAGTCGAAGGCCCCGCCGCAATCCTCGTCCTGGCCGTCACAGACCTCGGGCTCCAGGGTCGAGTCCTCCGCGAACGCGGGCACCCGCGTGACCACCGGCGCCTTGTAGGCCGGCTGCTGGAGGTCGAGCTGGAAGCGTCCGGCCTCGAGGGTCGAGGTGCTCGTCACCGGCGCCGCGGTCTCGGCCTGGCCGGCCGCCACGATCGGCTCGGGGGCCGCGGCCGGCGCGTTGGCGGGGGCGCCGTTCGGGAGCACGGTCACGAAGTCCTGGGTCCGCGCGTTCGCCGCCTCGTCGGGCCGCTCCGTGTTCCCGGCGACGGTGACCGTCGACCAGGGCTTGCCGTCCACGAGCACGTTCGTGCCCGTCGGCGCCGTCGTGAGCTCCACCTGGGCCAGATCGCCGACGCCGTTGCGCGTCTCGTCGCGGGTCTCCTCACGGTCGACGGTCACCACGACCGTCGGATGGGCGACGTCCGGCCGCGCGACGCCCGTGTCCTTGGAGTCCTCGACCAGCCGATCCTCGAAGCTCACCGACAGCTTGTCGACCTCGTTCGCGAGCCGCTCGCCGTCGAGCCCCTCGCCCCCCGTGGAGCCATCGGTCGTCGCCGGGACCAGCGTGACGTCGCGCCCGCCGACCGGCTGCTCGAAGGCCACGAGCCCGCGCTCGAGCTCCGTGCGCCCCTCGTCCTCGCCGCGGTCGCCGCCGAGGCTCTCCTCGTCCTCGTCGAGCTCGCTCGGCTCGGCGAGGCCGCGCAGCCGGTATCGCCCCTCCACCTTGTTCGCGTTCGCGTCCACGTCGTAGCGCGCGAGGCTGTCGGTCGGCGTGGCCGGGGCACTCCCGAGGCCGCCACGCACGCTCAGCCAGGCGCCCACCACCGCGACCAGGGAGGCGGCGGCCACCATGACCCAGCCGAGGACCGGCCCCGACTTGCGCTGCCGGGCGCGCTCGACGCGCTCCAGCGTCCGCCGCACGGTGGCCGTCGGCGCCGGAACCGGCGGCAACCCGCGCAGCGCCTCGTCGATGGCCTTCAAGGCTTCCTCACCGGGCGCGGCCGGCGGCCGCCCCAGGATCTCGTCGCGACTCATTCGGTGCCTCCTTCGCGGCGGCGTGCGTCGACGAGCGCCAGGCGGCCGCGCCGAACCCAGGTCTTGACGGTGGCCTCGGGCACGCCGAGCGCCAGCGCGGCGTCGGCTCCGGAGAGGCCCTCGACCTGGGTCAGCAGCAGCGCGCGCCGCGGCCCGTCGGGCAGGTGGGTGAGGGCGCGCTCGAGCCACGCGAGCGACTCGCGGGCGGCGGCGTGCTCCTCGGGGAGGGGCGCGTGCGACTCCGGCTCGATGGGGTGGGCGTCCGGGCCCGACGCGCCCAACCACCAGTCGACCAGGATTCGCCTCACTTTGCGTTTTCGGTAATGGCTCCGCAGGAGGTTGTTCGTGATGGTGAACAACCAGACGCGGAACGGGCGCATCGGCCGATAGCTGTGGCCGTGCTGATGGACGCGGAGGAACGTCTCCTGGAAGATCTCGTCCGCGACCTCCGAGGTGACGCCGCTCCGCAGCAGGTAGCCGTAGATCGGCGAGCGATAGTGGTGGACGAGGGCCTCGAAGGCCGCGGTCTCGCCGTCGAGATAGCGGGCGAGCAAGGCGGCGCCCGGGTCGTCGTCCTCTCGCGGGCGCGCGCTCTCCGGTCGCGTGCTCGTGGGCGCCGACGCCGCTATGGCGCCTCGCCCACCGTCGTCGCCGCGCGAGTCGGTCATGGGGGGATACTGCAAGACGGTGGCCTCCGCTTCCATGCCCGTCTCGAACGCCGGCTCCCGGCGAGGGTTTCACCGACCCCGAAAAAATTCCCCACGCGCGCGGCGCGAGGCCGCGAGATCTCCCCGGCGCCGTCGCGGTGCACACGGCCTCGGCGAGGCGAACGGCGGGAGCGCGCCGTCGACCTCGCGGCATCGCCCGCCGGCGCGCCGCGCGCCCCCCGCGCTCGGTACGGGATGTGCAATCGCAAGCTGTGGTATATACAGAACGTCCACGAATCGCTCGGAAGGGGGGAACGCAATGCGAGTGATGGAGCAGTGGTTGATCGTGGGCGGCGTCGTCGCGGCGCTGTTCACCGGCTGTGCGACGACCAAGACCGAGAAGCCGCCGGAGGACAAGGTCGTCGTCGACGACAACGCGACGCCGCCGGGCATGGTCCGGATGGTCGAGTACGAGCAGAAGGCGGCGGAGCTCCTCATGGCGACCGCGAAGCTCGAGGAGCTGAGCGGCGACATCGACGCGATGGACCGGCGGCTGCGCACGATCTGCGCGGACTACCCGGACCACGTGGTGTGCGACGTCCACAAGCAGGCGGAGTTCGCCCGCGAGGCGTTCTGCGCCGACGAGAACTTCACCACCCACGTCGACGAGATCGTCTCGGCCTGCCAGCAGGGGGCCTGCAAGGAGGTCGACGAGGCGCAGCTGCTCTCGCGCACGCAGTACATGACGCTGCTCGAGAAGCTGCCGCACAAGCTCGTCACCTTCGGGTCCGCCAAGACCCACCTCGACAAGGCCGATCAGCGCGAGCTGCAGCAGTTCCTCGAGGCCATCCGCGGCACCGAGGGCTACATCATCATCGTCGGCCGCGCGAGCCGTGAGGGCCCGTGGCGCGACAACCTCCGCTACGCCCTCGATCGGGCCGAGAACACGCGCCAGTACCTGGTGACCAACCTCGGCATCGACGACACGCGGGTCGGCTACATCACCTACGGGCACGAGAAGATGTACCTGACGCCCCTCGACGCCGAGCGGCTGGCGACCAAGAAGCTCAGCCAGCGCGAGGCCAACCGGAGCGCCCTCGTCTTCACCTACCCGTGCTTCAAGAAGCCGTAGTGAGGCACGCTCCGATGCTCTCGGTGATCGCGACCGCCCTGGCGCTCGCGGCGTGCGCGTCGGGCCCCGAGCTGGGGCCCGACGACACGATCGTCAAGCAGGACGAGCTCTCGAGCCTGCGCGCCGCGGCCGCGCGGGTGCCCGACCTCGAGCGCCGGATCGGCGACCTCGAGGGGCAGCTCGCGCGCCTCGAGGCCGAGCGGGCCGCGCTCGCCGAGCGCCTGCTCGTCCTCGACCAGCGCGCCGGGCGGGCGCCCTTCGAGACCCAGGAGCTGACCTCGGTCGACGTCGCCGGGAGCTACATCGACGCCCTGCGCGTCGAGTCGCCCGGCGCCCGCCCGCGCAAGGCGAGCCTCGGGAAGGCGCTGAAGGGGCGCGGCACGGTCGTCGCCTTCTGGGCGACGTGGTGCAAGCCCTGCATCGCCGAGGAGGAGCTGGCGCTCCTGCGCGAGCTCCGCACGGCGCTCGAGCGCGAGGGCATCGGCTTCGCCAGCGTGGCCATCGACGGGGTCGAGAAGGTGCAGGCCCACCCGCGCACCGACCGCTTCCTCTACCCGCTGTGGCAGCGCGATCAGGCGCCGTTCTACATGCTCCCGGAGGCCTTCATCCGCGAGCGCGGCGTCGACATGCCGCTGTTCCTGGTCATGAGCCCGACGGGCCGCATCCGCTGGTACCGGGCCGGGCAGCTGAACCCGACCGCCGTGCGGGACATGATCACGGCGGCGATGCTCACGGCGCGCGGCTGACCGCCCACGGCGGGAGTCGCGCGGCGGACCGTGAGGTCGGTTGGCGATTGCCCCCCGGGGCGCCATCCGCTAGGACATGGCTCCGGGGCCTCGCTCGCGAGGTCCCGGAAAACGTCCGGCGCCGCGTAGCGGCCGATGGAGGCCGCCCGGCGGCCGGGTCAGTCTGGCGGAAGCCCCGTTCGGCGCGCGCGGCGCGAGATCCGACCGCGGGGTCCACGCCGGGCGCGAGCGGCGCGCGGTCCGACCGCCGCCACGACGAGGAGCGAGCGCGGTGAGCGCGACGGTGCACGAGGCGAGCTGGCGCGATGCCCCCGGGTGGGACGCCCTGGAGTCCGGTCTGGACGTGGTGTTCAAGGCCCTGGGCGTGCAGGTCCTGCTGCTCGCGCTCGTGGCGGTCACCCACATCGCGCCCGAGGCGCCGGGCTCACGCGAGCTCTTCGGCTGGATCCGGCAGATCTTCGGGGTCTTCACCCTGGGGGCGACGCTCTGGATGGCCCTCGGCGTGGGCCGCTGCCGCGCGGTCCCGCAGCGGACCGGGGCGCGGCTCCCCATCACCACGGCGCTCCTCCTGACCGGCGTCGCCGTGGCCGCGCAAGGCGCGTGGAGCGTCGCGGGCTTCCTCGACTCCCTCCCCCCCGCGCAGCTCGCGGGCCTGCGTTTCGTCGGCCAGCTCGCGCTCCTCGCGGCGAGCGCGTCCCTCCTCAGCGGCGTGGCCCGGGCCGCCGCGGGCGCAGGCGCGCGCCCCATCGTGCGCTTCGCCCTCTACGGTCAGCTGGCGCTGGTCGTGTTCCTGTCCCTCTACGCCGCCGCCCACCTCTCCGGCGCGCTGGCGGAGACCGAGACCGGCGGCCCCTGGCGCACGGCCCTCTGGCTCCTGCTCGTGCCGGTCCTCGGGCTCACGCTCTTCCCCATCCATCGGCTGGCGCGCTTCCTCACCCGGGCCGCCTCGCCGCCCGTGCCGCTCGAGGACGTCTCGCTGCACGACCCCTACCCGGTGGTGCGGCTCGACAACCGCCGCCGCGACCGCGACGACGCCCGGCCCGCGACGGAAGAAGACGAGCACGAGGAGCGCTGGGTCCCGCGCCACGAGCGCCTGCTCGGCCTGCACGTGGCCCCGCCGCCGTCCCCCGAGCGGGCCCTGTGGATCGAGGCACGCGACGGCCTCCGCGTCTACTTCGGGGGGCTCGTGGCGCGTGTCGCGGTCGCCCTGGTCGCGTCGGTCGCGCCGAGCACCAGCGCCGGTGGCGGCGCGCTGACCTGGTTCCTCGCCCTCGTGATCGCGCTCGGCCTCGCGTCCGGCTCCCTCGCCGCCGCCCTCGGCGCGATGCGCTACGCCCGCATCCCGGCCGCCTCGGGCGCGCACGGGCCGGCGCGCTGGGCCGGCTGGCTGTCGAGCCTGCTCTTCCTCGGCGACCTCGTCATCCTCCTCGTCGTCGTCCTGGCGGCGGCCGACTTCCTCTCCCCGACGGCCACGTTCGTCCCGGGCGTCCTGACGGGCGCCCTGATGCTCGTCGCGCCGCTCGTGCTGGCGTGGTCGCTCGCGCGCCTCGGCCGGACCCTCGGCGAGCACGCGCTCGCGCGCCGCGCCCGCCGCATCGCCAGCCTCATGCCGCTGCTCGCCGCGATGCTCGTCGGCGCGGTGGTCCTGGCGACGGACGACGCGACCGACGTCCGCGGCCTCGCCACGGTCCTCGACCTCGCGATCTTCGTCGTCGGCATCATCCTCACGGTGCAGCAGCTCCACCTCGTCCACGACGGCGCGGAGTCCATCGACGACCACGTCGCGCGCCTCGACCGCGCCGCGGAAGACGAAGCGCAGCGCCAGCGCGGCTGACTCGGGTCGCAAACTTCGCTAGGGTTCTTGCGACTTCGCAAGGAGCCCTCATGAAACGGCTTGCCCTGGTCTCCCTCGCCGCGCTGACCTTCGCCCTGACGTCGTTCACCGCGGCCCGCCCGGCCGGGGCGGTCCCGCACGTCTACAAGCACGACCAGTTCCCCGAGGACTTCACGGCGGCGCTGGCGCAGATCAACGGGTCGGCCGTCGCGGTCCAGCCGGGCTTCGTGCAGGGCGAGGCGTTCGGTCAGATCTTCCGCCCGTCACCCAGCGCCTACCCGCTCCAGATCACGGGCTTCGACCTCATCCTGGCGGCGCCACCGCTCAACCCGAGCCTGACCGCCAACGCGCAGATCGAGGTCTACAACACCGACTCGACGGGCCCCGACCCGGGCACCCAGCCGCTCTTCGTGGCGTCGACCGGCGGCATCTTCAACCCGAGCACCCAGGAGCTCGGGCTGCCGCTCCAGGGCGGCGTCGGCTACACCATCACCTTCGACCTCGAGGACCCCGAGAACCACCCGCCGCTCATCTTCGGCGGCAACATCTTCCTGGTCATCCGCTTCACCGACGCCCCGACCGAGACCACCTCGAACGCCTGGGGCGACATCCAGTGCATCTACTGGCCGGACCTCGGCGGCTGCGGCTGCCAGGCGGTCGCCACCATCCAGGACCAGGTGACCACCCCCTACGCGAACGTCATGCACGCCGTGACGCCGCTCGGGATGTGCAGCGGCAGCACGACGTGGATGTGGGCCGAGGGCGCCGGCGTCTCCGGAGACTTCGTGATGCGGCTCCGCGCCGACATCGCCAGCGCGCCCTGCGTCCCCGAGTGCGACGGCAAGAGCTGCGGCCAGGACGGCTGCGGCGGGACCTGCGGCACCTGCACCGGCGGCCTCGAGTGCTACCAGAGCCAGTGCGTGAGCTGCGTGCCCAACTGCCTCTCCAAGCAGTGCGGCGACGACGGCTGCGGCGGCAGCTGCGGCGAGTGCACCGGCGGCGACGTCTGCGACGCCGGCTGGTGCGAGGCGCCCTGCGTGGCCGACTGCGCGGGCCGGGTGTGCGGCGACGACGGCTGCGGCGGGACCTGCGGGA
>SBGO01000328.1 GCA_006226565.1 Deltaproteobacteria bacterium | reverse complement strand
CGCCTGGGTCAGCGGCCCGCGCCAGACGCCGTTGTCGGCGGCCGAGAGCGGGGCCCAGGTGCCGCCGGCGAGGCGCGCCTCGACCGTGTCGACGCCGGCGGGCGCGAACGCCAGGGCGCGCACCTCGACGCCCTCGCCGAGGGTCGCCTTCCCGCCGTGGGTCGGGTGCGTGACCATCAAGACCGGCCAGTCGACGGTCGGCGTGTCGCCCTCGAGGAGGACCACCTGGGCGCTCACCGCGCCGCCGTCCCAGGCGACGAGGGTGAAGCCGGTGATCCCGCTGAGCCCGCCGGGCTTGCCGAGGGACGGCGCCTGGACGGCCAGGGTGTCGTCGTGGGGGGCGATGTCCACCTCGTGGACGTGCCCGCAGAGGTAGGCGGCGGCGCTGGTGATGCCGAGCAGCGCGTCCATGCGGTCGCCGGAGCCGAGGAGCGTCAGCGCCGTGAGGCCGTTGATGGGGTGGTGGCCGGCGACGAGGGTCAGGACCGGCGGCGGATCGCCGGCGGGGAGCGCCAGGAGGTCGTCGCGCTGGTCCCCGCCGAAGTAGCCGGCGACGTTGGTCGCGTTGATGCTGGAGTCCGAGGTGTCCGCGCGGATGAGGCGCACGCGGCCGGCCGGAGTGTCCCAGAAGAGCTGGCCATAGAGGCCCGCGCCCGCCGGGCCGGACACCGAGCTCGCCATCCAGCTCGGCGTCCCGTCGTTCTTCTTGTCGTGGTTGCCGATGAGCTCGACGTAGCGCGGCCACGCCGGGGCGGCCTTCACGAGCTCGGCGTAGGCGGCCCACTGGTCGGCCTCGCCGCCGTCGTCGACGAGGTCGCCGGTGTGGATGGTCGCGACCGGGTCGACCGTCGGGACGACCGTCTCGAAGACGTACGCGAGGGTCGCCGAGGCGCGGCTCGAGGAGCCGACGTGCGTGTCCGAGATGTGGACGAACCACAGGACCGGCGGGGCGGGGTCGGGGACGACGGTGTCGGCCTCGGCGGTGTCGGCGGCGACCGTGTCGGGGGGCGCCGCCGTGTCGTCGCTGGCGTCGTTCGAGGCGGCGTCGTCCACCGCGGCGTCTTCGGGGGCGGCGCTGTCGACGGCCAGCGCGTCCTCTCCGGTCGCGGTGGCGCTGTCCTGCGCCAGCGTGTCGAAGAGCGACGCGTCGCGGTCGATGTCGGGCCCGGCGTCGGTCGTGCCGTCGCCGCAGGCGAAGAGCGTCAGGGTCAGCGCGACGGTCGCGCGCACGAATCGTGTGTGATCCCGCATAGCGGCCGGACCATACCATCCAGCGGCGGTCGGGCCAGCAGTTTCGCGCCGCCACGGACGGGAGGTCCGTCGACCGGCCGGATGCGATCGGGAGCGTCCGCCGCGCGGTGCCTCAGGCGTGCGCTTCCTCGTAGTCGGACCCGACCGGGCGCCGCTTGAGCTTCTCGACGAGGGTCGTGCGGTTCAGCCCGAGCAGCGTCGCGGCGTGGGAGCGGTTGCCGTGGGTCCGGAGCAGCGCCTCGCGGATGAGGTCGCGCTCGACGCGCTCGAGGGTGTCCTTGAGGCTCAGCCCGTCCGCGGGCAGCGCGATCGAGACGCCGTCGCGCGCCGCCGCCGCCGCGCCGGGGCGCTGGCTCAGCTTGCGCCGGATGTCCTCGCGCTCGATGAGGCCGTCCTCGCGGAGGACGAGGATGCCCAGGATGATGTTCTCGAGCTCGCGCACGTTGCCGGGCCAGCCGTAGCGGCCGAGCTCGTCGAGCGCCTCGGGGGTGAAGCCCGTGACGCGCGAGCCGTTGGGCTCGGCGTGCAGCTCGAGGAAGTGCTGCGCCAGGTGCGGAACGTCCATCATCCGCTCGCGCAGCGGCGGCAGCTCGATGCGCACCACGTCGAGCCGGAAGAAGAGATCGCTCCGGAACCGCCCGGCCTCGACCTCCGCCACCAGGTCGCGGTTCGTCGCCGCGACGATGCGGGCCTCGACGCGCTTGCGGGACTCGCTCCCGACCGGGTTGAACTCGCGCTCCTGGAGGACGCGCAGGAGCTTCGGCTGGAGCGCGAGCGGCAGCTCGCCGACCTCGTCGAGCAGGAAGGTGCCGTGGGCCGCGGCCTCGATGCGCCCCGCGCGCCCGCGGTCCGCCCCGGTGAAGGCGCCGCGCACGTGGCCGAAGAGCTCGCTCTCGAGCAGGCTCGCCGGGACGGCGCCGCAGTTGAGCGGCACGAACGGCCCACCGCTCCACGGCCCGAGATCGTGGATGCGCCGGACGACGCCCTCCTTCCCGGTGCCGCTCTCCCCGATGACGAGGGCGGGCGCCGGGCTCTTGGCGACCCGCGGCAGCGAGCGGAGCACGCGCTGCAGCGGGGAGTCGGGGGCGCACACGATGCGCTTGGTCGGGTGGGGGGGGCGGCTCATGGTGAAGGGTGCTTCTCCTGTGCCACGCGAGGGGAGGACGGTCACAGCGTTGGGACCGATCGTCGGGGCGGGGCGGCGGAGCGTCAAAAAAACGGCACCCCCGAGTCGGCTCGGAGCCCTCGCGAGAGGCGGGGGCCCGGGGTCCTCGTTTCGCGGCCGCGACGGCCGAGGCCCCGATGGGGGATTGGGCCACGAGGGCGTGGTGACGGGGCGCGGGTAGGGGGAGAACACCCGGCGACGCGACGGAGTTGGGTAGAACGGTCTGTATTCTCTCGACTGCGCGTTATTTCACCCACCGGCTTTGTGTGCCGTGGCCCTCACGCGCCCGGATCGGGGGCGTCGCGATCGCGAGAAGCATAGATTTCTTGGTGGGTTGTGCGTGCTGCGGGTGGGCGCATCGTCGAACGCTGCGGCGCGTCCGGGGACGCTGGTACGTATGCTGCACTGGTCCGCCCAAACTCCGCAGGAAGATGACGCGTCAGGGCCGGAGACGGCTCGACGCACCCGTCCGCGCGGCCGTCGGGGAGGCGGCGGCGCGTGCCGCCGTGGTGCGCCCGCTTGGGCGACCGGCTGGCGCGGAGGCTCTCGGTGTCACCTGGAGGGACCCCCATGGCCTGCATTCGCAACCTGTGTGTCACGCTCGTTCTGCTGCTCGGGTTAGCGCCCGGCGTCGCGGCGCGCTCGCCCGACGTCCTCATCGTGCACGACGGCCTCTCGTCCGAGGCGGTCGCCGCCGCCGTGACCGCCGCCGGAGGGGTGGTGACCCACGTCTTCGACAACGCGCCGGTCACCGCCGCGCGCGTCGACAGCGCCTTTGCCCTCTCGGGGGCCGCCATCTACGAGGACGCGGTCGTCACGATCCCCGGCGGCGCCGACCCCCACGGCTTCGGCCCCGTCACCCTCGCGACCGCGCCCGACGCGGTGCTCACGGGCGCCGACCTCGGCGCGGTCGACCCCGCCAACGCCGCCAACTACCTCTACACCGGCGCCGCCTACGTCTGGGACGTCACCGCGATGGGCACCGGCGCCGTCGTCGCGGTCGTCGACACCGGCGTCGCCCCGACGAGTTGCATCGCCCACGCCGTCACGGGCGCGCCCGGCTTCCCCGACGGCTACAACGCCACCGACGACGGCATCCCGGCGACGAGCTTCGACAACCACTTCCACGGGACCTCGGTCGCCAACGTCATCGCGTCGTACTGCGGCCTCTGCTTCCCCGTGGGCACGGTGCCGCACTACGCCGCGGCCGTGTCCGGCCTCCCGCTCGTGCCCGACGCCTGCGGGCCCGGCGTGGATCTCCTCAACCTGCTCGGCGTCGCGCCCCTCGCCCAGATCTACCCCGTGAAGGTCCTGCGCGCAGGCTCGGGCGACGGGACCCTGTCCGACATCTTCGCGGGGCTCGACCACGTCCTGACCCTGGTCCGGACGGGCGCCCTCGACGTCCGCGTGGTCAACCTGAGCCTCGGCTTCGCCACCATGCAGGACCGCGGCGACGTGTCCGATCGCTTCCTGCGCGCCTTCGCCGACGCCGGGGTGCTCGTCGTCGCCGCCGCCGGCAACTCCGGCCCGAAGCCCAACTCGGTCGCGGCGCCCGCCACCGCCCTCGACTCCCTCGCGGTCGCCGCCGCCGACTTCGCGCCGTCCTCCCGCTTCTTCTACGAGTACTACGGGCTCACGTTCGGCTACGCCGGGATGGGGCTGGTGATGCGGCCGACCGACGAGACCCGCATCGCCAACTTCTCGAGCCGCGGCCCGACCAGCGACGGCCGCTCCGGCCCGGACCTCGCCGCGCACGGCAGCTGGAGCTTCACCCAGGACATCAACGGCGACTTCGGCTGGGGCTCCGGCACCTCGGCCGCCTCCCCGGCGGTCGCCGGTGGCGCCGCGCTGCTCGTCGGCTACGCCCTCGCGAACGGGCTCCCGATCGACCCGGCGGATCTTCGCGAGGCGCTCCTCGCCGGCGCGAACCCGACCGCGGTCGGCGAGAGCTGGCGCGGCCTGACCACCCAGGGCGCCGGGCTCCTCGACGTCCCGGCCTCGCTCGACGCCCTCGTCATGGGCACCGCCTCGGGCTACGACGAGACGATCCACGTCGGCGTGCTGGCGCCCAACGTCCTCGGGACCCCGAGGGCCGGCGACACGCGCATCGAGGAGCTCGAGCCGACGACGCTCGCGCCCGGCGAGACCCGCGACGTCGTGGTCGCCATCGGCGACGTGACCAGCCAGGTCGTCTTCCAGCTCGACGCCGTCGACACGCCCGACAACAGCGCCTGGAGCTTCGTCCCCAACACCCTGGAGATCCACGTCCAGGGTGCCGAGCGGACCGCGCTGCCGTCGACGTTCTCGATCTACTACGCCTCCTACACCTACGGGCCGACCGTGCGCCTCGACGTCCTCGACGGGCAGTGGATCGCGAGCACGCCGTTCGGCGCCTCGCTGCTCGTCGAGCAGCCGATGCAGCCGGGCCTGCTCAAGCTCACCCTGGCCGCGGACTACACCAACGAGTCGCCGGTGAGCTTCCAGCTCACGGTCGCGCGCGCCGACGACGCCCCGCCGCCGGCCGGTGAGGTCGTCCTCGACAACGTCCGCGTGCCGCAGTGGGGCCAGGTCATCGCCGCGGTGGAGGTGCCGCCCGACACCGCCGTGGCCACCTTCGACCTCGACTGGACGCGGAAGTGGGACCGCTTCCCGACCACGGACCTCGATCTCTACCTCATCGACCCGACGACCGGCGCGCCGTCGGGCCCGACCGGCGCGACCTTCGCCGCGCCCGAGCGCGTGATGGTCTACGACCCGGCCCCCGGCGTCTGGTACGCCGTGCTCGTCGGCTACGAGGTGCCGCTCCCGACCCGGGCGACCCTCCGGGCCACCTTCGAGTAGCGCCGCCCGTGGGCCGCGGCTCCCGGTCGACGGGAGCCGCGCGTCCTCAGGACAGGAGGCTGCGCTCGGGGGCCGTGCGCAGCGCCGCGCTCGGCGACGCGAAGAGCTGTCGCCAGAAGAAGCGCAGGCGGTCGGCGCCGTCGGGCGCGCCCTGGCCGAGGAGGTGCTCGGCGACGCCGCGGAGATGCCGGCTGTACGGCGCGTCCGGCGCGTCGACGAGCACCGGGACCTGGCGCATCACGGCGCGGTGGACGCGGACGTCGAAGGGCAGCCAGCCCGCCAGCTGGACGTCGAGCCCGAGGAAGCGGCGCGCGAGGTGCGCGAGGCGCTCGCAGACCGCGATCGCCGTCGCCGCGTCGGCGGCCTGGTTCACGACGAGCTGGGCGCGCGTCGTCCCGTGGTCGCGCGCGAGGGCCTCGAGCCCGGCGTAGGTGTCGACGAGGGCCGTCGGCTCGGGCGTGGTGACGAGCACGACGTCCTCGGCGGCCCCGGCGAAGAAGCGGGCGTTCGGCGAGAGCCCCGAGGGGGTGTCGATCACCACGGCGTCGTAGGCGTCGCCGAGGCTCTCGAGCGCGCCCAGGAGCGCGAGCTTTCCGGCGTCGTCGAGGCGCTCGAGGCCGAGCTCGCCGGAGGCCGCCGGCAGCAGCGTCACGCCGTGGGGGGATTCGACCAGCGCCTCCTCGATCGGCCGCGCGCCCGAGAGCACGTCGCCGAGGTGGTGGCGCGGTGCCAGGTCGAGCAGGACGTCGGCGTTGGCGAGCGCGGCGTCGCCGTCGATGAGGAGCACCCGGCGGCCGGTCTCGGCGGCCGCGATCGCCAGGTTCACCGCGACGTTGGTCTTGCCGCTCCCCCCCTTGGCGCCGGCGACGGCGAGGACGCGCAGGCGCGAGCCCTCGGGGGCGGCGTGGGCGCGGTAGGTGATCGGGTCTGAGTGGCTCATGCGGGCGTCCCGGCTCCGATCACGAGGGCTGGCCGAGGAGCTCGCGGATGACGCGCCCCCGGTCGACGGCGTGGATGGCGTCGGGGATCTCCTGGCCGTCGCAGGTGTGGCTGACGGGCAGGTCGGTCGCCATCGCCACGGCGAGGAGGGCGCCGAGGCCGCGGGCCTCGTCGACCTTGGTCAGGATGAGCGAGGTGAGGCTCGGGCCGCTGTAGCGCTCGACGGTGTCGGCGATGAGGCGGGTCGTGAGCGTCGCGGGGAGGACCAGGTGCTGGGTGACCTCGCGGCTCGCGAGGGCCCTCAGGACGCTGCGGCGCGCGCGCTCGTCGAAGGGGTTGTGGCCGGGGGTGTCGACGAGCACGAGGTCGACGCCGGCGAAGCCGTCGAGGGCGTCGTCGAGGGAGGCGCGGTCCGCGGCGGCGGCGAGCGGGAGCCCCATGACGTCGCAGAAGAGGGCGAGCTGCTCGTACGCGCCGATGCGCTCGACGTCGGTCGTCACCAGGCCGACCGTGCGGCCGTGGGCGAAGCGGGCCAGCGCGGCGACCTTCAGCAGGGTGGTGGTCTTGCCGGCGCCGGTCGGGCCGATCAGGGCGCACACCGTCCCGCTCGGCTGGTGCCACAGGGGGCGCGCGACCTGGAGCGTGCGGTGGATCTCCTCGGCGAGATCCGGCGTGCGGGGCGCGGAGGCGTCGTCGTGGGGCGCCACGCGCTCGAGCGCACGGCGCACGAGGGTCTCGGCGACGTCGCGCGCGACCCCGGCGGCGGTCAGCAGGGCCGCGCTGGCGCCGGAGGGCTCGGCGGCGAGGCGCGCGTGGGAG